>JBNKZD010000034.1:0-52776 GCA_050301235.1 Chitinispirillaceae bacterium | reverse complement strand
TGTCTGTTCCTTTTCTGATGTTTCATGTGAAACTTTTTGTCAATCAGAAAATACTTTACAGCACCCCTTTTTGTCAAATGATTTATTATCATACTAATTGTAAATATGAGTGTTTATATGTCAATTTAGAACAGAAACTATATAAGAAGAAATAATGAAGGAGTGAAAATGATAAACGCAGGTTTTACAGGAATACTTCTGTGTATAGCAGTTGCTTCAATTGCAGCACCTGTCAACATTACCGGAACCATAATCCAAAATGGTGGAGGTCCATTGAAAGATGTCACCGTTTCGTTATGCGGAATACATAATCTCACCGCCACCACCGATGAATCAGGCAGGTTCAGCCTTATTACCCCCGTAGAAATAATCTCTTCAACCGCATTAAATTCTGTGCCAGCATCACTCCAGATCCAGAAAAGAGAGCTCGTTATCAATTCGGTATATGAAATGTTTGATGGTTTCATTACGATTTTTTCTTCTAATGGAGTAATCCTTTTCTCAAGGAACTTTGCTAACCAGCCAGGGAGTTTACTATCGCTGAAAATTCCATTACACGCATCGAACATCAGTTTCCTGCGCTTCAAGATCAACCAGTATTCCGGTACAATCCCTCTCATTAAGATTGGTAACGATTTTTATCTGAAGAACCAAAAACTGAACTCCGTGCAGCATGCCGGATTATCTAAGGCGAAAGCTATGTCCGCTCCTGATACGCTTATAGCAAGCAAAAAGGGATTTTATGACAGAAGGATTACACTATCCTCCTATACAATTAAAGATACTGCCATAAGTATGGATTCGTTAAGAAACTGTAGTGGTACGACTCTCAAATCTGCAGGATCCTGCAGTAATCACAAACTTCTGATCGGTACAGCTGTATCATCAAACAAGCTTACAAACCTTGCCGCACAGGAATTCAACTATGTAACTGCAGAAAATGAGATGAAATGGGAGACAATTGAACCCCGTGAAAACTCGTTCAATTTTACTCCGGGAGATGCTATTGTTAACTGGGCACAGCAGAATGGAATGAAAATCAAAGGGCACACGCTTGTGTGGCATGCCCAGCTTCCTTCATGGGTAAGTCAGGTAAGGGGGCGAGACCGGGTGCTTAATATCATGAAAAACCATATCGAAAAAGTGATGGGACATTTCGGTAGTAAAATCCAGGCCTGGGATGTTGTCAATGAAGCATTTGTCGGCGAGAACGATGCAGGTGAAGGGACTGTCGCAATGAGAAATTCTGTTTTTTATAATGAGATCGGTCCGGATTACGTCAAATTGGCATTCCAGATTGCCAGAGAATATGCAGATAATCATGGTATGCAGGATATAAAGCTTTATTATAATGATGCCAGTCTGGAAGGTGATCATAATAAAACAGATTTTGCCAGAAAAATCATCAAACAATGGATTGATGATGGCACACCTATCGATGGTATAGGTTTTGAGACGCATCTTGGCCCACCAAATAATCTCGCAACAGCTGAGAATCTTAAGGGACACATGCAGTTCTACGCAGACCTGGGACTTGATGTTATTATTTCAGAATGGGATGTCAATCTTTGCGGTAACAAGATTTCAAAATCTGAACAACTGGAACTCTATTACCAGATGACCAGGGTCTGTGTCGCCCAGCCCAGATGTGTCGCAATTACCTTCTGGGGTATAAATGACCAGGATTCATGGTTAAATACATTTAACACGTCGGAATGTAATGGCGCGAATTCTCAATCACTTCTTTTTAGTAATGGCCAGAAAAAAGATACCTATTATAAGGTGTTGGATGCCCTTAACGGGAAATAACACATTGCATGCAGTTTACTGATCGTCCTCTGACCACCATCCGCTATCCTCTTCTTCCCCCTCGACTCTCCAGCCTCGTCACTACTTTTGGTGGGTTTTAACTTAATGTTGACATAAACACACTTACTTTTCAATTTACTTTTTTTATATGGTTCGCCGGGCGAGATGGTGTGGGTCAGTCAGTATAGGTGTACGCCGCAACTTCAGTGTCCCCACACCCAGAACCCTTTGCTTTCGTCGGAAGTCTGATGCCGTAGGATTCACCACTTTAAACCACGAAATACACTAAACAAAGGTTTCGAATGAGACCATAGTTACAACATACGGTTATTCCCTGATTATCAGCAGCCCTGCTCATTATTTTTAAAAATCCGGCCATCCCCTTTTCTCCCTGTCCCCCAGTACCCCCGTCTCTTGGTCTCCCCGTCTCTTGGTCTCCCAGTCTCTTTGTCCCCCAGTCCCTTTGTCCCCCAGTCCCTCAGCCGTCATTCCCCGAAACCTCTTGCATTTCCACTGTACTAAATATTATTTAAAGGTAACGTAACCCTTGCATTTGCATGCTGCCGGATCAACCAAGTTCAATCGACAACACGATCCCATGCCGACAGCCTGCTTAAATTTCCGTTCTCAATTATTCCTGATCGCTTTTGGTGGGTTTTGATTTTTTTAGTTTTGTCAGGGATGGGTGGGAATTACTTCTCGTGACGGGTTTTAGTTGAGTGAGGAAAAAGCGTGAAACAGGAAGGTTCGAATTCCAATCCGCATTAGCAATTGAGTGGCAAATGAATAAGAAAGGCACGCAATAGTAATGAATAATAACGAGCAAAAATGAATATTATTATTAATAGAAAAATTGTCGCCCGAATGGTTACTTTAACTCAGTATATCTTTAACTTGTAATCACTATCAGATATGTAAATTGGAGGCAATGAATGTTTTATTGTAAAGTATTAATCGCAATCACGTTGTGTTGCCAAGTAGGTTTTCCAAGAACAATTCGTATATGTGGAACCGTAACCGATACATCAGGTCTTCACCCATTATCGAATGCAGTTGTTTTACTTGAAAAAAACAATCTAACAACAAAGACCGATAGTAATGGAAATTTTCATCTCGCCAGCTTGAACGTGGAACCATCATTTAATTCTGGTATTTTTTATCAGGGAATACGGTTTGGTTCTGCAAGTGGTTTCATAACAGTTGCTCTGGACAAAATAACACCTTTGGAAATATTTGTTGTCAACATTTCTGGTAGAGAAATCGCAAAAATAAGGAGAACATTTGAACCAGGACACCATATACTCAATGACTTAAATCTGGGTAATGGATTGTATGTACTTAATGTAAAAAATGGTATGCTTATTTTTTCAATCAGTTTTTTCAAGTTACAAGGCATTACTATTCGATCCATGGTTTATACCGGGATGAAATATAGAACTGGTGACCAATATGCAACGATAACGCCTGATACTTCCTTTAGTGATGTGATCCAGGTGCGTAAGGATGGGTATATCGATTACTGAGCCTCAGTAAAAAATGGTGATACATGCGACATTGCGATCAAAATGATTGAATGCTATGGAACAGTTACAGACATTGACGGCAATATTTATCTGACTGTCCAATATGGCAAAAAGTATGGACCGTAAAAAATCTCAGAACAACTAAATTCAATGATGGAGAATCGATACCTGTTGTACATGGTTCATGGGAAAAACTTGCAACACCTGCCTATACTTATATGTATAAAGGTGGATCAGCAAACAATTTTGACTCTGTCTTTGTAAATATAAATGGGCTGTACTATAATTGGTATGCAGTAAAAACTGAAAAACTTGCACCGCCAGGATGGCATATACCTTCCAGAAGAGAATGGGATACCTTGTTAACTTTTATTAATAAACAAGGTTATACCAAGAATGGAAGTACATCAAAGTTAAGTGTTGCACAAGCACTCGCAGCAAAAACTGGCTGGAATAAAGTAATCGGTTCTGATTTGCCCGAAAATAACCGAAGTGGGTTCAACGGGCTACCTTCAGGATATAAAAATGTTGATGGGACATTTTATGGCTATTATGGGAGTGAACTAAAATCTGCATGGTGGTTACCTGAAGCGGCCGATATAAAAACCGCATGGACTCGTTGCCTTTTATCTGAACTAACCTTTTGCTCAGAAGCCAATACCTATGATAAGAGGCAGGGACTAACAATAAGATTAGTCAAAAATTGAACTTTATAGAAAGTTAAAAGATTAAATCGATTAAACAATCAATTGCATATTCAATTATTCCTGTTCGCTTTTGGTGGGTTTTGGTTTTTTTTAGTTTTGTCGGGGATAGGTGAGAATGTGGTAATTCGATATTATTTTACAAATATTGATTGATTTTATAAGTTATAATATTATATTTGGTAAATTATGAGAATCATATTATTTTTGTTTCAAATTGCTTTATTAACCAGCTTACTATATGCCAATGATAGCATTTCGATACAGCCAAATAATAACATTCATTTAACCCCAATGCATTTTGATAGTTCTAGATTAGGATCGTTATTACTAGATCTTTATCCAAATAATGCTGATTTGTTTATTAACGGTCAGAAAATCTCTTACAATTTCAAAACGGCTATGCAGCTATCTCCGGGCATATATCATCTTCAAGCATTTTCTGATAAAAAATCTACTGAAAAATATGTGATTATACTTCCAGATCAAGTTAACAATTGCATGTTTTATGTTAAAAATCCATTGCGATTTTATGTTGAACCTGCCTTTTCCTACTTCATTGTAAAGGGTTATTCTTGTTTTGGTCCAGCATTTGAGTTCGGTTTCAAATTTAAAAATATCTCTTATGGGTTAAATTATTTATGGGACTTGGGTTCTAAATATTCTATAGATGCTTTAGGTGGCGGCTTCACATATAGTTACGAATTTATCTACAAAAGATTTTTGTCCTTTTCCCCAACTGCTTCTATAGGGTACTGGGTCATTGATGGGGGCTCTTATGTTTGGGAGCATTTTTGGGGTGGGCCAGGTCTAAAGATTTGCGCTGGTTTAAACCATTTTGACTATGCTGCTAATTACAATCTCTTATTCGGTACTAGCATTGGCCATAATATTAGCCTTTCGATTAAAATTACCTTTTGATTTTTAAGTATGTTTTATTTATTTGCACAGGTCACAATGTTTTTGCGTTAGGGAGGCCGGAGGGTGCTGTCCGTAATGGCAATGCAGGACAGCAGTCTTTTCAGACCCAGGTGGTCTTCCACCGCAGGGATGAAAAGACCGGCTCGCGATAGCGAGAGCCAGGAGAAGTCCCGACCCGAATGGGAACGCCCAAATTTTATTTTAAGGTAACGTACACCTTGCAGTTGCATGCAGCCGGATCAAACAAGTTCAATCTACAACAAGATCAGATGCCGATAGCCTGCTTATATTTCCGTTCTCAATTATTCCTGATCGCTTCTGGTGCTCAATGTTGTCCAAAACAACACTATATTTCAGATTTTTCCCCCTCTTTTGCAATAGTTGATATACATTTATTATAAATGCATTCCCAAAGGAGTACTATTCCATGAATAAAATACTGGTTTTGATTCTACTGCTTGCAGGTGGTATCGTTGCTCAGGGTATCACCCTTTCAAAAGATTCACTGCAAATCTGCAACAATATCCTCTATGCCTTTGCAGATTATATTCAACTCATCAACGGGACTTCAGCAGCGGTTCACCTTGATTCCGCATTTCTTCTAATTGACCAGATGGACACCACCGGCTCAGGGCTATATGGTGGTCTTCCTAACCGGTTCCAAATTCACTGGACTCAGGTAAAACCTTTGAGATATGATCAGTGGAGTCTGGAAAAACTTACCGGCGAGACCTACCGGCTTTCACCTGTTGCTTCTTCCAACTCAATCCTTCCATCCGTTGATTTTTCTGCACCAGGCGAAACACTCACCATCGGTGAGGTTGAACTTGGTATCTGTTTAGGCTGTTCAGGGTTACCCTGGTACCCGCTCTATTTTACTGGTAAACTTCAGTTCCATTTTAGTAACGGCCAGATCGTCACTATAAGGCTCTATTCATACGATCTGCGGAACTCCACACGAAAACTTAAATCATGCATCGACTACACTTGCGATTCAATAAATGTCCGGGTAATTCTTGATCGCAATGGTATGCCGGAAGTACCCGTACCACAAGTCACAACCAGTGATGGTGGGAGGATCACCATACTGACCCTGTCGTACAATCTGGCGGGCGCCATTTCGTTACCAAAGCCATGCACTGTTTTACCTTCTGAAATAGGCAACCTTACAGCACTCAAAACCATTTATGCACTTGGGAACACCTTTGACACAATCTCATCCGCCATAGGCAAATGCGCAAGCCTTCAGACGTTCCTCGCAAACAATAACGGAATATCCGAACTTCCTGAGTCAATTGGAAATTGCCCGATTCAACTCATATCACTCGATAATAATAAACTGACCAGCCTTCCCGAGTCATTCGGTTCCCTGAAAAAACTGACAGAACTGAGCGTCACCAATAACAAACTCACCACGCTGCCGGCATCACTGGTATTGCTCGACAGTTTGCAATGCATTTTCATCGGCAACAACAGAATCTGTTCCCTTTCAGATCCCCTGCTCTCCTGGCTCAAAAACGTAAAGAGAAAGATGTATTGCGCGCGGTTTGATCCAACCTGGCCCGATTCCCAGGACTGCTCCACACCGATACAGCAACGCCTTTACGATGAGAAAGCCGATCGATCTTCTTTTCCCGGTATCCATTACAGTAATGGAGTCCTTATTATTGAGAATTATCATTCAACAGCATCGAAATTGACATTAAGAATTTTTGACGGATGCGGAAGGTTGATTAAATCTGCAGACGTTGCAGGGCCTAATTTTACCAGTACACCAATCAGAGTACCTTTTACCGGGCTATCGGCGGGATTCTATTATACCACACTCCTTTCCGGAGATGCGATAATCGGCACATGCAGAGTCGCTGTTGACAGATAATTTTTTATTAGGTCAGCGCGTTCCTGAAAATGACCTTATAAAAGGATTTATAGAGTCACACGCACCTATAAATGCACCTGAAAAAGTGGAAGAATCAGCAAAAAAGGAATTTTTAGACTCAGATGCACCTAAACTGGAGAATTTATCGGGTCACCACACCTTAAAAATTGACCTTTTAAATGACCTTTTAAAAGCAATCCAGGAAAATTCAAATGCTAACTACCTGGTGCTTGCAAAACACTCCAAAATGAGTGAAGCGACAGTGAAAAGGCGTATTCAGAAATTGAAAAAATACGGAATTCTTCGCCGTGTCGGCTCCAAAAAAACCGGCCACTGGGAAATCAATCTGCCGGTAGAGATTAAAGAAGATATCACCTGACAAACAAGGGCTGTACGATGAATTTTGAAAAAGTTCCAAAAACAGATTCAATCAAAGAGCTTGCTGATTTTTGGGATAATCATGACGTTACTGATTACGAATCGAATTTTGAAGAAATTCCTGAAGCCGTATTTGAAAAACAAGATGAAAAGCACATTGATATTAAGCTGGACTTTAAAGAATTTGAAAATTAGAGAAAATTGCGAGTGAAAAAGGGATCAATGATATAGCATTGCTTCAGGAATGGATAAAAGAGAAGCCGAAAGCTGCTTGAGAAATGAATAAGTGATTTACTTACAAATAGTTCAATAATTTAATTTATATGAGCACCCAGCCCATTCCGAATGACACCCTTTGTGATCGACATGTTCAAAATCGATGTAAATGTGATGCTTATCTGGATCAAAGGGTACCAACAGATTGGACATGTGACCTTAATACTGCTGTTTCATTTCTTTCCATGTTTGTTTTATCATTAATTTTTTCCTTGTTAATCAAGGAAAAAAGCCGCTGACAGGATTCGAACCTGCGACTTGATCATTACGAATGATCTACTCTACCAGCTGAGTTACAGCGGCATACTGATTAAACCTAAACTCGGCGATAGCTTGACGCGAATAACGCGCAATCTATTGCGCATAAAGGATTTCAGACTTTTCGGTCTTATCACCAGTCGATAAAACCTTCAAAGCCTTCAAGTCTTTCTGCTGCAATATCTTGCCGTTCTTCATCGTCACCTATCGCCGAGTTTAGGTTAAAATAATATTTGCACCATAACAAATCCTTTTTTGAATTCACTAAATCAGGTTCTTTTTCAAAAAAAGGAGATTATTTTATTTACCCGCTCCCGATTTTCCCTGCTCGGCATAGACCAATTTTTTCATGGATTCAGCTTCAGCGAAATATTTTTCAAGCATTTTTTTGGTATCAGCGGAAATTTTATAACAGGTCATTCTGTTACATTCCATGATAGTACGAGTAAAGTTTTTTAATTTTAAAAAATTTTTAGCCAGCCAATAGTGACACACAATTACCATAAAACTATCCCCTTCGGTATATTGTTCGCACTTTTTCTGAAGCATCTCAAAGTATGCCACCGACTTATCATTCTGATCAAGACCAAAATGCGCTTTCGCTTTTCCGAATAGAAACAGTTGAGATGACGGAAACTTTTTAAGCATCTCCTCGGAAAGTTCCAGTGCTTCCTGATATCTCTTTTCATTTAAAAGAATATCAATAAGAGCCGAAGAGGCGGCTTCACTGGTATAAACGCCTTTCTCTTTTACCATGTATAATCTATCGATCCCCTTCTGTCTTCGATCATCAACCTTGGGCATGAACCACAATGTTTTAATCATGGCACTACGCCAGTAATCATAGTTACCGATACCATAATTGATATCCATGATCGATGACTTCGAAGATTCCATATCGATGAGCATGGAAACCCCTTGCCACCCATAGCGAAATGCTGTGATCCAGCGCTCAAATCTGGCTTCATAGGTACCTTTGTACCCATTAGCACCTGCAATAAAAAATTTTGCCCACTCATTGTTTCGATCCCGCTCGAGCAGTTCCTCACCTTTACTTATAGAAAGATCACAGTACTTGTAAAACTCATTCTCCCTCGATTTAGACCAGTAATGTGCCATCCAGGCATCGATTGCAATGGCCTCAAAGAAATATCCTGCAGGATGTTCCGGAAATTTGCGGATGATCTTTTTGGCTTCGGTCTCAGCCTGATCATAATTTTCTTTGTAAATATTTTCTATAGTTACTGTTGCATATTCATGTAATTCGGCTGGAAGGGTGGGTGCACTGAATGATGCTTTTGTGAAGAACAGGGGTACAAGGAAAAACAGTATCAGAAGAGAGAATGCCCTATTATTTTGTCCTGCATGATGACGAATCGGGTGAGAAGCTATACTCATTATAATATCGCTCCCAGATCCCTTTTTTCCGGTAATATCGATATTTTCTAACAATCTTCGCATTGGGTATTTTCAAAAAATAAAAGTTTGCAACAGCTTTATGAGAATAATTGCCAGCACCATACTCTTTGTATAAAACCAGATCATAACAGGGGTTCTCAAGAAGGCCCTGTTGTGGTACATCTTCCAGAATAGCCTTCATATCATCTGAAAGTATTACATCCAGTTTTTTCCTGACAACTTCCGCACTTTCTTTTGAACATCCAATTAAAAGCATAAGAAAAAGTACTGTCAAATACTTGATCCAGATTCGTCCCAATAAACCATTCCGTCTATTTTCTATTAATCCTATCATATACTACCATCAATATTAAAAATGTTCAACCGACTCGTTGCATCGAAAAGATGTATACACCTGCCATCGATGAAAACTGACATTTTTTTATCCGAAGCAATATCCTCATCTCTTGTGATCATAAATCTCATTACCATACTGTTACTGGTCCTCCCGACAACCAGACTCCGATCACCCATATTTTCAACAAATTCGACGGTGAGATCCAGTGATGTATCGGTATGCCTTCTTCTTGCAGTATGCTCCTCAAAATAGATATTCTGAGGTCGAATCCCGGCAATAACCTTTTTCCCAATCATCGAATCTAATTGCATAGTACGATCTCTGTCCAGTTTTAAAAACCCCAGTGATGAAATCACTCCCGTAACTCCATCCTGCTGCTGAATTTCACCCTCCACAAAATTCATCGGCGGACTCCCAATAAATTCCGCTACAAACAAAGTTCGAGGGTTATCATACATTGTTTTAGGTCGATCATATTGTTCAACCCGTCCTTTGTTGATAAGCGCAATCCTTTCACTCATAGTTAACGCTTCAACCTGGTTATGTGTAACATAAATAATCGTTTTTCCTACCTGACGGTGAATTCTTTTGAGCTCTTCAATCGCCGTTTCACGAAGCGCTGCATCAAGATTGCTCAACGGTTCATCAAGCAGAAGCACATCCGGATCCAGAACCAGAGCACGGGCAAGTGCCACCCTCTGACGCTGCCCGCCAGAGATCTCTCTTGGCAACCGGTCTTCAAGGCCTTTGAGATGCAATAAGTTCACAACCCAGTTAAGTTTATACTGCATTTTTGCTTTATTAACTTTATTGATTTTCAAACCGAAAAGGATATTATTACGAACTGACATATGAGGAAACAATGCATAGCTCTGAAATACCATGGCAAGATGCCGTTTCTGGGCAGGGAGATTGTTGTAATATTTTCCACCAATCAACAGCTCTCCATCATCAATTGATTCAAGCCCGGCAATCATTCGCAGCAAAGTAGTTTTCCCGCATCCCGATGGCCCAAGCAGTGTTATAAACTCGCCATTATGAATCTGCAGGTGTAACTTGTCAATAACAACATTCGACCCGAACTTTTTTACAATTGAATTAATAACTACATCAGCCATAGCATCCCTTTACTTGACAGATCCAGCCGAAACTCCGGCAATCATATACCGCTGCACCATCATGCTGAAGACTATTACTGGAATACTCAAACAAACCGAGATCGCAGCCAGAAGATTTTGTGGCTCCGCATATTTTATTCCATTTAGATATAGTGTCAATGTAAAAATTTCCTGTCTCCCGAACATGAGAAAATAGGAAAAAATGAACTCATCCCACGACAGAAGAAATGTGTAAATTGCAGCTGCAGCCAGACCCGGTATTGCAAGTGGAAACATAATCTTAAAAAATGTCTGAAATTTATCAGCTCCCATAACCCACGCCTGTTGTTCCAGATCATGCGGTATCGATTCAAAAGCACCTATACCGATAAAAATGACATACGGTAATGCCAGCAGTGTATGTGCAAGAATAACACCTGTATAGGTCTGGTGAAGACCCAGCCTTATGAAAAACTCTACAATTGGTATTACTGATGCGATATCAGGAAACATCCGCACCGAAATAATCCCGAGTAACAGAAGCTTTCTCCCGGGAATCTGAAAACGCCCTAAAATATATGCCGCAGGCACCCCAAGCAGCATACTGAGCCCAACCGTTGACAATGAAACAATTACGCTGTTGATAAGTACTGAATAAAAATGCCTGTCGGTGAATAAAAATTCATACATACGCAATGTCGGATGATAGGGCCAGAGCGGAATGGGTTTCCCTCCGGTATTGATACTTGACAAATCACTAATCGAATACTTTATGAGCATATAAACAGGACTAAGAATAATAAGCAAGGCAAGGAATACTCCTGTTGCCCAGATTATTTTCTTTCCGTTAGCCATCGGTATGTTCTTACCTGGCATGCTATCTCCTGTTTATTATTTTCTGCAAATAGTCCATTATTACAAATAATATAAACGACGTAATTAAAACACAGACAACAAGCACAAGTGCAACAGCAGCCGCCTTGTGGGCATTTCCAACACTATTATAATAAAAATCGATCAATGTACCAAGAAGACGATAACGGCCGGCGAGAACAAATGGAAAAATGAACTCTTTCCACATCTCTACCGAACGAAGCAGAACCACAGCAGATATTGATGGCAGAATCAATGGAATGACAAGCTTGACCATACGGGTTCTCATCGTTGCCCCCATCGTTTTGGCAGCATCAAAGAGCTCAGTGTCGATAGTGTTAAGGCCTGCAAGTAATATCAGCATGGTAATTGGCAGATCACGCCAGACTTTTCCCAGCATCGATATGCTGAATGCAAAAAAACCGGATCCCCTCCAGTTTAGCGGGGAATCAAGCAATGCCGGAAATGGTGGATAGGATCCTCCTAATAGATGGTTAATATGACCGCCTGGATAATCAAAAAGAATATAGATCAGCATCGCAGTAACAATCGCCGGAATAGCAAGAGGTATGAGAAAAACACTGCGAACAAAACCTCTCATAAAAAATTTTCGATATAACATCAGGGCACATACTAACCCAGTCAACAGTTCCAGAGGTGTTCCAACAATTGTAAACAGTAATGAATTTATCAATGCTTCATGAAAATCGTGATCGATTGCAAGCTCAGAAAATATATATAACGAAGGAAACGATTTACCAATAGTGGGGTTGGAAAGACTGAGTGTAGCAAGGTAAAGAAAGACTATACATAAAAAACCAATCAAATAAAACGTGGCCGGCAAAAGCGGCCACGTTTTTCGAATCCAATTTCCAAGTGAGGAAATCCCCTCCGACTTGAAAAAGTTATTCTCCAGGGTACTCATCTCCAATCAGCTGTTTCTGTTTCTCAAGATAATCACTTGCAAGACGCATTTTCATTGTGGCGAAATTCATTTTTTCACCATTTTGAGGTTCTTTGTACTCAACACATAGTGAATACCATGCATCAATCATATTCTGACTGAGCTCTGCATAATTTTTGATCAATGGTACAGTTGCATCTTCGTTTAACTTGATCTGTTCAACTGATTTTTTGAAAATATCGCCAACCCAACCCTGGTCAAATACTTCGGGGAGATTGTTAAGAATATCTTTTCGTACTGGAACCATCCCAAACCTTGAGCACTCTTTAGCCTGATTTTCTCTTGAAGTCACGAAACGTGCGAATTGATATGCCAGTTTTGCATCAGGCGAAGTTTTGGGGATCCCCCACCACCATCCACCTGTAGAAATTGAACGTTTCCCCTCGAATGTGGAAACTCCAGCAGGCGTTAATTCAAAAGAAACCGCTTTGGGAATTGCACATAACCCCATATCACTTTCATCGGAGAGATAACTCGGCATCGATGGATCATCAGCCCATCCATGAATCAGGAATGCATCGATCTGCTGAATGAACGTTGCAAATACTTTTCCGTCTTTGATACCAGTATAAATATTTGAGCCTTTCCACTGATCCTGCCACATTGCGGGATTGTAGATGCCATTTCTAACTAACACATTTTCCCACAAATAGGTTTCAACATTTTTATCTGAAGTGAGTCGGAGTATATCCTCTTTTGATGCACCCAACTGTAATGAACGATCAACTAAATCAAGTGCGGTTCCTGCATACCTGGCTCCACGATGTGCCAGACGCCCCATTTTAACACCATTATATTCCTCATTAGCCCAAATTGATCCTGCAACATAGAGATCGTAGAGATCCCACTCTGAAGGCTCTGCTTCAAGAACATAATCTTTAGGCAATCCATATCCATTTTGTGCTTTGAGCTCTTTGTTAATTCGTTCTTTATGATTTGGGAACTTGGCAACAGCATCTGCGACTTTGGATTTGAGATAGAAAAACACTCTTGTTTCGAGCTTTCTTGGAATATAATACGGCTTTCCATCTACATATCCCAGACCGCTTGCCAGCTGATGATATTCTGCGAGGTCCTGAAGAACCTGATTTGAATCCATCACTGAATACAGATCACTCATCAAACCTTTATTCACCAGAACGCGAGTCATTTCGAACGGTGTTTTTACCAGTGCGATAGAACCATCCTTTTTCGCATTTTCCAGCTTAAGCATTCGTTCGATATCCCACTCACTAACGAATGTAGCAATATCAACTTTGCATTTATACTCTTTTTCAAAAGCTGGAATCAACTGATCCCGAAAAAACCTTTCCTGCGCAGGCATCATCCTGATTAAAACAGTAATCTTTTTGCCAGAACCCTGATTGCTGCACCCGCCCAGAAGCATTGCTAGTAATGCAACCGAAACTACTATTAACTTTTGGAACTTCATAACTGTTCCTCCCTTCAAATTATTGAATGTTAACAATATTTAATATTTTGATCTTTCACAGAAATCATCCGGATGGTTTTCAACAGGTTGCTTACAACACCCCATCTTAAATACCATCACTTTTAATATACCTTTTTTAAAACCCGAAAAATCAATAAATACTGAGTTTTTTAAGAAACAGTCCACTTAATCGAAAGACTCTCTCAACTAAATTTTATCGTTTTTATAAACGTAATCATAGGGAAATTTTACAATAACAATTTTGAAATAACTATTGTACAATTTTGAACTATTGTTTTACAATCACCCAACCTTCATCCTCTCAAATGTTAACTATCCAGCTTTACCTCAAAACTGGTGATCATTTTATCTGAATTTTCGGAATTGATGACATGCATCATTTGAACAAAATCCTCTCCACTTTTTCTTAAACGTTCACTTAAAACCCCCAGAAGATTAAAAGCGATTTCAGGAACCTCGATGAGCATCTTTTTCAACTGAGCCCTTTTAATAATTAACAGGCAACATTTTTCAACTGCTACCGCTGATGCAGATCGTGGTGCCTGATTAAAAAGACCGATTTCACCATAGGTATCTCCTACATTGATTGTAGATACCAGAACAGATCTTTCACCATCCATCTTCACAACTTTAACTGTACCACTTTTCACTATGTATAAATGTTCAGAAATATCTCCCTGTTTTGAAATAATCTCATCAGGTTCATAATCCACTGGACTTGCAATCTCAGCCAGTTTCAGCAGTTTTTCTGAACTCACATTTTTAAAAAGTGGGGTGCTCTTTAAAAACAGCACTCGTTCAAGCAACTCCAGCGCGTATGGTTTACCGGTGAGATCCATATTGCGCTGAAGTATTTCCGTTGAAGATGGAACCAGCAGTTCTTCTGATTTTTTTCCCATATTTTTAAGTAATTCCTCAATCTCTGACGTCCATAACATCTGTGATATCTGAGATATCGTATATAACGCACACAATGAGATCCATTTATTATCGAATTTAAAAAAATATATTAAACCATTTATCCCTGTACTATCATTAAAATTATATTGACTCCTGCCAATCTCTGCCAGTGATGCCCAGGAATCTACTTTTAGGATCGGTAAAATCAAGCCACCTATCTTCTGATATGAAGTGCCCTCAATGATTTCGATAAGATCCATCCTCTGACTTTTTTCTCGTATGTCAATATCATTGTGCCTCCAGGTCATTATACCCTTTTTATCGAGTAATACCATTGCATTAACAGCCCATTCACACAATCGGGTAAAATTTTCCCGTAAAGCATCATCAAGTACAGATAATATTCCCTTATTCTTTATTATTTCCCTGCAACAGTTCCAGGTTGTCGCATCCCTGTATACAACCTCTAGTTCACTATTGATCCATTCAGTAATTGCTTCAACAGTATCATTCCCAATATGAAATAACTTTCCGGAAGATCTGATCGAATCAGAAAGCAGTCTCATGCATCGTATTAACTCGTATTTCATTCTTCTGTTGGATGCAAGAGGTAAAAATTCAACAATGGTGTTCCAGACAGTATCACCTTTTTTTTCAATCACCTCACCAGCAATCGTTATTCGCTCACGATCCATAGAATCAATTATGGATAAAACCCTTTGATGAAGAGCGATATCCTCAACACCAAATAATACCTCAATACATTTTCTATAAACCTGTATATGGGGTGAGTGAATTTTTTCTATAAGCGCAACCTCCCACTGAGGCTGCATAATAACGCTTGTCAAATATATCCCGGCAGACTGACGATTCGGGTTATTGCTGTTGAGAAGACTCTTTATGAAATCATTTGTATTCACCCTGTCGTGCTGATCGCCATTTTCCCAAAGATAACATGCTGCCTCAATCTGCACCCGAACACTATTCTCAAACAACAGTTTTCTAACAAGCGGCCGCAAATGTCGTTTCCAGTTACAGTGCATTCTGTTAAGTGAATACAGGGTATTTGCCCTGATTCGCTGATTCTGCTCTGACAGCAACTCTTCAATGATTTTTTTTGATGAATAATTGTAAAAACCGGAGATTGATCTTGCTATCAATTCTTTTACACTTTGAACATCTTCATTTTTATACAATCGCATTATTTCATCAAATGCCTGCTGTGTCCCTACTGATGCAAGGAGTTTTACAGCAAGCAATCTCATATCTTTATCGGTAGCATCAGCGTATTGACTGATTATTGCCATGGTTGCCTTATCTGATCCCCCGATAAACTCATCAATGACAACTTGCGGTTCCAGATGCTTGTATGCAACTGGCACAAGTGCCATTGTATACATGCGTCTGATATAATAAGCATTTATCAAAGCAAGTAAACCACAAGTTGAAGTTAATAATAAAATTAAAAAGGTATTATCATTAAGTAACATTATTATAATACCGCATGACAGTATCGCTCCGGGTTTTACTACCCCTTCAATCAGTGTTTTTGCCCTTCCCCTTTTTTCCTTTTCAATTGCAGCAAAGTACATCTGATAAATTGGTGAATACGCATTTTCAAAAACAATATATCGTAAAAACTGCACCGATGTGAACCCTATGAACAACCGGCTATCGGGAAATAATGTTATCAGTATCAGAATTACTATTCCACCACTGGTTAATGTAGCGGGAAGGAAATAGAATATTTTGGTAAATCCAATTCCTTGAATCATCTTTGGCAGTAAAAAGCGTAAGCCTGCTACAGTAACAGACGCGTGTACCAGATAGAACATAAATTGAAATGAAGCTATATTTTCTGATGTTGAAAACCATCGCTGTGACTTGTTCCAGAAAATGTAATCAAGAGAAAAAATTGCAATAAACACTAGAAAATATTGACTCGCCATCAAAATCAGTAAAACAAATGATGGGTGCCTCTCGCCAGAAGTTTTTTTATCAAAAAGTGCTTTTTTTCTAAAATCCTCATGTGATTTCAACTGTTTTTCAAATCGGGTATGAATATTTCCTGAAAAAATCCATGCGATCAGGAATGCGGTTCCCCATAACGCAATCAACATAAAGGTTGGAAACGCTTTTACTAAAAAAAATGCAATTGAAGACCCACAGATTCCACCACCGATACCCCATGCTGCCAACAATGGAAATTTCTTCTTTGCTTCACTAGTGGGAAATACATCGTTTGCAAAAGTCCAAAAAGTAAGAAACAGTATCGTTTTTGATAAATACGAAAAAGGATACAGTATTACAAGAATCCAGGAGAAGTGAACACTTTTTATCGGATCAAAAAATAAAATCAGGATTAGTATTATAAAAAGTGATGATGCACAGATCAGTAAAAGCTTTGAGAGAAGATACCCACGGTTAACATCATCAATTTTATTAAAAAATAGAAGTGGCAGACTGAATAACAGCAGGCCGTTAACAAGATATAACTTTGAAATAATTGATGAACCAAACGCAGTGACTACAAGAGATAGCGAAACATTTTCCCCAACAATTGCACCACAAAAAATCAGGGCTAAAATTATTGTGGTATGGGAAAATTTATTGATTAAAGTAGATCGAAAGGTTGTTACAGACTCCATAGTTGGAAAAATTAAAAAACGGCCCCCCATCAGGATCCGTCTTTTAATTTTTTTATTTCAGGGTTTAAAAGCTGTATGTCGCACTCACTCTCGTGAATACATGATGCATCGTTTTACTTATCAGGTTAGTAAATGTGTATGCAATATCTTCGGCGGCAACGACATCAATTCTAAGTCTGTTTTCAACATTGACACCAAAACCAAGTGAAACCAGATCATTATCAGATCCATCAGATGGATTATTCTCTTCAATATGCCCACTCTGAGAACCTTCAGATACATATTTTAGTTCTTTTGTTCCTCCAACCCGGATAACAAACCAGTCCCAGATTATATTTCTTTCAATTCCAAATGAAACCCTTCCACCTACATATTCTCTGGCACTTGAATTAGATGAGTCCTGCTGACCATAAAGAAACTCAAGACCGGCCCAGAAAAAGCCCTTATCAATATTGATATTGAGACCCAAACCCGCAGCCAATCCAAGATCAAAGGTTTTGTTTCTATCAAGTTCAAGCAGATCAATTCGTATGTGAGGAACGAAATCGCCATTTAATGATGAAAGAGATGAAAAGAGACGAGCTTCAATAGTACCAAAATAATCACCATCTGCTAATTTTTTTTGGTATACAACACCATTTAAGGCTGAATCTTTTGCTATCGCTGTTATTGACCCACCATTAAGCGACACTTCAAGATCCATGGATTTTGCAACCGGAACATTGATACCAAAATTACCTTTGTAAACGCTAGTCTCAAATTCTTGACCATCCTCCTTCACTCTTTGTGTGGCAAGATACACACCTCCACCGACCTTAGCTCCTTTTTCGGTCACATAGCCAAGTATCAGGTCGATCTTTCCTTTGGGGCTATATAACGTCTCTCTGCTCTTTAAACCAGTTCCAAGATACTTGTTTTTACCAGGTGTAACGTAGTCAAGAATATTATCATAACGATTAAAAAAGGCACCAAGTGAAAGCATGGGATATTGACTACCACCATCAGTACCCTGATTTAATGAGTATGAAATGATAGCTCCAAAAAAAGGATCTACAGGATCACGATTTCCATCTTTTTTATCGAGGGTTGAATCCTGACTGTAATAACCATAAGATCCATATACCATATTAGGATAAATATTGATATTTGCCGGATTTCGGTAGATACTTGCCTCGTCCATGAAAAATGCATCCTGACGCCCCATTGTAATAACCCTTGCATCAGTTGCAAAACTACTTACACAACATCCAGCCGCTAACGTCCACATCAGCATTTTTTTCATATGGATCCTCCCATCATTCAATCCCCATACTGTCTATTAATTGCAGGTCGTTAATCGAATTTGGCATTCAATTAATAAGGATGTATCCATTATAGAATACATCCTTAATTAATTTTACGCAAGTAATTGAATCTTATCATTCTGGAAATTTGAATGCAAGATTTTTTTCTGAAGATAAAAACTATTGTGAGAAAACAAAAGGATAAACAACTTCGGTAACATCACCCGGTTTATCAATCTTCTCAAATTTCCACAATTTGATTTTTGCGGCTATCAGAGATTCAAGTTCAGAGTCTCCCATGGTTGACTCGACAACCTGACAGAATATCACCTTACCGAACTCATCGATCGCAAACTTACAGGTAATTTTACCATTAAGACCCGGTTTATCTCTCAGTCGTTTGTTATAAGCGTACCGAAGTGCTGCAAGGTTCTGCATAACAACGCGCATGATACTTGCTTTACTTCTTCCACCTGTTAATGCACCCCCCTTTAGAAATTCAGGTGCAGAGATTTTAAGTGACCCTCTCTTTTTTAGATTGAGACCACCGCCATCACCACCCATCAGACCACCGATAAGGTCATCGATTCCGCCAGCACCACTGCCACCGAAACCACTACCGTAACCAGCACCATAACCGATACCGGCAACACCTTTTCTTCCAACACCACCACTTCCACCAGATTTCAAGCCACCAACTCCTGAGAGGATAGCGTCAATATCGGTTGCGAACCCGCCTTTACCAAAGATATCGGCTGATGCAACAGATTTTCCTTTAATCTGGCCAGAAATAATACCAAGAACACCTTTTTGTGTTACTCGAGCACGTGGATCACCTCCACCTCCCTGCATACCACCTTTACCGGTACTCTTTTTAGGTGTCAGTTTTTTCTTATCACTCTTGATCTCTTCTTTCTTCTCCTCTTTTTTCTTGTCGAGTGTTGCATCAACTTCTTCTTTTACAAGTTTTGCAACGCGCTCTTCAGGAACTTTTTCGAAGAAATCAGTAGCAATCTCAACAATTTCACGTGTACTGAAATAGATACCAACCAGAATTGCCAGAATCATACAGATAAGCTCTGTATTTCTTAAAGCATTCTGTTTTTCAGTCCGGAAAATATCACCACGATTTTTCAATACTTCCGCATATTCCGCTTCTGACAAAACCCTTGAAGGCTCATCATCCTCGTCATCATCGTCATTTCCGGCTTTCCTAGGTGCTGCCTGAGAAGCTGCAACACTGGCTGCACTTGCAACCGGTGCCACAGGAGCTGCACCCTGAGTCTGCCCGAGCGGGACGAGTTCAACAGTTGCCCCAACCGCACCAAACTGTTCCTGAAGTTTACGCGCCTCAGCCTCATCAGCCTCTTTTCTGATACATACAGGTTTCTGAGTAATTACATTTAAAACTACATCAACTGTACTCCCAGACCAGCGCGCAATCTCCTCAGCAATTCGGTTTGCACGTTGAGGATCAGAACATTTCTGGATAAGAACTTTATATTTCATTACCCCTGATCCCTTTCCATGACAGCAAAATTCATGTTATTATAGCCAACTTTTCCGCATGTGTTCATAATTTTGAATAAAACATCAAAATCAATGTTTTTATCAACCTGAATTACTATTTTACCAGTTACCTGATTGATAGCTCCCAGACGAACCATCTCCTCTTCCTGAGCATAACAGGCTCTCAACTTTTCCATAAGTTTTGGAGGTGAAGGATCCGGATCATCAGCAGGAATTTTCCTTACATCTTCTGTGGGAACAACAGGCTGGTTATCTACCAGAACCATTTCGTTTGTAACAGCAAGCTGTAAATTGACTTCCTGAGGCTTCTTCTTTGAAACAGAGTTTGGTAACACCAGGTTATCTGCGTTAGTAAGAAGACTACCTTCTGAAGAAAATGATTTTAGAAGGAACACAAGAATAATTGTGAACATATCCATCATTGAGGTGATGTTCAGGTCATTATTTCTTGGTACCTTTTTAGTACGACCTTTATCTTTTGCCATATTAGCCTCTCAACTTCGCGATTGATATATTCGGAAATTCCGCTTCTCTCGCCTTGTCCATAATCTGAACGATTTTATCGTAAATCACCTGATTTTCGGCAGCGATAATAACATCGTTACCATCTTCAGCATCACGGTACCGTTCTTTTACTTTCATCAGACGATTCTTCAATTCATCATATGCAGACATTGGCTTCAATTCAAACTCTGCCGGATTTTTAACAACTATTACTCTTCTCGGATTTGAAAGAGCATACAGCGTATCTCCAACATTTGCCTGCTGAACAGGTTCTGAGTTTGCATTGGTCAACATTTCTCCAAGATTAGTGTAGAGGGTCTTGATCATATTACGAGTCTCTCCATCTACCGTATAAAGGTAGATATCGTATCTTTCGTAAATAGTCATCTCTCTTCCGCTATTCGGATGTTTAACCGGTTTACCAGGTACGTATTCTACTGTAAAATCAGCATTATCATCATTAGCAATGTAGTGATGATATTCCTTGTAGTAGAGGCTTGGCATGAAACCGCCCTTTGCTCCAAGCGTTACCACCGAATCGGTAATAATGGCTGTTAAAAGGAGTTTTTCGCTTTTGTCTTCCTCTGGTGGTTTTGCCACAGCTGTCTTAGTCTGTGAACCTCTCTGCTCAGGCAGCTTGATGTCGATCACAGCTACTTTTGCAAATTCAGCAGAAATAAGAAGCATAGGAATCAGTGTAACCATCAGATTCATGAACGGTTTAAGGTCCATGTCAGAGCTAACTGTCATTTTTTTTCTAGTTCTCATTGTATTTATCCTCTCCCAATTAAATTATGTTCGGAACAGGATTATTCTTCTACAAGGTTAATCAATTTTGCTGTTTTCTCATCCATCTCTTCCATGATTCTATCTGCACGGGCAGCAAGAAATCCATGAACAAGAATCGTTGGAATAGCAACAAGAAGACCCCAGAGTGTTGTTGACATAGCAACGGAAATACCTGTTGCAAGTGCCTGTGCTCTCTGTGCAGCCGGGACGTTAGCGATAGCGTCGAAAGCGAGCATCAGACCATAAATAGTTCCCATCAGTCCAAGAAGTGTTGAAAGGTTTGCAAGTGTTGGAAGAAGAGGGATGTTACGACCAATTTTTGGTGCTTCACTAAGGAACACTTCATCAACAGCTTTTGTAACCTGCTTTGAACCACGACCTCTGTTCTGAAGAACAGCAAGTACACCTTTTGCAAGCGGAGTCTGTACCGTTGAAGAAAACTTGATTGCTTTTTCGAAGTCACCGGACTTGAGGTATTTTGAAATAGAAGCCATAAATGTAGCTGTGCTTGTTCCGCATTTCATAAACAGGAACCATGCCCTTTCGCCAACAAGACCGATAATACCAAAACCTACAAACAGAATACCCCACATAGCAAAACTTCCAGGTGAGACAAATCCATCAACGATAAATTTCACAAGCATTTGAATTTCATTCATAGCAAGACTCCTTTTAGATTAAACGAATAAATAAATTAAAACGTTACAAAATTTCTTCTTAAGGTACATAATTTTTTTGAACAATGCTTAAATATTTAATCTGGCTTATATTTTAATTTAGCCCTTTTAAGTTTTTAATTTTTTCTTCTTCAAGGACAATATTTCTCTTCGCATCCATCTCTACTCTATTAAGCTGCTTGATCTTTTCTTCTGAAGAGATCGCCATACCCATAATGTTCTGTATTCTACGCATGCTTCTTTCGTATTCCTCATCTCGTATACCTGATTCAGGATTAGTGTCATTATCCCCCTGAATGGTGCTGCCATCTGGAGAAATTTTTGGAGATTGTTGTGGCCGCTCTGTTGGCTTCCACTCTTCAATAACCACATTAAGCACTTCTGAGGTTGGATTTATTTCTGCAATTCGTCCTTTTATTTTTTCAATCCATGGACTGTTAGCGATACCAAGTTCTTTTGCAGCCTGTATTCCAGCTTCATATTTAGGTAGAGCAGCATCCATAGCTTCAAGTTTCTTTTCCATAAGCAGATCGCGAAATGCCTGTTTTTCTTCCTCAGACAAACCTTTCGGAATAGGTGCGCTCGCAAACTCAATACCCACCTGCTCCATGATCCAGCCTCTGTTATAGAGCATCTCCATAAAACGGTCGATTGATTTTTCAACATATTCACCTTTAATATTCTGAGTATGAGCCCAATCGATATTTTTGTAGAAGTACTCCTGAGCTTTTTCATAGTATTTGTCGAGACTGGACAGAATTCTGATCTTTGAGGCAATTTTCTGTTCTGCAGATCCAAAGAGGCTCTGATTATTAACTGCATCAGCCATATCGACAAAACCCATACCGATCATGTATGTGGAACGAACTGTCCACTCTGCAACGCCGAGCTCAATTGCTTTTGCATACTGTTTGGCAGGCTCCTCAAGAGCCTTCGTCTTGGTTTTGATCAAATCCTTCATTGCTCTTTCCTGCTTGGTGATCAGACTGATTTTCTGGAAGTCCATGTAGCTGATCTCTCCAAGACGAAAATATGCAGTTGCAATGCCTGCAATATCAATGTCAGCTTCCTTTTTAAACTTTTCGTAAACTGAAACAGCCAGCTCATAATTCGATTTTGCCTGCGCATAATTTTTCATATTGTAATAGGCATCAGCAGCTTTTACGAGTGCCTGTACCTGTTTAAACCGGTCGTTAGCAAACTTCTGAGCATATTCCGTAAACACCTTTGCCATATTCTCGTTCTGTTCCATCTTCTCGTAACAGAGACCTATTGAGAAGAATGCTTCAGCAGCATATTCAGACTGCTCAAACCGTTTTGCAAGAATATCGTAAACATTTATAGCATTGGAGTAGAGTTTTCCCTTTTCGAATATCAAACCGGCATTGTAGAGAGCCTGAGGTGTTTTTGGATCGTTATTATAACGTTCATAGATCATCTCAAACATTTTTCCAGCCATATCAAACTGGTTGATCTTCTGATAGCATTCAGAAGCAGAAGACAAGCTTGGGATGGCGAATTCTGCACTTGTTATATTATTCGCTGCAGTCTGGTATACCTGAGCTGCTTTGTCCCACTGCTGGGCATTTTTATAGTTATCAGCAGCTCTAAGGAATGCCTTTTCCTTAAGAGTGGACTTTGGAAACTTGGCAGGCAGTGCTTCAAGAACTGATGCTGCCATTGCATAATTTTTCTGTCCTTCGTAGATAACAGCAGCTTCAAACCAGCCACGGTCTGCCACTTTGCTATTTGGAAACTCTGTATATATCGCTTTATATGCCTGAACTGCACCATCATTGTTTCCACTTGCTTTGAGACTTTCAGCGCGTTTATACATGGCACCAGCTGCAAGGTCAAGTATTTCGGCGTGCTCTGGTGTGTTTGAGGCTTCTCTCGCAAGCAATTTACGATAAATTCCCATTGCCAGATCAAACTGGTTGCTGCTGGTATAACTGTTTGCCAGCATTCTGCTTGCTTTTCCAGCAACTTTTGCATCAGGGTAATTGTCGGTAATCTGCTTGAATACACGAATCGCATTATCATAAGATTTTGCAGCGAAATGTACATTACCCGCCAGGTAAAGTACTTCAGGAGAGTTGGAACTTCTTGGGAAACGCTGCTGGAAACGTTCTGTATACTCAAGTAATTTACGTGTCTCGGGAAGGTCATAGGATTTGTCATCTGCAATTCCATCCTCAGACATCTTCTGCTTTTTACACTTATCCAAAGCAACTATTGCATTGTATCCCGCGTCTTCCTGGGAAATAACAACAGGTCCTTTACCAGCTTCCTTTTTCATTTTTTCTGCATCATCAGCATCAACGCCCAGAGTATCGACGTCTGCAGAATATTTAGGATAAGTACTCAGGTCCTGCATGGCAACGAAGTCATAGTTTTCAGCAGCTTTTGCACAATTATTTAATGCACTGTAAATTTCTGCGACGTTGTACCGATATTCATACACTTTCCATTTATCATCAGGAAACTTTGTAAAATATTCTTCATAGCGCTTAAGAGCTTTTTCATAAGCTGAACGGTCTTTGGTTTTCTGAGCGAGTGCATGATAATAAATCGCAATGTGACCCAATGCTCTTCTTACTTGGTTCTGCATCTTTTCGATTGCAAGGGAATTATTCTTGTTATATTTATACCATTCTGACCCTTCAACATAATCATCTACAAGTCGAACACGTTCATTATTCGCTTTTTCATGTTCTTTTTTAACGACATAACACTCAATAAGGGCCTGACGAGCTTCTGGTGCATCTTTATAGTTAGGAAAACGCTTGAGTGCTGTTGACAATGCAACAATCGCATCATCAAACTGACCATGCGTGCGGTTCTTCAAACCGATTGTATACATAACATAATCTTCGTAGGGCTTCTTTCCCACTTTTTTGAAATAATCAATCGCCCGTTTGGCACCATCACCCATATCAGAGAAAGAGATCGCCATGAATTCCAGCGCCATATCTCTGAACTCTTTTTTCTGATAAACACCGGCATCGCAGTTTTCTACATATTCATGAAACAAATTAACTGCTTTATCGAAGTCACTAAGATTGTAGTACACTTCAGCTTTTCGATAAACAACCATTTCCCAAGACTGAATATCAATCATATCCCTCTTGATTTTTTCGAGATATTTGATTGTTGTACTCATATCATGATCAAGGTAGGTCAGATCCGCCAGACGGAAATACGCAGGAGATATTCTGGGGCTGTTTGGAAATTTGTTCACAACATTGGTAAATGCATCTTTGGCTTTATCAAGATCTCCCATAAGCAAATATATTGTACCCATCTGGTAATAGGCTTCACTCAATTTCGGAAAATCAGGATATTCCCTGCTAAGTCTTTCGTACATACCGAGGGATTTTGAATAATCGGGAATCGGGTTAATCGGTTCAGGTCCACGATTCGTGCGCTCATACGCAGTCATGGCTTTTTCGTACTCTTCACGCTTCTGAATATAGCTGTCACGGCCCTCTTCATAATAAAGGTTTCCTAAAGTGTAGATAACATCAGCACATCTTTCTGATTTTCGTGCATTACATCCATTAAGAAGTTTTTCGTAACGGGCAATGATCTCCTGAAGCTTATCACCTGAAGGCTGATTTGCATTTGCAGCTTTCTTCTGCCCTTCCACCAGCGCTCTTTTCTTTTGTTCAAGCTCGGCAATCTTCCTTTTTAATTCCTCAGCTTTTTTGTCCTGTGCAAAACTACCTGCAGTTAAAAACAATAATAGTAATGTAGTAACCTTCAACAATGGCGAACCAAACCTTATACGCATTAACAAACTCCTGTTGTATAATTCAGATGTGATATTATACTATAATGATTTTTTTTTAATTTTGCTGATCAAGTTCATCTTGTAACTTCTTAATCTGCTCATCAAGTTTTTCCTGTTTTTCTTGAGATTCCTGAATTATTTGATTTGCCTTCTTAGCATTTGCAGCTTTAGTTGCACGTGCAAGGGCATATTCAGCATCCTGCAGAATCTCTTCTTTTCTCTTGAAGAAACGTGTGTGGGACTTTGCAAGGAGTGTATAGTTGAAAAAAGCTTTTGACTCTTTAGCAAACGCCTGAAATTCATTTTCCAGCCCTGGACGCTCTTCCATGATTTTATTAGTTGGTTTCCTGATTGCATTTTTTCTGATCTTCTCTGCAGTTGGTGCAAATTCTGTCGTAGTTTGTTCAAACTGAGATTTTTTTGCAGCAAGAGCTTCATCAGTAATAAACTCCCGGTTGCAGGCGGCAACACACTGTTCAAGTGCTGTAACTGCTTCAGCCTGCCTCTTAAGTAACATCAGAGCATACCCTTTCAAGAGAAGTGCTTCAGGTACAAGAGGTGATTCCGGATATTGAGAGATGATTCTTTCAGATGTCTGTAATGAAACATTCGGCTGGTTAACTTTGATCCATGCCCATGCAGTACCCAGCAATGCTTCATCCTGGAATGGAGACCCATTCTCAACACGCTGATATGCTTCAACTGCAAGACGCAATTGGTCGCCCATTTCGAAGTACAGATGACCGAGTTTTGTATTCGCTCCATCCTGAAGAAGTTGATCAGAGACTACCAGGGTTGTATCACTCACAATTGTTTTTAGCTGGTTGAGAGCAGCCTGATCTTTACCGTTCTCGATGTTAATAATCGCAAGAGTATACTGCGCATACAGGTAGTTCGGATCTCCCACAGGTATTGCACTGAAAAGCTGCTCAGCAACATTATAATTCTTACGCGCAAAATGGATCTGACCAGCAAGGTAATCTGCATCAGGACGGATATCGCTGTCAGGATAGAGATTTGTAATAAACGCATGATTTTTCAAAGCGTCGTCATATTTACCTTCACGATAATCGAGGCTCTGAAGACCAAAAATGTACTTTGAACGCATCTCTGAAGTTGTGTACTCTTCAAGAGCATCCTTATATACTTCACGTGCAATATCGTTCATGTAGAGGAAACGGTAACAGTTACCCATGTACCATGTTGCTTTATCGTTAAGATGGAAATTCGGGAAAAGTGACAACACTTTTCCAAAAGCAAATGAAGCTTCCCAGTATTTTCCAGCAAGATAGAGCCGCATTGCTTCGTTATACGCATCCATTGGTGCAACAATCAGCTGATCATAGAGTCTCTTGGATTCTTTCTGTTCGCGAGTCTGACCGAAATCGGTAGAAAGTCTGAATGTACCGGTAAAGCCACGCTCATCTCTCTTATCGCCACCAGGAAGAACCGTTTCGATAAAGCTGTAACCACCATTGAAATCAAAGTTAACATAGTTAATCATGTCAGGCAACGGGTACATCAGATTGTAATTAAACCCAAAGTAGGGAATATTATTATTCGTCCATCCAAGTTTCAGCCAGATCTGTGGAATAAACATGTATTTAACATGAAATCCATTGCGAGGAGTAACCGGAATAGAACCTTTACCACCAGAAGTAAACATATCAGCATATGATTCCCAGTTTTCATAAATAAACTTGAGTCCGTTATCGAGCACAAGTTCATAATTCAACACAAGATTGTCATTAAAGAGTGCATAACGAACACCGGCCCGCACACGACTGATAGATACTTCAGAGGTCTTAGACTCATCCCATTTAATCTGCGACGGGACGACATCCTGAATTGTCAAACTCAATCCAAGATCTCCCAAACGATAGTGATCGATCGGATTCCAGTAAACACCTAAATCAACTCCTGGAGTAGATATGCCGACATTTTCGCCAAACTGGTTCTGAAGTCTACACTTTACATTTCCACCAAGAACAAGATATGGACGAATACGATACGCATAATGAGCAACAGCCCAGGCATCAAGGTAACGAACCGTCTGGTCATTATCTGTACTGCCACCACCCTCAGTTAAAGTTGTCTTATTCATCATACCACTGGTATAAATTGCAGTTATTCCAACTGTATGATTTCTGCGGATTGGGAAAAGTGCACGAATATTCTGATATCCTAACCCGTCATCGAAAGCTGACCATCGATACATACTTAACCCGACGTGCATCTGATTAACCCGATACAGCAGTGCCGGGTTTATTAATCCAGAAGTCCAGTCATTCAGATCCTCGGTAAAATCTGCCTGGAAATATGGTGCATCGTACCCTCCGCTACCCTTCGCTGCAGCAAAGCTGCAAATACCGGCAGACAGCACCAATGTCATTATAAGGACTACAACTTTTGATTGAACTGTTCGTAAACGATTCACTGCTAACCAGCCTTTTTAATGGTTTAACGTAGCGGAACGACCTCTACCCGCCGATTCTTAGCCCTACCTTCTGCATCTGTATTTTTTGCTATCGGTCTACTTTCACCATATCCGCGAGCAACTATACGATTAGGATTGATACCTCTCATCACCAGATAATCCATAACTGATTTCGCACGGTCATATGATAATGCGAGGTTGTACTCATCCGAACCCTGATTATCTGTGTGACCACCTATCTCAATTTTTACATTGGGATAAGCTTCCAGACTGTTATATACCTGTTCGAGAACATAATATGACTCTTCAAGCAATTCAGCACTTGCAGTTTTAAAATTTACACCGCGAAGAATAAGTGTCTGCTTGATCTCCTGAGGTTTCTCATCAGGACATCCATCCTGATCCTTATAACCATTAACTGTTTCCGGATTGTTCGGACACGCATCTGAGACATCTGGTATACCATCTTTATCGTTATCAAGATCCGGACACCCATCGACATCCTGAAAACCATCCCTGTCCTCAGGATCACTCGGGCACTGATCCTGAGCATCATAAATGCCGTCTTTATCATTGTCGTAATCAGGGCACCCATCGATATCTTCAAAACCGTCCTTATCTTCAGCAATTTCCGGGCATTGATCAACATCATCGGGAATGCCATCACCATCTTTATCGGTAGTTAATACTTCAACCATCTGATCGGTAATAAGTCCGATATCGGTACCATTCTCACCTGTTCCCTTACATGGAGAAACCGGCTTAACGAAGTAATTAAATTGAGGATAGGCTTCAGAGATGAAAACAGGCTCTTTTTGAATATTGCTCTGATGAACCACTGCAATATTATTGAATGGACTTCTGTTATCATAAATGTTGTTATTGACAATTCGAGTTTTTCGGGAATCCGGTTCTACAAAAACACCAAATTGCTTGTTACGAAGAAGGATATTGTTGCGGATGAGAACTTCCGTACGATTAGCACAATAGATAGCACAATAGCCATTTTCGAGAATGACGTTATGATCTATACTTGTCCGGGTACCCCTTGAAGATTCAAGGAAAATTCCGGTCCACTCATTACGATAAATAATATTGTTATTAATTTCGGGCAGGGCAATAAGCGCATGGATACCTGTACCCTTATTATCGATAATCAGATTACGCTTGATTATTGGCCGTGAATTTTTACACAGAACACCAACAGTACCATTACGAATCGTAAAGTTTGTGATTGTCGCACCATCAGCACCAATAACGCATGGTCCAAGCCTGCGACCGTCGATAATCGTCCCAAGCATATCCTGTCCCTGAACAACGACATTATCTACCAGAGCGATATTTTCGTAGTAAATCCCTTTTCCCACATAAATTGTGTCACCCTCATCTGCTTCACCTAAAGCCAAATGAATGGTCGGGAAATCCTGTGGCACCACGATTTTTTTACCTGCCATCGATAAACATACTCCCATCACTATCAGGGAGAAGATACGAACTGTCTTTAAACGATCTTGTTTGTTCATAAAAACCCGGGTAATATATTAAGGGCTTAAATTAAAGAAGACTACCAGCCTACTCCTTGTATACTTAAAAAGGGAGCTACAAGAATATAACTCATTCCGAATAATCATTCAAGTTTCCCTCAAACTACCATAAACCAAGAATAAGCATAATATAACAAAAACTACACAACTATATAAAGATGTATAATTCCTTTTTTTGAACTTATTTTAAAAAATATTCACCATATATCTTAATAATATAAAACAAATATAATCTGGATACAATGAGTTACTTCAATCTTTTATCTTGAAGTTTTACTTAATATAGTCTTTTTTCTCCAGTTTTTTTAATAATTTTAAATTAAACTATAATTTAATCGTTTAAAAATGTATTCAGGTGTATCCTAACTTTTACCAGCTTCAAATTACTGAACCAGCTTTGCTACACCGCTTGAAAACCTTTGGACACAGATCGTATCTGTTCATTTCTTATATCTTACAACATTCGCTGTTCTTTTTCTACACCCCTTTAGTAATTTTTACATGTATAATAGAAGCCGATATATTTTTAATCATGAACAAGTTACGTTTATCGAGGAATACTACAAATGATAAAAAAACCAGCGTTGTATGCATATATTTTTTTGCAGATCGTTTTAGTATGCACTGCTGAAATTTCAGCTTTCGGCCAGAATAAAGTCCAGTATCAGGAAATGAAATGGCAATATATCAAATCGACCCATTTCAAAACATTTTTTCATCAATATCAGGGTGACCTCCCCTATCTTTCCAACAGAATGATTGAAGACGCTTATTCACGACTTTCGGAGCGTTTCAATTTTACCCACAAAGATCCCATCCCGCTGATAATTTATGGAAACCCGAATCTGTTTACTCAAACAAATATTATTACCGAAATCATTCCAGAAGAAGTCGGTGGATTTACAGAAGTGCTGAAAAACCGGATTGCTATCCCTTTCAGTGGTTCATATATTGATTTACGACACGTGTTGCACCACGAGCTTGTCCATGCATTTGAATTCGGTATTCTTTTTGATCAACTCGGTGGCAACCTCTTTACATCGGGAGTTCAGATGCCGCTGTGGTTTATGGAAGGACTTGCTGAATACCTTTCGTCGGGATGGGACATCGAAGCAGATATGTTTCTTCTGGATCAGACCATTCATTCGGAAATTCCGTTACCAGGACCTGCTCTTGCCGGATACATGGCATACAAAGGTGGACAGTCATTTCTCCATTTTCTTGAAGCATCAAAAGGTGACAGTGCATTCTCCTATTTCCTAAGAGAGTTCAGACAGAGCAGAAACATTGAGAATTCTTTTAAAAAAATTTACGGTAAAGGAAGTGATGATCTTGGCAGGGAATGGATAAGAGAACTGAAAAAAGTGTACTGGCCAGAGATCGGCCGCAGACTTGACCCATCAGAAAACTCCTCAGCTGTTACCAACAATCTTGAATCCAGGGACAATTTCAATCTCCGCCCGAGAATCGCTCCCAACTGCTCCACAATAGCATTCTTCAGTGATCATAAGGACTATACAGGCATCCTGATAACCGATAAGGAAGGGAATATCAAAAAAACGATCTCTCAAAATGGATACGGGGGATATTTTGAATCATTTCATCCATTCAGAAGTGGAATATGCTGGTCTTCGGATAGTAAAAAACTTGCATTTGTAACTCTTGTCGAAGGAAGAGATGAGATCAGGATTATAGATGTTTCAAAACGCAGGAGAGTCAAATCAATCAGAACTAATCTACTCAGCATAAGCAGCCCTGACTGGTCTCTTGATGGAAATCATATTGTATTCAGTGGTACAGATAACGGCTTGAGAGACCTATACATGTACGATTTACCTAAAGATACTCTTATCCGTTTGACGTTTACAATTGCAGATGAAACAGATCCCAGGTTTTCTCCCAGTGGATCGGAGATCATTTTTACTTATCAGGATACAAGTTTGAGTGCAGCTGTGAAAAACAGTGCTTATGGCAGGTCACCATCAGACCTTCAGATGCTTAATATCAATACATTAAAAGTAACTGCGCTGACATCAACCCCCTGGAGTGAAAAACATCCCTGTTTCTCACCGGATGGCAACTCGATTGCATTTGTTTCTGATCGCAATGGTATCGATAATATTTACATTGCTCCTATCGATTCACTCTCTAAAGCAAAGGCTCTTACCGACTATGTTGGAAGCTGCTCAAATCCGGACTGGACAGGTAATTATATAACATTCACCCTGTTTCAGAATCATGGATGGAATGTGCGACTTATTGAATCCCCCATGAAAAAACTCCGTAAAGATACTCTGGCAGTTACACGTTGGGTTGAATCAAATTTTGATACAACGATGCACTATTTTTCCTACAACCCGATTTCGGTTGATTCAATCCAGAAAAATATGAAAAAGAAAAGCGGCCACGGCACCGAGCATGAAAGTGACACATCAGAAATTATCGAAGCTCCACGAAAGTCGCCGGTTTCAAAACAGAACCAGAAATCCAATACCGACTCCTCATCAATTAACGAAGATCTGGTGTTGGAAGATCGTTCCGACATACATGCAGATTCTCTCCCTGCAAGTGTAAAAAAGAACGTATCCGAATCAGCGCCTGATACATCCGAATCGATTACAAAAAATGAAAATCCACCCAGTGATTCTCTACATGTAAGCGATTCAACAGCATCAAAAACAGACGTTCTTTCAACTGCAAAACAAACTCCCGTTCCCTACCGTCTGACCTTTTCACCCGATATTGTTTCGCTTGGTGTCGGAATGAGCACATTTTATACTCCGGCCGGTCAGGCACAGATTTCACTCAGTGACATTATGGGAGATCATCGGATCACGATTGCCGGAGACCTTCAGGGCAACCTCAAGGATTACCTTCACCTGTTCCTTTCTTATATATATATGAAGCAGCGTCTCGATATTGGTATCGGAGGCTACATCAGCCGGGAATACACCTATATGGGATTGTTCGCCGAACGGCTTTTTCATGATGAAGAGATATCGGGATTTATTTTCGCTCAATATCCATTTTCGCATGTTTCCCGACTGGATTTCAGTCTTTTTGTCAACAAACTAAAGCGTGATCCCATCAACACCAAAGACACGACCCAGATCAGTACAACATTTCTCCCTTCAATCGGATACTCTTTCGATAACATTTTATGGGGAATCACTGGACCGGTTAATGGCATGCGGGCATCAGTCACACTTGATATCACACCACCAATGCAATTTATTACCAATCCTTATGCATCACTTGATATAGACATCCGACACTATCTCCACATAGCAAAGCGTTTTGTATGGGCAAATCGCCTTTTTACCGGAGTCAGCCTTCCACTGAGTGATGCCCCAACGGATAAGCGTTACTTTCTGGGTGGCAACGAAAACTGGCTCTTTTACGACCTCGACCGCAACGAGTACGAAAAAAATCTTGAGTATACAATCCATTCACGATTTGTCACGCCACTGCGCGGACATAAATACCTTGATATCACCGGTTCACGGACAGTGCTGCTGAATACAGAATTCAGATTTCCCTTCATCAGAGAAGTTTCTATTGCATGGCCCCTGCCATTACGTATACAATATATAAACGGCGCAGTTTTTTTCGATGCCGGCAATGCATGGGATAAGGGGACATCCACTAACGGACTTCCACTCCCGGACAAATTATTAGGGGGGTTCGGTTTTGGTATGAGGGCAAATCTTGGAATATTTGTGCTTCGCTTTGACCGTGGATGGCCAACAGACTGGGAAAAAATTGGCGGACCGATAAACTATTTTTCACTGGGCGCAGAATTCTAAAAAAGGATCTGATGACATGAATCTTGATTTTAAAAATGCACGGGTACTTGTTGTTGGCGATTTGATGCTCGACCGCTACTATTTTGGTAAAGTAAGCAGAATTTCACCGGAAGCACCTGTTCCAGTCGCAAAAATTACTTCAACCAGAGACACTCTTGGTGGAGCAGGAAATGTTGCAAATAATCTTGTTCACCTTGGAGCAACCTGTATTCTTATCGGCGCCACCGGTGAAGATGAGCATGGTGATATGATTCATTCAAAATGTGAATCTTTAGGAATCGATTACAGACCAATACGCAGTGTTTCATCAACCATTGTTAAAATCCGTGTTTTCGGGGAACATCAGCAAATAGTGCGGGTTGATTTTGAAGATCCACTGTTTATCGACAGTTCCGCCAAGAACGAATTGTTTAAGACGTTTGATACAGTGCTTGATGAAGTTTCTATTGTTGTAATCAGTGATTATGGTAAAGGTTTCTGCACGCCGGGGCTCTGTTCGCACATTATCGAAAAGGCGCGAAAAAAAGGGTTGAATGTGCTGATTGATCCTAAAGGTAAAGATTGGAACAAATATAAGAATGCATCGATAATTACACCAAATGTCAGAGAACTTTCGGATATTTCGGGTAGTGATGTAGATAATGATGACACCGCAATCTGTCATGAGGCATCAAAAATCCGCGCAGCCTATTCTTTGGAACATCTTCTGATAACACGGTCAGAAAAAGGGATGAGTCTGCTAGATCAGTCAAGTTGCAGCCATTTTCCAACCGAAGCAAAAGAGGTTTTTGATGTTTCCGGTGCAGGTGATACAGTGATGGCTACCCTTGCAGCATCACTGGCAGCAGGTAATGATATTGTCACCTCGACACGACTTGCAAATAAAGCTGCAGGAATCGTTTGCGGAAAAGTTGGTACAGCCCCCATTGAACTGGCAGAACTTCAGGCAGCCCTCCTGTCAAATGAAAACAGCAAAATCACATCAGAGCAAGTGTTACTGCAAAAAGTTCAGTCGTTAAAAAATGATGGAAAAAAAATCGTTTTCACCAATGGTTGTTTCGATATCATCCATCGTGGACAGCTGCATCTGCTCAGTGAAGCAAAGAAACTGGGCGATATATTGATTGTTGCGATCAACAGTGATGAATCAATCAAAAAGATCAAGGAAAGCCGTTATCCTGTCAATGATGAGCAGGATCGTGCGTATGTTGTTTCATCAATCAAGGATGTCGATTTTGTCACGATATTCAACGAAGAAACACCGGAGCCCCTGCTGGAACAGCTGAAACCGGATGTCATTGTCAAAGGTGGAAATTACACCATCGATGAAATTGTCGGAAAAGAATTCGCCACCAGCGCGGTCATTATTCCCACCCTGGAAGGGTATTCATCGCAGGATTTGAATGAAAAATTCCAGTCCATGGATATTGAATGAATAAATATGGGTATTCACTTTATTGGTTTGAGAACACTCAGAGTTTCGCATATCGCCTCAACCCACATTCGACTACGCTCAGTGCAACGCCTCGACCCCCCTCTCCATTAGTAAATGGAGAGGGGGCTGGGGAGAGAGGCGATTGCGTATTATGCAGCGCTTGAGTTGTTTGTTTCAAAAATGCTGCTAACGCCAATCAAGTGCATACCCAGATGAATAAAAATCATTCCCATTCGATCGTTGCAGGCGGTTTATGGGTAATATCAAAAAACAGATCACCAATTCCTTCAATTTTCGATGCCTGCTCAACAATCGTATCGATTGTTTTCTGCGCCAGAGGCGCAAACCGCGCGGTCATTGCCTCCTGGGAAACGATCGGACGGATAACCACGCATTCTCCACCGTCACTGTTTACCAGTGGTAGCAGCACTACCGGTAACTGCCAGATAGTATCATATTCACCGGAGTTGCGCAGAGCGGTAGTTACAATGTGATCTACCTTACGCAATTTATCGAGCCGATCACGGTTGATACCGGCCTTTACCAGTTTGTAATCAAATGATGGCCCGGTTTTAAGAGCGTAAACGACTCGATTGACCGATCGCACCTTATTGGTAATCGCTGTCGACAGTTTCTCAAGCTGCATCCAGTCACAGGTACCGCAAACCACTGCCGGATGAGCATAGGAGCGCTCATCACCCTGAACCCCGACACTTTTCACCGGTAATACAGATGCGGTATAGTCGTCTTTTGCAGCAAGTTCATTTACAGAATCACTATCCTGAGCACTGACAGGAACCTCAACACCATCAGAACAGAGCACACGCACCCCGAGACCAGGACCGGGGAATGGATGACGCCAGATTAACGAATGAGGAATACCCAGTTTTTCGCCTATCTCCCGGACTTCGTCCTTGTAAAGATGTGCCAGCGGTTCAATTACAAGCCCCTTCTCGATCAATTCCAGAATGAGATCTACCCGGTTATGATGTGTTTTAATTTTATCGGCATGTTTCGTTCCGGCACTTTCGATCGTATCGGGATAAATTGTTCCTTGAGCCAGAATCCATTCATCAGCATTCAATCCGAATTTTTCGTATGCTTTTTCTTTTACGGTAAGAAACATGTCACCAATGACTTTACGTTTCTTCTCGGGTTCAGTTACACCATCGAGGGCAGACAGAAAATCATAAGATGCATCAATTATTTCAAGGTTGTCATAGCCATGCTTATTCATGTAATCAAGAACAGCCGCAGATTCATCAAGCCGCATAAGTCCATTATCAATATGTACACCAAGAACCCGTTCTTTACCTAACACCTTATTGAGTAATGAAAATGCCACCGTTGAATCAACACCACCTGACACAAGAAGGAACACATTTCGATTTCCTGTTTTCTGTTTGATATCGGAAGCGATGGATTCCAGAAAGGTTTCGCTGTTCCACTGACGGCTGCAGTTACAGATTCCTATGAAATTATCCAGAATTTTCATGCCATTGGGTGTGTCGGTTACTTCAGGATGGAACTGCAATCCATAAAAATTCCGTTTTTTATCACCAATGGCAGCATATAGACAATCATCGGTACTTCCCAGGATTTCAAACCCCTCCGGAATTGCATTTACCGTATCACCATGACTCATCCACACCTGTTCAGATTTTTCCAGTCCCTTAAAAATGCCTTCAAGATGGGCTATATTTAGTTTGGCTCTGCCATATTCCCGAATTGTTCCTCTGCTTACTGATCCACCAAGGGTAGAACAAAGATGCTGGTGGCCATAACAGAGACCAAGCACCGGTATATTCAGTGACAACAATCTGCTGTCAAACCGGGGACTTTCCGGGTTTAAAATACTGTAGGGAGAGCCGGAAAGAATGATACCTTTAAATCGTTGCAGTGTTACCGGATCGACATCTGGTTGTACAATTTCTGAGTATACTCCCAGCCTTCTGATACGATTTGCGATCAAATGTGCATACTGGCCACCAAAGTCCAGCACGACAATTGTATCCACCATTGAGAGATTCATTTAAGGTTTCCTTGGAAACAGATATATAAATTTGTTTTCACCTAATATTAAGATTATATGTATTGCAGCAGTACGCGCTCAACTTCTATTTTATTTAGATCTTGCCAGTAGAAAGGACATATTCGATCGTGACAGAGAAAAAACACAGACGACCTTTCAGGAATTTTTTTATAAAAAAATCGCTTCAGTTCAAAATGACACTGAAAATTTTTATGGCGATGTTTTTATCAGGACTGCTGACACTGGGAGTTCTTGTTCTTGTCTACGATTGGAAATCCCAGCATGGAAGTTACTATTATATGAGTAATGATATCAGGCAGGATCTTCAGTTACTGGAATTGCAAAGTATCCTCGGAACGATCCTTCCTCCAATTCTTGCAATTGAAGTGGTTGGAGTTACCATCGCATTTCTTGTAGGTCTCATCTCCTCCCGGAAAATGGCGGTACCTATTTACAAAATTGAAAAATGGGCCAATCGTCTCCGCAACGGGAAATTAAAAGCCGAACTGGCGTTTCGCAATGAAGACCACCTTGATGATCTCACCAGCCAGTGCAATGGCGTAACCGAGTATTTCCGGAAAACTATCAGCGAAATTTCAGTACACGCCGATGCAATCTCCTATAACCCTGAAAACGTCGAGTTTGTAAAAGAGCATACAGCAGCCATTAAACAGCTGCTGGACAAGATGGAATATTAACTACAGTCCCATTTCTGCAAGTTTTTCAAGAAGAGCTTTTACTTCCTTAGTGAGTTTTTCGGGAGTTTTCACATGCACCCGAACAAGCTGATCTCCCGTTTCTCTTCCATGAAGAGAGGGTAACCCTTTACCTTTAAGCCGGAATATCTTTTCTGATTGTGTTCCGGAAGGAACCTTGAGACTTACTTTGCCATCAATAGTGTCAACCATTTTACTGGTACCCAGTGCCGCATCAGAATAGGTAATATCGATATCACAGATCAGATCTATACCATGCCTCTGGAAGAAGTCATGCTTTTTCTCCTGAATCAACACGATCAGATCTCCGGCAGGTCCACCATTGCGCCCGGCATCACCCTTTCCGGTTACACTGATATAGTTTCCTTCAGCAACACCGGCAGGAATATCTACAGTAACAGTTGTTTCGGTCGATTCCAACCCAGCCCCACCGCAAACAGTGCATGTATCGGTTGCAACCTGGCCTTCACCCCGACACACAGGACATACACTCTCCTGTATCACCTGACCAAAGAATGATTGTGCTACCTGGCGAATTCTTCCGCTGCCATTACATTTTGTACAAGTCGTGCGCTTTCCACTTTTTGAACCGGTACCGTTACAGGTAGTGCACTTGTCTTTACGGCGAACTTTGAGCGTTTTCTGCACCCCTTTTGCGATCTCTTCAAGTGTCAATGGCAGACGGACCTGAAGATCATTACCGGGAACGCCCCCGCCCCCGCGTCTTCCACCGCGCGCTCCTCCAAAACCAAACAGATCCGAGAATACCGAGTCACCGCCAAAATCACTCATGAACGCCCGAAGAGCATCTGATATGTCAAATCCTCCAAAGCCGCTGAAACCGCCACCACCAAACCCGCCGCCCTGCTCAAAAGCAGCATGACCAAACTGATCATATTGCTGGCGTTTTTTGGGGTCTTTTAATATCTCATATGCTTCAGTCGCTTCCCTGAATTTCTCTTCCGCACTTTTATCGCCAGGATTTTTATCGGGATGATACTTTATCGCCAGTTTTCGATATGCTTTTTTAATATCATCTTCACTGGCATTTTTCTCAACACCCAGCAGCGTATAATAATCTTCTTTAGCCATAATACTCTGTTACCTTTACTCTGGAGACTTTTCACCAGCAGTATCTTCTGCTGGTTTACCGGATGATACAATGACCCGCGCATGTTTCATTACTTTGCCCTTGAGCCTGTATCCACGCTCGTAAATATCTGCAATATGATCCTCTGGTATCTCATTATGTACAGACTTCATCAATGCATCATGAATCATCGGATCAAATGCTTCTCCTGGTGCACCAAAAACTTCCAAACCATGTTTTGCAAGAACTGTATCAAATTTACTAAAAATAAGTTTTATCCCATCAAAAAGAATATTATAATCGGTAGTTTTTTCACCATTTTTAACAGCACGTTCGAAATTTTCCCGAACTTCAACAAGATCGGTCATCAGCCGCTCATTAGCACTGTCAACCAGGGACTGGTATTCTCTGCTTGAACGTTTTTTATAATTATCGAATTCTGCCATTAGTCGCAGATATCGGTCATTCCAATTTTTAATTTCTGTTTTGAGATCATCGACCGTTTCAACAGCCGCTTCCTGCTCTTCGGTCTCCGGAGCGCTTTCTGATTTTGCATTTTTTGCAGTATCTGCACACGCAGCAGATTCTTCCGAAGCTCCCGCACTTTTTTGTGTATCAGCTTCAGCGGTCAGATTCTCTTTCTCAGTCTCTTTTTCCATCGCCTCTTTTTTATTTTTTTTATCTGCCATAGTTGTAACTCCTCCGGGATGCACCCAGATCGTGCCTCATTCGATTTAATATTGTTTATTTTCTTTCACTCGCTCCGACCACCTGAACCATACCAGAAGAGTTTCAGATGCATCAGAAAATATATTCCACCACACTACAGGGTAGCAGGTAATTAGAGCTCAAACCCCTTCTTGTTTTTGAATCCTATAACGACCCGGTAGGGGGACACACAGAGGATAAAACTTCCTGTCAAGTACTCCACGTACTATCAATTCCCTGTCATTTAGAAACTCGTAACACATACGCAGCAAAGAAATTCTGTATGGTAACTTATTTTTGGATTTCAGGCTGCAGGGCTTTTGCCCTGCAGCCTGCATTATCATGTACAGTATCGAGGATTTCGACAGCCGTGCATGGATATTACATCATATCCATGCCACCCATGCCACCCATGCCACCCATACCGCCCATTCCACCCATACCGCCCATGCCACCCATTCCGCCCATACCAGGAGCACCAGCTCCCTCTTTTTCAGATTTTGGACGTTCACAGATGACACATTCGGTTGTAAGAACAAGACCGGCAATACTTGCAGCATTTTCAAGTGCAGTTCTGGTTACTTTTGTCGGATCAATAACACCGGCCTGAAGAAGATCTTCATAGGTGTTGGAGTAAGCATTGTATCCGAAACCGCCTTTTCCTTTCTTTACTTCATCACAAATTACTGATGGTTCAAGTCCGGCATTCTGTACGATCATGCGTAATGGTTCTTCAACAGCACGACGGATGATATCAACACCGATTGACTCATCACCTTCAAGTTTGAGAGACTCAAGAGACTTGACAGCACGAATAAGAGCTACACCACCGCCCGGAACAATACCCTCTTCAACAGCTGCACGTGTTGCATGAAGAGCATCTTCCACACGAGCTTTCTTCTCTTTCATTTCGGTTTCAGTTGCTGCACCGATATTTACAACAGCGACACCACCGGCGAGTTTTGCAAGGCGTTCCTGAAGTTTTTCGCGGTCATAATCTGAAGTTGTTTCATCCATCTGTCTGCGGATCTGGTTGACACGACCTTTGATATCATCAGCTTTGCCAACACCTTCAATGATTGTTGTATTTTCTTTATCGATAACAACACGTTTTGCTCTTCCAAGCGAATCGACTGTCGTGTTTTCGAGTTTGAAACCAGCTTCTTCGGAAATAACGATACCACCGGTGAGAATCGCGATATCTTCGAGCATTGCTTTACGACGGTCACCAAAACCGGGTGCCTTGACAGCAGTAATTTTAAGAGTACCACGGAGTTTATTAACAACAAGTGTTGCCAGCGCTTCACCATCGACATCTTCAGCGATGATAACAAGTGCCTTACCCATCTGTGCAACTTTTTCCAGTATTGGAAGCAGATCACGCATGGTGCTGATTTTTTTATCATAAATGAGGATCATCGGTTCGTCAAGCAAGCATTCCATGGTCTCTGAATTGGTAACGAAATAGGGTGACAGATAACCACGATCGAACTGCATTCCTTCAACGACTTCCAGATTAGTATCGATACCTTTAGCTTCTTCAACAGTGATAACACCGTCTTTTCCAACTTTTTCCATTGCATCAGCGATAAGATCACCGATCTCCTTATCGTTATTTGCAGAGATAGAAGCAACCTGAGCAATCTCTTTTTTACCTGAGATTGGCTTTGAGTCTTTTTTCAGCTGATCGATCATCACTTTAACCGCTTTGTCGATACCGCGTTTGAGAGCCATCGCGTTTGCGCCAGCGGTAACATTCTTTACACCAAGACGAGCGATAATCTGAGCAAGCACTGTTGCAGTGGTTGTTCCATCACCGGCAACATCAGAAGTCTTTGATGCAACTTCCTTGACCATCTGAGCACCCATATTTTCAAACTTGTCTTCAAGTTCGATCTCTTTTGCAACAGTAACACCGTCTTTGGTAACTGTCGGGGAACCGAAGCTCTTGTCAAGAACTACATTTCTACCGCGAGGACCAAGAGTAACGCGGACTGCATTTGCAAGTGTATCAACACCTTTGAGAAGTTTGTCACGAGCACTGATATCGAAAGCCAGTTGTTTTCCAGCCATGTTTATATCTCCTTATTAAAGTATTTTTGATTTTTATAATGACAAATAATTAGATAAGTGCGAGAATATCGCTTTCACGCATGATCAGGTAATCTGAACCATCGATCTGCACTTCGGTACCTGAGTATTTTCCGTAAAGTACTGTATCACCTTTTTTAACAGCCATTTCTACTTTCTGACCATTATCTGCTACTTTACCAGGTCCAACAGCAACGACTTCACCGCGCTGTGGTTTCTCTTTAGCAGCATCAGGAATGATGATTCCACCGGCAGTTTTCTGTTCTGCTTCAAGCGGACGGATAATGATTCGATCTGCGAGAGGTTTTACGTTCATTGTACATCTCCTTTGGTTTAAAATGTTACTTTTTGAACATGTGAATTTTATAAACTCTACTATGAGCACTCATTACGGCTGAGTGCAGGTAAAAATTACACTTGTATACTATTCCTGTAAACACCTTTTAACTGGATATTTTTCATAATCAATGATATAGTAATGTTAGTCATTTTTTTTAATTACATGAAAAGAAGAAGGATATTACCTATCCCATTCGTTTCAAAACAAAACAAAACCGATCTATTTTGCAACACATAACGATCTGTCATTATGATCACTACATCGTAATTTTCATATAACTGCCTGATTTTAAGTTGATTAAACAGCATCTGAGCTGGTAACGCACCTTAAGCCGGCACAAAGAAACATGCAAAATGAAGACCATATTTAAAAAAGCCAGCGACCTCGTCGCAAAAAGTAGTTTAAGTCAAAAAGAGCTTTCTATCATTAAGAAAGTATTTCTGGCATCGTTGCTACTTTGTGTTATCTCTGTTGCAGGGATCTGGGGTTATTTTAAACTCTCTGTAAAAACTACATCTACAAAGACACCTCCAACCCTGCATAGAACGGATATTTCTCCAGCTCAGGGAACTACAATTGATATCAGTGCCAACCTGTTTACAGCACAATCCTACTTTAACCGGGGTAAGCCAGCCCAATCAGTTCCCTACCTTGAGAGAGCACTTCAACTTTCTCCTGATGATGTAAAAATCAGATTCCTGCTCGCCCAGTCCCAACTTGAAGCTGGTTTGTTTGACCAGTGCCTTGAGCACATCGCAGTTCTCGATCAAACGACAATACCAGACAGTCTGAAGGAATCAATTTGCGTCCTAGCAGCAAGAGCACTCTTTTATGCTGGGCGTATTTCTGAAAGCACACAGAAATTGAGCAGCTGTCTGGCAGATCATCCGGGTTCAGCTGAAGCACTCTGTTTTATGGGAGTGGTAAAAACGTTCAATGTGTTAGATTCATCTGCAGCTCGCAAATATTTTGAAGAATCAATTAAACATGATTCCGCATATGTTGAAGCCTGGTACCAGCTTGGCCGTTTAGAGATGGCGCAGGGAGACACATTTCAGGCACGGAAACATCTTCTTTACGCACTTGAGCTTGACCCGTTGCATATTAAGAGTCATGCAAGACTTGGAATGCTTTACTATTATATGGGTAATTTTACTCTTGCAGAGAACAGTTATCGAACCACACTCGCACTTAATGAAGCAGATTACAACACCAGATATAATTTAGGGGAACTGTTATACAACAAGGGCGATACCGTCGGAGCGCTGAAAGAGTTCACTCAAGTTCTCAGGTTGAAACCGGACCACAATGATGCAAATTTCAGGGTTGGACAGATAAGCATGCGTAATAATATGTATAAGGAAGCAATCGGTTATTTTGAAAAGGCTTTACAAAAAGACCCAAAAAACATCCGTATACTTCTTCAAACAGCAGTTTCATACGAGAAATTGGAGCTTTTACCTGAAGCACTCGCATTATACAAAAGAATTTTATCAATCGATGACCTGCATCCGATAGCTCAACAGAAGGTCAAGATGATCTCAAAGAGGATAAAAGAAGCACCTTGACATATGAAGTTCAGGGTTCGAGTGGCGAGCGTCAGGTTAGAGTGACGTGTGGCGGGTTTTGAGTGTAGAGGGACGAGTGGGAGCTTTGAATTCCTGGACTCTGCCCCCCTTTCCCCTACTTCTTCACTACCGCCTGTGATATTGTATAAATGCCGATAACCACCAGAAATACACCAAATGCGATTCTAACTGCTGTCGGATTCAGTTTTACGGTAAATTTTGCACTTATCCATGATGACAGCATCAGGGCTGATGCAATTGTGATGGCTGCCGGAATATTTACATACCCTTTGCGGTAATATTCCATAGCTGCAGCGAGCCCTATTGGTGGAAGTAACACAGCGAGACTAGTTCCGGTTGCAGCCAGTTGAGAGTATCCAGCCAAATACACCAGTGCCGGAACAACCAGTATCCCTCCACCAATTCCAAAAATACCGGACAAACCACCCGCAAGAAAGCCAATTATGATATACACCGCCAAAGATGAAAATGACATGTAACAAATCCTGTTGAAAAATGATTTAATAGTAATTCCAGATAAAAATGATTTATGACAGACCAAATATGAACCCGAATACTGCATGATCTAATTAAATCCTGCTGATACCTCCATTATCTATATTATAAGATAACCAGGTAAGATGAAAAGCGATACAGATGTAGTTACATCGTCTTGCTGTAAGACCTTGATTTTTTTACACAAAGAATGTAAGATCATGTGATATGGACAGTTATGTGACATCACAGGTATCATCAACCGGGAAAAACAACCATTATCCCACACAGGATAATGAACCGCTCTCTATTGATGAAATTATCGATCGGGCACTGCAAGCCTGTCGGGACCTTCCACCTGCATATTCATCACATGTTACCAATATTGAAGAACTGCGAAACCGTCTGGCCAAAGGTAGACTTCATCTGGCGGTTCTGGGACAGTTCAACAGGGGGAAGAGTACCTTTATCAATGCATTAATCGGCATAAAGATTTTGCCGACATCAGTGCTGCCATTAACATCGGTGCCGACGCTGATCAGCTGGGGAGCCAATCTGAAATGCATTGTCAGATTTCTTAATGGAAAACCCGATATTGTCGTTCAAAAGTCCCTTGAGGATATCACAACAACACTGACAACCTACGTTGCAGAGGAGCATAATCCCAAAAACCAGTTCTGTGTCAAAGAAGTAGAGGTACAGTGCCCATCGGCACTGCTTGAAAATGGGACAGTACTTATCGACACCCCGGGATTTGGTTCAACGTATCTTCACAACACAAGAACTGCACTTGATGCACTTGTCGAATGTGATGCAGCCCTATTTCTGGTCAGTGCCGATCCACCGCTTACACAGATGGAAGTGGAATTCCTTAAGCAGGTACAGAATCAGGTCTCGCGGGTTTTTTTCATTCTCAACAAAATAGACCTTCTCAATGAATCGGAGCTTGCTGAAGTTGACCGGTTTATCCGGGAGACGCTTATTTCGCGAATGGGGTATGAAGTTGATCTTCGATTATTTCACATTTGTGCTCTGAAGGGCCTTAATGCCGGCAAACAGCAGCTTGATGATGAGCTATGGAAAAGCAGTGGCATGGATACGATCCGAAGCGGTGTCCTCGACTTCATGACAAGAGAGAAGTACTTTACTTTATCTCAGGCACTCACCGAAAAGCTCAAAGAAGCACTCTCAGAGATTACCGGGGCACTCACCCGTGAAATTGATGAATACTGTAAACCAATGGATGTTATGTCTAAGGAATATCATGATTTTTTATCTGGTGCAGAAAATATCCGTAAATCAGTCGAGAAAGAGATCGCACTTGTAGAGGTTGAAAAGAAAGCTGTTTTGAAATTCCTTGACGAACAGTCTCAGCAGGGTCAGGAGAGTATTGAATCAGCGCTTACACTTTCACTTAACTCACTTTTCACTAACTCTTCAGGTGTACTGAAAACTGTTGACAATTTAACAGCTGCTCTCAATAAAATAATCATTCAGACACTCTCTCTGCTCAGAACAACGACGATCAGTCGTGTAAACCGTCCCTGCCGAAAAGCGATTCAGGTACATCTTCGTGAAATGGCTAAAATCCGTCAGATGATAATTGAGTGTGTGGGTGACAGTCCGGAATCATTAATTGCAGCAGCGCAGGAAAAACTTGAAGCGACCGAGATCGAATCAGATGAAAGCTGGTCATTTCCAAAATCAGTTTCATCAAATGAAATCGCATCAGAGTGGACAGACTGGTTTCAAAACCGTCAGACCCGTATCGCTCGCATCCGAAACCGTCTTGAAACGCTCGCCCGGGATATGATCTTCCAAAATAAAAGGGAGTGCTTCGTTGATCTTTCAATCAGATATAAAAATGCTTTTGAGCGTATTCGAACGACCCTTAGAGAAACATATACAGAGCTTACCAAAAGCCTCGACAGCGCGATTCTTAAAAAAGAGCAATCTATCAACCAACGAAAAGTCTCTTCAGAATCTCCAGTCACATCGCTTCAAAACCATATCAATGCCATTGCCGAAATTATTTCTTTATTGAAGTGAACCTTAAAAAAACATCCCTTGCAAACACTTTCAACTCATACTATTTTCTTCAGTATGAAACAACGTGAACTTCTCATGGATAGCCACGCTTTAGACCTTGCCCTTACGAGGATTACCCATCAAATTCTGGAACGCAATCGTGATTTTTCCAAATTCGGTGTTGTGGGGATGCAAACCCGCGGGGTGTATCTTGCAAAAAGAATCGTTTCAAAAATCAATGCACTCGAAAATCTTGATCTGACGGCCGGTACTCTGGACCCGACTCTATATCGGGACGATTACCGTATGGCGCTCAAGCAGCCTGTGGTTAAAATCACCGATATTCCCTTTGATATCAATAATATTAATCTCATCCTTGTCGATGATGTATTATACACGGGACGTACGGTACGAGCTGCTCTTGATGCTCTGGTAGATTTTGGACGACCAAAAACTATTCAACTGGCCGTTCTTGTGGACCGGGGAAACCGTGAGTTACCGATTCGTGCTGATTATGTGGGAAAAAAGATAACAACGCTTCCTAACCAGGAAGTAGCGTTAAAAGTATCAGAAATAGATGGAGAAGATTCTCTTCGGTTAATGGAATTTGAGGAAGGCGATTAACACATGGGACTAAGCAGTAGGCATCTGCTAGGACTTGAAGGCGTCTCGAAAGAGGATATAGAATTAATTTTAAACACTGCGGATTCATTTCATGAAGTTTTAGACAGAGAGATAAAAGTGGTCCCGACCCTCCGGGGTAAAACAATTGTTAATCTCTTCTACGAAAGCAGTACAAGAACCCGAATCTCATTTGAACTCGCTGAAAAGCGACTCTCTGCAAGCCCCCTGAACTTTTCTGCATCAACAAGCTCTGTAAGCAAAGGTGAATCACTCCGGGACACTATTCAGAATATCGAAGCAATGAAAATCGATATGGTTGTGGTACGCCACAGTGCTGCAGGGGTTCCCCATTTCCTGACCCAATGTACCGATGCAGTCATTATCAATGCGGGTGATGGTCTTCATGAGCACCCGACACAGGCACTTCTTGACATGATGACCATTCGGCGGAAACTTGGCCGTCTTGAAGGGCTCAAAGTTGCAATAATCGGGGATATTTTTCACAGCAGAGTTGCCCGATCAAATGCATGGGGAATGAGCACCATGGGAATGGATGTTGTACTTTGTGGTCCTCCTACCCTGCTCCCTCAACCAATGGACAGTATCGGCGTTCCTGTCACATTCAACCTCGATGAAGCACTTGAAGGGGCTGATGTTGTGATGTTTTTACGACTCCAGCTGGAGCGTCAGGCAAGCGGCGCGTTCCCGACAATCCGCGAATACCGCGAACGCTGGGGACTTGATACCGAAAAACTTAACAAACTTTCAAAAAATGTACTTATCATGCATCCGGGTCCGATTAACAGAGGCATCGAACTTTCATCGGATGTCGCTGACGGAGCCAATTCCGTAATTTTAGAGCAGGTTACCAATGGTGTTGCTGTACGTATGGCGGTCCTCTACCTGCTTGGAGGTGGAGAAAATGGTTAAAAGACCTAATGGCGCAACAATACACACTGTTGACTTTACAAAAAAAGCAGAATCACTTGTTGTTAAAAACGGTCGGGTTATCGATCCGGTAAACAATATTAATAAAATTACAAATGTTATTATCGCTGATGGTGTGATCAAAGCAGTAAGTGACACTATTCCGGTGGAGTTCAGCACAGTAAAAACGATTGATGCCACTGGTAAATGGGTGATTCCTGGTCTGATGGATATGCATGTACACCTGCGTGAACCTGGACGGGAAGATAAGGAAACTATCGCAACCGGTACTCAGGCTGCAGCAGCTGGTGGTTTTACCGGTGTCGCCTGCATGCCTAATACTACCCCTGCGCTCGATGAAGAGTCAAAGATTCGTTATGTCATTCAGCACGCAGAGCAGTGTCCCTGCAGGATTTACCCGATCGGCGCAATAACAAAAGGTCTTGAAGGTGAAGAGCTGGCACCAATGGGCGAAATGGTCCGGGCCGGCGCACGGGCTGTCAGCGATGACGGTAAATCGGTCACCAAATCGAATGTGATGCGTAATGCGTTTAATTATACAAAGTCATTTAACATCCCGATCATTTGCCATTGTGAAGATTCGGCATTGAGTCAAAAAGGGCATATGAATGAAGGTGTCGTGTCAACGCGACTTGGCGTACGGGGTATTCCCACCATAGCTGAAGAGATTGTTGTCGCACGCGACCTTCTCCTTGCTGAATATACACAGGCACGCGTTCACATTGCACACGTATCAACTGCAGGTTCAGTCAGGCTTATCCGTGATGCCAAAAAACGCGGTGTCAATGTGACGGCAGAAACATGCCCGCACTATATTTCGCAAACCGATGAAGATGTCGGGTTATACGATACACATAAGAAAATGAATCCACCGCTTCGTACAGCAAAAGACCGCGATGTCGTTATCGAGGGACTTCTGGATGGGACTATCGATGTTATAGCAAGTGATCATGCCCCACACGTTCCCGAAGAAAAGGATGTTGAATTTGAAGCCGCTAATTTTGGTGTGATCGGCCTTGAAACATCATTTTCTGTTATAAACACCTACCTTGTCAAAAAGGGTATCCTTTCTCCATCTGAAATGGTTATGAAAATGAGTGCAACCCCCAACAGGATTCTTGGTGTCAGCGGCGGAACATTGTCTATTGGTGCAGCTGCAGATATTGCTGTTGTCGACACAGAAACATCATGGGTGGTTGATCCAAAAAACTTTTTTTCTAAATCAAGAAATACTTCATTTGAAGGGTATACGCTTCAGGGGTTTGTCACAACGACTATTCTTGATGGACATGTTGTTTATGAGCATGCTGTATAACAAAACAGTGCTTTACACATCAACATTTGGCGGTTATGACGGCCTGCTCCCGCAACCCAGAATAAAAGGTATCGACCGAATCTGTTTTACAGACAAACCATTAAAATCAAGTTCCTGGAAAATCGTTCAGGTAGAACCTCAATTCGCGGATTCGAGCCGGTCATCGAGACTCTACAAAATCAATCCACATCTATTTCTGAAAGAATATGATGTCAGCATCTATATCGATGCTAATTTTCTTGTTGTTGGAAATCTTTTTCAACTTATCGAGGAGACGTTATCGAAACATTCGATGGCTGCATTTGATCACAATCAAACATCATATGATAAGCGGGATTGTTTATATGAGGAGCACAAGGCAATCATAAAGATGGGTGAAACTCATCAGTTGAAAGATACCCCTGAAGTGATGCAGAAGCAGATTGACCATTATCGTATGGAAGGATATCCTGAGCACCATGGATTAATTTCCGGAGGAGTTCTGCTGAGACGACACAATGATTCTGATGTGATACGAACGATGGAACGATGGTGGAGCGAACTTTGTAACGGAAGTAAGCGTGACCAGCTCAGTTTTAACTATGCAGCATGGAAAGAGCGTTTTACCTATACCACCATACCCGGAGATATCAGAAATAATCAATGGTTCTACATGATCGGCCTTCACCGGAAAAGTTTTTTCTGGAAGGTTTTTCGCTTCAGATTACGTAAATTACTCGGAATTAGGAAGAAAAATTAGACGGGGGGCTGCGAGACTTAGGGACAAAGGGGAAAAATTTAAAAATATCGAAGTATAAACAGGTCAAAATCTTGTTTTTTTCTTTTACTTCGATATTCAGGATTCGTTATTCCATGTTCGATATTTTTTCAATATTGGTGCTAAACAGCAACTAACTTCAAGCCGTAACCACTCGAAACATCGATAGTTTCCAATGATCCTCTTGGATTTTTGTATATTTCATCTTAATATAGGTAGAAAACATTCATAACCTGGAGAATTCATGTATACACCTTCGTCGCAGCAGCTTGAGAAATATGCTAAAATTTTGATCAATTTTGCTCTCAATGATGGTAATGGTATCAAAAAAGATGATGTTGTTTACATGGTTACACAAACTCCTGGCTTGCCGCTTGCCAAAGAGATCTACAAAGCAATCCTTCGTACCGGCGGGCATCCGATCCTTAATATTCAGGATGATGATTTCAAGCTTCTACATCTTCAGGAAGGTAATGATGAGCAGTTATCGTTCTTTCCCTCACCGTATTACAAAGGGCTCGCAGATTCCATTGATCATTATGTGCGGATTCTGGCTGAAGAAGACCCTTTGTTTCTTTCCAAAGCTGATCCGCGAAAAGTAATACTTTCCAGCCGCAGTGTTAAACAGTTCAGAGATTGGCTTGACGTAAAAGAGGACGCTGGAAAATTCACCTGGACACTTTGCATGTATGGTACTGAGGGAGCTGCCAGGGAAGCCGGCATGAGTATTCAGGAATACTGGGAACAGATAACACTTGCCTGTTTTCTGGATGAAACTGATCCTATCAAAAAATGGCAGGATGTTCTCAACTCTATGCACAACATTCTTAACCAGCTCAATGAAATGCCAATTGCAAAAGTGCACGTTGAAGCCCCACAAACCGATCTTTGGGTCGGTCTTGGTGAGAATCGCAAATGGTTAGGTGGCAGAGGAAGAAATATCCCAAGTTTCGAAATTTTTACATCACCCGACTGGCGTGAAGTTGAAGGAACTATCTTTTTCGACCTCCCTCTCTATCGATACGGCAATATTATTAAAGATATAAAACTTGAAATTACGAACGGAATTATTACAACTGCTAATGCAGCAGAAAATGAGAAACTGCTTCACGAAATGCTTGCACAGAAAAATGCTGATAAAATCGGTGAATTTTCACTGACCGATAAAAGGTTCTCCAAAATTAATCGTTTTATGGCCAACACACTTTTTGATGAGAATTTTGGTGGTCAGTTCGGCAATACGCATCTGGCAGTCGGAAAAGCTTATCACGATGCATGCAGCCTTGATACAGCAGCAATGAGCAGTGAGGATTTCGAAAAACTTGGCTATAATGAGTCACCGGAACATACTGACATCATTGCTACTACCGATCGTAAAGTAACTGCAGTACTTAAAGATGGCTCGCGAAAAGTTATTTATGAGGGTGGCGAATTTCAGCTATAACGGTTCAATCAATGGCACAGGTATTGATGAGAATAATCCGGACTGTTTTTTAATTACTACTATAAATTCATAGTATTATGGTTGGAAAAACTGATGTGTGATTATAAAATTCCAGAATTATGATAAAAAGTAAATACAAAAACAAACAGGAGACTATATGGCAAATCCAAAAGTAACCTCCATCATTTTAGCGGGAGGTCAGGGAAAAAGGCTAAATCCACTCACAGAATCCCGTTCCAAACCTGCAGTTCCTATTGGTGGAAAATTTCGACTTATCGATATACCAATCAGTAACTGCCTTCACCACGGAATAAGAACGATCTGGGTTCTGACACAGTTCGCTTCAGAATCTCTTCACCGTCATATTTTCCAGACCTATCGTATGGATAAATTTTCCGGTGGATTTGTCTCTGTTCTTGCTGCATCGCAAACAATGGATAACAAAGGATGGTATCAGGGGACTGCTGATGCTGTCAGAAAGAATATGGCCAATTTTATCCAGGCAGGTGAAACAATTTTACTGCTTTCCGGCGACCATCTTTACAGAATGGATTTTGAGGCATTCATTAATTTTCATAATGCAAACAATGCGGATATTACTCTGGGCGTGGTGCCGGTTGAACGTGATAAAGTACGTGAGCTGGGCATTTTAAAGATGGATTCGGACCATCGTGTGACCGATTTTGTTGAGAAACCTACCGAAGATGTTATCGTCGATGAATTTGTCATTCCCTCCGACTTAAAAGATTTTAAACAGCCCTCATCAGGTCCCCAAAAGACGCATGTCGGATCGATGGGAATCTACATTTTCAATAAACAGGTATTGTTTGATCTGCTTAACAAATATTCCTATGATGATTTTGGGAAGCAGATAATACCTGCTGCAATTCCTGATTACCGTGTTTTTGCTTATCCTTTTGACGGGTACTGGGAAGATATCGGAACAATCAAAGCATTTTTTGATGCGCATATTGATCTCACAAAACCGAAACCGCCATTTAATTTCTATGATCAGGAAAAACCGATTTACACTAATGCGCGCTATCTTCCAGCTGCAAAGATAACCGGATCTGTCATCAACTCATCGATTATTTGTGAAGGTTCCATGATTCAGGATGCCTCCATCTCCGACAGCGTTGTTGGTGTAAGAGCGATAATCAATTCCGGTAGCGTTCTTTCACGCGTTGTATTTATGGGTGCTGATTCATATGATATCGATACTGACAAGCCGGTAAAAATGGGTATTGGAAAAAACTGTATAATAAAAAATGCGATTCTCGATAAAGATGTCCGCATCGGTAATGGTGTTCAGTTAATTAACAAGGAAAATATTGTCAATGGCGTAAAAGATGGTGTCCATGTCCGTGATGGTATCATTGTTGT
>JBNKZD010000033.1:0-7867 GCA_050301235.1 Chitinispirillaceae bacterium | reverse complement strand
GGCGCAGCCGTAACTAAAGTCTGAAACACCAAAGGACTCTACGGCTCTGCCATTTTTTTGAACCACGGATTACACAGATTTATACAGATACTCAGGCTCTGTAAAAAGAGTCTTTAGTAAACTGTGTTTATCCGTATACATTCGTGTGATCAGTGGTTCAAATTGATTCTTATTTTAGGGTCGTAGGATCAATCACGTTTTCCAGGATTATGCCTTCGAACAAAACTTGCCACTTCTTTGCCAACGCATCCTGTCCGAAATGTTCATGTGCATATCGATAAGCACGCACACGTTTTTTCAGGACTTCTTCCGGACTGGCATTGATTGTTTTCAACATCTTTTCCAATTCAAAAACATTACCTGGTTCCGCCCACCAACCACAATCGGCTTTCTTGATCGTATCCACCAGGTCCGATGCTTCCGGAGCAATTGCCAGTACTGCCTGCCCTGCCATCATTGCCGAATAGGTTTTGCTCGGCATCACCACAGTTTCCGAACCAGGCGCCATTGTAACCAGTGCAATATTCGCAGCTCTCATTGCAGCCACCCATTCTGTTTGTCCAAGACCACCGCGAATTTGTATCGAATCCTTTAACGAGTCAGGTAAACTCTCCCGGACTGCAACCAACTCTGCTCGCTTAGGCCCGGAACAATGAAACATCCATCTAAGCCCCGGATTCCTACCTTTCAAACTTCCCACTTCAAACTTCAAACTTTCTGCAACCTTGTTCCAATACTGGAACAAGGTTGCAGATTCATGCAGGTTGCCGAAATTACCGCAGTAAAGAATCTCGATGGTCCTATCACCAGCGCCTTTCATCTGTAAATGTTCGGCAATTTTCTGACTATCGGACTCACCAAAGAGCATCTGATCTGCTCCAACTTCGATGACTGTGGCATTTTCTAACAGCCCATAAAGTGACTCTACATAATTTCTTAAACGCTGGCCCAGGAACACATTTTGCCTGGCTCGCCTGAGTGTTTGCCGGGTGATCCAATGCACGACTTTCGCTTTCAAAGAACCTGCCCGCCATTTTCCGGAATGTATCATTGCCTCCGGAAACAAATCGTAGACCAGATGCACGACGTTCGGATGCAGATAGGTTGCCAGCAGAGGAGCGTAAAATGTATTGGTTGAAACGACACAGACACCTGCTTGTCGACGTGTAAGGCGCTCAAACAGCAAAGTGCCCACTAACTGAATTGGATACACTAGATACTGTCGCACCCGCAACCAGAGTCGCGCAGGCAAGGATTTCGCCGCCCGGTAACTCGCCTCTGAAATCTGAAACCGCTGCCGAGCATCGAAACCGCGTGCCTGAAATTCCCGCACAAGACCCTCGAGAAAGCCAGAGTATTCGGTGGAGGACCAGAAGTGGACTGAATGCATTGTGCTCATCTTAGTACTTTGCTATTAAACTATGAGCATGTTTAGCAAAGATGTTATAGTTAGATGACTTAGTTTCTACTACAGAGAACACGAAGCGCACGAAGTAATCAATGTACTTCATATTCCAAAAGTATTTTCTTTTTATGCATCTTCGTGGTTTATGAAAGCAGAGCAATGGACATTCAAAATTCGATTTTCCTTTTAGTTGCAGACATTTCGGGTTGAGCTTCAGAGTGTAATTGTTCCTTTATTTTTAACCGGATTTGATAAAAATAAATTGCCTTCATCAGAGCAAAATGGAATCCAACAGTACCATCCAGGAACCCTTTTTTTAAGAAGTAACTTGCAATAAAATAAACCGGAGCAAACCACCATTTCTCTAAACTCTGATATTTCTTCTTTTGTCGGTCTGTAAGTCTATTCCAAGAGGCATCTCTTTTTTGTTTGTCTATTAATTGAACATATCGCATCGCTTCCCAGGATGAATACTCGTTGTGCTTGTCGATGTAATGCTTTAAGCCTCTAAAGTCATTATGTTCAATAAACGTCTTTATTTCGCCAACTTTTCCCTTTAGAACAGGATGCTCGTGAACTTCCATATCAAGGTGACTCCAATGGTCTTCATCAATTTGTTCATATTCACCAGCGCCTATTTTAAATAATGCCAGTTTTCTGAAAGGATCTCCTCCACGAAGCTTTTTACCCATGAAATGATTTTCAAAGTTCAGCCAAAAACCAACTTTATCTGCCTTAGCAATCGTTCTTTGAACCTCTGCAACAAATTCGTCATTGATAAATTCATCTGCATCCAAAAAAAGCACCCACTCCGTCTTGAAATCGTAATTACGTAGAGTCCAATTTCGTTTTTTTGGAAACTTGCCGTCCCACTTAAAATCAAGAACCTCAGCGCCTCGTTCTCTCGCAATTCTTTGAGTTTTATCCGTTGATCCAGAATCGACAACCAGAACAAATCCCAGTTTTGCGGCTAGTGGAATTCCACGACGCAAATGGTTGGCCTCATTTTTTACCGGCATTACAACTGTAATTTGATTCATCTCAACCCCTAGACTTTATGAACTTTGCAGGATTACCACCAACAACTTTGCCATAACTAACATCCTTAACTACTACTGACCGAGCGGCTATAATGGCACGATCCCCAATTTTGACATTTGGCATGACAAATGCATCAGCGCAAACCCAGACTTCGTTGCCAATACCGATAGGCTGCTTCATCAAAGGAAAGCTTGTGTTCTTGTAATCATGGGTACCTGCACAAAGATGAACTCTTTGCGAAATAACCGTTTGTTTTCCAATAGTTACCTTGCCGAGATTGTAAATCAATGCCCATTCGCCAATAGCAGAATCATTACCAATGCTTAAGTTCCAAGGGAAATAAATATGAGAGGATGAATAAACATGAACATTACGTCCTACCTTTGCTCCAAATAATCGCAAAATGCTCCTACGAATCGCAAAGCATGGCCTTGGTGTCAGTCGAAAAAATTGCCTACCGATACTCCATAGAACTCGATAAAGTAGTTCTCTTCGACTATAAATTTTAGCATTTTGATTTATTTTTGTTTCCGAATTCATGTTATCAAATAACAAAATCAGGTTGCTTGCCACCATTAACAATCCACTTATAAAATACATTCATTTTTTCAGCAATTCTAGGCCACTGATAATTTGCTTTGACTAAACTACGTCCATGCATCCCCATTTCGATCAGCCTTTCTTGCGTAGTATTAAGAGCTACCTTTAGCCCTGATTTTATTCCACTAAACGTTGGGTCTACCCACCATCCACAATCATGGGTCTGCAATTCTTGCCAGGGACATCCCGTCGTTGTTAGAACTGGGACTCCGTAGCTAAGAGCTTCGACAACAACAATACCAAAATTCTCTGAATAAGAAGGTAGAACAAATAGGTCTGCATTTAGATAAGCTAATTCTTTTTCTTTTCCAAATAAAGGGCCTTTAAGCTCTACCCGGCTCTGCAAATTGAGCTTGGCAATCCTTTTATCTACTTCGGGTAGATGATTACCGTCGTCATTTCCAGCTATTATCAAACGCCAACTATCTGGTGATAAATCTTTCCAAGCCTCTAGTAATACTAATAATCCCTTTTTGGGATTTATTCGTGATAGAAATAAGGCCGTTTTCTCTTTTTTTCCTGTTGTTTGTTTGCAAAGGGCTATGGTAGGTTCATGAATTCCATTTGGGACTATCGCGATAGGTTGCTTAAATCCAAGACGTTTTATGTTTTCAGCCTCCAAAATTGATGTCGCATGAAAAGCAGTAGCAAGTTGAAGATCTTTTTTTTGGTACAAGTACCAAGCTAAACACTTCTTAAATTTTTTGTTATTTAATGCCCAAGGTTCTAACATTCCGCGTGGGGCTGTTATGAGTGGAATTTGAGTATCTTTTGCAAACTGGCTAACAACACGGGAAAAACGTGACCAAATTCCATGTTGGTGAATTAATTCAATATCTCCGTTTTCTCTTAGTTCATGCAACTTTTTTGTAAGAAGTGAATTTTTCAAAAGCAGGATTTCGGGCAAAGAATAAGTCGTTATCTGAATCTTTTTTAGATCGATGTATTTATTTAATTCGACTGTAAATTCATCTGGATTTGTCAACGTAACGATACAGACTGATTCGTTCTGATTGACAATCTCACCGCACAAGTAACCAACAGAACGTGGTGGCCCGCCATCATGTAATCTTAAAGATTCTATTGTATGAACTAATTTAGACATTCAGATTTAATATCCTCTGTGAGCAACAATGCCGTTGGCTAGTAATAGCCAAAGCAATACTAATTTTTTTCGGATGAATTAAATATACTGGGTGCACTCACATAAAATTTCTAGTTCTTTTTAAGCTGATCATATACTTTCCGGTATTCTGCTAAAATAACACTCACACGAAATCGCTTAACATTTTCCTGTCCTTTCTCGATCAAATCTCTTCGAAGATGAGGCTCTTTTAGTATTTTACAAACACCAGCCTTGATGGAATCAACACTCTTCGGATTGACCAATATCGCTCCCATTCCAGCAACTTCTTTCATCGGCGATATATTTGAAGTAATGACTGGCCGACCAATTGCCTGAGCTTCAACAATTGGCATTCCAAAGCCTTCGTGTAAGGAGGGAAATAAAACCAGATCGCACAGTTTATATTCCAGTAAAATGTCCTCGTTACTGAGCTTAGATGCATTTGTCCACTGCAATCCAAAGGTATGCAGATCGTCTTCTTGCTTTTGCGAAAGTTCTCCAATTATTCTAAGTTCTACTTTCAATCCTGAAAGAGCTTTGGAAATTCGAAAAAGATTCTTGTTGATCTTAGTTCCAAGGATCAAGACGCGTGCTTTTTCTGGAAAATCAGTTTTAGGCGCAAATTGAAAGGAATCAGAAACACAGTCCGGAATCACCCTGACACTTGAAGGTTTGATCTTAGTTAGACGGCAGAGTTCTTCTTTTGTTTTTTCAGAAATCACAGTAACCACTCCAGAACTGTGGACTGGGAGGTAGAGCCAAATAAGCCAAACAAGCCATCTTCTAAAACCTGAAAGTGGACGCAACATATCACAGTCGTGGATCGTCAGAATACAGGATTTCTTCTGTAAAAAAAGAGCCAAGTAATGAGCATCACCAGTTATATGGTTAATATCTTTAGCATTTCGACGAGCCCATAGTCCATTTCGAAGGACGTTTAGCAAATTCTTTCCTCCAGAAAATGGACAATAAAGCGGGTCTATCTTTACCGAACTTGATTTAAACGATAGAGCTAATTCTTCAAATACCCTTTCTATGCTGAAAGCCTTACCTTTCTCGCGAAAGTAATAATTAATTAAATACATACCGGTATAAATATTTTAGTCGGAATAAATTCCATAGCGTAGACGCTTCCAAGTGGGATTTTTCGCAATCCGATCCCTAAACCGTTCAGTTCTTTTAAACCCCAAAATAGACCTTAACCATGGAACATATTTAGGTTCCAGATGAAGATAATCATTAGAAAGGTCTTTCGCCTTTTTTAAGCACCTAGTTATCCATTCATCATTATACCTGGAACTCAATAGAGCACGTTTAGCGATCTTATCGTAACGTAAGGCAAGCTCATTTCGATATTTGTTCAGCAGCCCCAGTTCTTTCAACTGTGCTTCCATTTTTGAACACACATAAAGACGACTTTCCCATTTTGGCGGACTATTATCCTTTGTAATTCGATTTGTATAAGAATGTTGACGAAATAAAAAACCCGGACCTGGACACCAAATTAGCTTTGGCCTTTTCAAAAGTAATCGTAGCAAAAAGTCACCATCCTGATCGGCGGCTAACGATTCATCCCAGCCACCGATTTCCTGCACTAGGATGCGTGGATATAACGCCGATGAATGATGAAATGGCGCGGCGAACAACATATTTCTGAAAGGATCCTTCAACTTAGAGATGTCTATACCAGAATGCCGTTCGATACGCTGCTCATTCTCGCTATCGAAAAAATCGTGTTTGGGTGAAACAATGATCGCTTCAGGTGCGAGCATTGCCGACTTTAATTGCTCACTTAAATGTCTTGGTTCCAGAAGATCATCGGCATCCACAAACTTGACCCATTGACCACGACTTGCTCGAAATCCAATGTTTCGTGCATGACAGGCGCCGCAATTTGGCCCACGAATAATCTTAATGGTGACACCTTCTATTTTCCGATATTCAATATCTGCCAATATCTGTAAAGTCTCTTCATCTGAACCATCATCTACAATAATCCACTCCAAGGATTCATCCAACTGATCAACAAGACATTCAAAGAGTTCCAGTATAAGTGTCCCAGGATTAAAACATGGCGTTACGATTGAGATTCTTGTATTAACCGACTTCATCTAAATCTCCTCTCAGCATATCGCAAAGGATGATTAGCAATTCCGAATTGCCGCTGTGGTGTTGGAAATCCATCATTGAAATGTCTTATTGCATAAGCAAATAAGATAACCAAAGCACACAGCCATGGAGTTTCAAAATAAATTAATTCAACATTCACCCCAACTACCATAAGAGGAATTAATGCTGCAATAAAGATACGGTTTCTTCGCTTCAGAGTAATAAAGAAAACTCCAGCGATTGCTCCTGCAAAAGGCACAAACCCGATAATTCCTAGTTCAGCTAAAAACAGTAGGTATACATTATGTGGCGAGCTTAGTCCTACAGAATAGCCAGGGAGATAACGCAAAAACGGTGATCTATGATAATAGCTTCCAAGCCCTGATCCGATCAAAGGATGATTTTCCCAGTAATCAATCGCTTGCATATAGCGCATATACCGGCCGTTGTCAGCAAACAATGAAGTTTCAGCTGAAGAACCAAACCCACGAACAATTAACCCAGACATTAATTCTTGGTTACTCAACAATAGGTAGAAAATGGTTCCTAGAATGGCAATAAAAGCCATTATTTTCATAAAAAATGGCAACCTAAACTTTGAGCTTTTATATACAAAAAGCAAACTCACAAAAAGTATGTGCATCAACAACCCTCCTCTGGTTAACAGCAGTAGCAATGCAACTGCTATAATGAACAAAATAGTTACGGGTAAAATTCTATTTTTGAATAGTTGCAGAGAGGAATAAAAACACAAAACTCCAAGTAGAAAAACCATTGCTGAACTACCAGTTGCAGCGCCTACGGTCGTACTAATTCGCGAGATTTCTCCTTCGACTCCTAGTGTCCCGAATCCTGAATCTACACTTATAGAAACCAAACCTAGAGAAAGTAGTATTGTCTGTAATGCTAAACCGATAAGTACAGTTAAAGTAATCCAAAAGACGAATCGGGTATCATTGTCGCTACAGCTAATTTTTGAGCCAATCAGAAATAGCATCGAAATAAAACTGCCATAAACAATTCCAGATACAGGGATTTCACCGTAAATCATAGAAGCAATCCCAGCAAAAAGAAAAAACACAGCAAAAAAAAGAAGTGCCTTACTAAAAGGAACTGGCCGACTCAGTATGATCGGGAGTAAAAAAAAAGACAGAATATAAGGTAAAAGAAATTTAAACACACCTATTCCCAATGCAAAACGAACTTCTAACGTCTCTGGAAGAATAGCCGAAAAAGCCATTGGAAATAAAAGTGACAACACCGGAACGGATTCAGCCAATGCTTTTCCCCTGAAGTTTGGCAGTAGGTATTGTATTTTCCTTAACATATTAAATATTGTGCCATCCAAGAAGTTTTATTTTTTAACCCTACTTTTAAAATGTGAGTATGTTATGCACGTTTTAATTATCTCTTAAATCAGCTATAAAAAAGCGGTGATATGGATGTGTGTTTACACGATAAGTGTGAATATCAGCAGTACCAAGTTCATCAAAGATCTGTAGTATGCGGCTCATTTCGTAGCCAGGTCGGTTCACTTCCCACTTATGCTCCCAGTGCATACGCATTTTTTTGTAGTTAACAAAAGG
>JBNKZD010000032.1:0-3181 GCA_050301235.1 Chitinispirillaceae bacterium | reverse complement strand
AATTGCCTCATTTTATCTTCACTATTAACTCCCCTATATTAAAAATATTTAAAAATCAAGTCATTTCTTCGAGAGCTCTAAGTAGGCAATATTTTCCTTTTACATTTTTTATAGCAGGTAAAATATGTCTTTTCAGCGTTTCAAATTCTTTGCGTCGTATCCCTCAAAACCTTATAACTAACTGTATTTAAATAATATAAAAATAATCTGAGAATTTTGGTACACCATTTGCTTTTGGATATGAAAAAAATCGACAAAGTATAAAGGTTAAAATTCATGGCGAATCCAATAATTACTAAATTGATATCTTCACTTCTTAACGGCAACACATCCGGAAATGTCAAATCATTGGAATCGGGAAAAGGAAACAGGAAGTTTTCGTCCGATATGCTGAAAGCGCTTCACAATTCTAAAAACAGCGCCTTTCATATTGCTGATGAACCAGCTAAAATAGGCAAGACGTCTAACAAAAAAGGATATAAATATTATCTTGAATCTTTCAGAAAAGAACTTTTAGCCCAGGGGAAACAGCTGAACAAGACTTTTTTAAATGAAAATGATCTTCCGCTAATTAAAACATTTCTTTTACAATGCGGTTTTTCACATGAAAAAGTGGAACAGTTTATAAAGGATCTAAAGGGCAATAATTCCAATGGTGAATATAATCTTTCACAAATATTTCTTAAAATTACCGAGCTGGGGGAGCAGAAAAGAAAAGAAAATCCGGATGCAACAGTTGGACCATCCACCATTCCTTATATTGAGTCAATATTGAGAGACTTTAATTTGTCCGCTAAAGAACTGGATAGCGTCTTCAGTAAAGCAAGGATTGAAGATGGAGGGTTGGATCTTCATAAATTAGCAGAAGAGTTAAAAGAGATCAACGGCCGGAGATCCTTAAAAGATAAGGTCGTCGTCGATCAGAGTCTGTCTCGACAGATTTCTGAAAAAATGGAAATGATCGGTATGAGTATGCCTAAAAAAGGAAAAACCGATCAGATCGGTTTGGAGGATTTTATAACATCGCTGGAGCAGATTGCAGAAAAAGCCGGCAAAGAAAAGAAGGTGTCGCATGATATAAAAAATACATTGGGGAAAATCCTTGAACGGGTTGAACTCTCGGAACAAAAACCTGCATCCGCATCTTCTGTAAAAGTGTCTTCCAATTATGATTTTACAGAGCCGTTGTTGAAAGAGGAGACAAACAATAAAGGCCGTAATGTTGATAATAGAAAAGTGTTACCCTCTTTAGAAAAAAGCAAGTCAGGTAAAAATGAATTCATATCGTCGTTTATCAAGCAAAAAGATGTCAAAGTTAAAAATTATGTAGGACCCAATACAAACACCTCCAGTCGCACCGGAAAAGCCGATTTGCTTCAGAATTTGAATAAGCAAACAGAATTGATAAGTCCAATAAAAGAAAACGGCTATCGTATGGATACGGAAACAGGTCAAATCAATGCACCAAGGAACAGCGAGGCTTTCAACTTTACAAATATGCTTAAAACAGTTGAACATGGGGAAAAGCCTTTTAGAGGTTATATCCCTGTTTCTCTTGTTGATCAGGTGGGGAAACAGATATCCAAGTCTATTCTCAGGGGAGATCAGTTGGTGACATTACAATTGAAACCTCCTGATCTGGGAAAGGTCAGTATAAAAATGGATATTAAAGATCATATTTTAAAGCTCAGCATGACTGCCGAACACCATTCAGTTAAGGAATTATTGCTGAATAACATCCACGAACTTAAAGAGGCATTAGTTCAACACGGCGTAAAACTTGAGAAGGTAGATGTTCAGATCAACCATAATTTCGGTCAATCGCTGAATGCTTCAAAAGAAGGAACAGATAACCGACAGGAGTGGAGACAGGATTTCAATGAAGAAGAGTTCCATTCAGATAATCATACAGAAGGACCACATGAGAGACCCATAAATATTACATCGGGAAGTAATTTGTTGCATTTAGTGGCATAGAAAAAAAGCAGGGAGGAAATATTAATGTCAATAGAAGCACTTAGCACAGGGTATGGCACATCATCTGTCAGCAATGAAAACACATCATCCGGCTCCGGTACCGAGGAACTGGGAAAGGATCAGTTCCTTAAGCTGTTTATCGCCCAGATTCAGTATCAAGATCCCCTGAATCCTCTCGACAGTGCAGAATTTACAGCCCAATTGGCACAGTTTTCCAGTGTAGAACAACTGTATGGAATGAACAGCAAACTGGGAAATATTGAAGAAACAATGACCAATCAAAGCGAACAACGCGATAATCTGGGATATATCGGCAAAACGGTGAAGGCGGATGACAACACCATGCGTGTTGATAATGGAACGGTTCAATCCGGTTCTTACACCATTGATGACAGCGGGTATGTCACCATTGATGTTTATGACAGTGATGGGGTCATCGTCAGGACATTCTATAAAGGCTGGGAGGACAAAGGAGAACATGATGTAAACTGGGATGGAAGGGATGACACAGGAACGCTATCCGGAGACGGTACCTATACGTTTGAGATTACCGCCAGAGATGAAGATGGTTTTTTGGTTCCTTCGAATACCTATATTTCCGGTGAAGTTACAGGCATCACATATCAAAATGGTCAACCTTATTTAATGATCGGTGACAGAATAATCAATAACAGTAATAATATTATCGAAGTCACTCAAACAATATCAGATTAACTTAGGAGGTAAATAAAATGTCTTTATCAAGTTCACTTTTTTCAGGGATCAGCGGTCTGAGCACGCTTGGCAACGCCATGCAGATTATCGGGGACAACATCTCAAATGTCAATACAGTGGGGTTTAAGGGGAGCCGGGTGACGTTTCAGGACGTTCTGAGCCAGACCGTGGCCACCACTGCGGGAAGTGCGCAAGTCGGTCGCGGGACCAGCCTGGCGGATATTTCCAGCACGTTTGCCCAGGGCTCTTTCGAGTCCACTGATTCCGCGACGGATTTGGCCATCGGCGGTGAGGGTTTTTTCGTGGTCAGGGATCCGAACAATGCCAACAACGAGTACTACACCCGGGCCGGTGAATTCCGCTTTGACAAGGACGGAAACTTTGTGAACCCGGCCGGATACATTGTCCGGGGCTGGGCACTGGATGCCTCAACGGGTGAGGATTACGGTTCGATGACAGATGTCACCCTGTCGTCATTTACGTCGTCGCC
>JBNKZD010000031.1:0-51980 GCA_050301235.1 Chitinispirillaceae bacterium | reverse complement strand
GGTGCTAAGAATGCAATTGATCTGTTTGTTGATGGTATGGGACCCTATACATTCCCATCAACACGTACCAATGATGGTGGACACAGTTACCTCAATCTGAAATTTTCAACTACATCTAAGCAGCGAATCGAAAAGTCCGCTCAATACCGTGGATCCGACTATCTCTATGTTGATAATTACTCAGACAGCGTTTTTAATGTTTCTGTCAGTCTCGATTACAGACCTCAGTACTGGCCAAAGGCAATAATCCCGGAGAGCTGTTTTGAACCGGTTCTTTGTGACCTGGACAAGAGTATACCGGGCAAAGAACTTGTCATTATAAGTAAGACGGGGAAAATTAACATATTCAATAATGCTGCTGATCCTGATTCTGCTGCTTATGTATTCGATTCCTCCAGGATTCAGGCAAGTGATCTTCTTGGCAAAACTGATGGAAATTACACAACATATCATTATTGTGATAGTTTAGGCGGTGTTGTTACGATGCCATCAGTGATAAATGGCCAGGTGATGATACCATCGATACAGAATGTTGTTTACATCCTTTCATCAGTTTCGTATTCTGAACGGCCGGTATATTCTAAGATTCCCTTGCGTAATCAGCCAAGCACTTATGTTTGTGCAATAAGCGATTCCCTCTGGGCTGTAGGGTGTGCGAACGGTAGCGTTGTTTTTGGAAATGGAAGTGATACACTTTCTTTTGTAAAACTTAAGTCAGACAGTGCGGTATGTGCAATCGCAGCAATGAAAGAGTCCGGTTCGCTGGCTGTCATGCAAGACGGTGGAACGCTTACCGTTTGCAGTTCTGATGGAAGTCAATCAGAGAAACCTGTTGTGGTAAAAGGATTGAGTCCTTTTACACTGGCAACAGCAGATATTGACAAAGATTCCACAAGTGAAATAGTGGTCTGTGATATCAAACATGGGTTGTGGCTTTATAATTCAAATTTGACTGTTGTAAAAAACTGGTCTGATGAGCCTGTTGATTGGGCAACCTATTATACGATTTCAGAAGATAATAAAGCGATAGAGAATAGAGCAGAATTTCCCGACAATCCGGCTCCTCCGGCAATTGCCGATATCAATGGCGATGGTTATCTTGATATCGTTATTGGTGGTACCAATGGTGTCTATGCTTTCAATTACAAAGGTGTTCTGCTTAATGGCTGGCCTGCATTTTTAGATAAAGGGTACTGGTATCAGAAGGGCAGTGTTGTGTCATCACCCGCGATTGCTACCGGTAAGGACAATAAACCACTCACCATATTCTCGACAACTGCAGGTGAAAAACTTGGTTGGGGAATAACAAAGCTCACTCGCGCTGATAGAAATGCCGGAAAAATCTGGTTCACAGCCGAAAACGGTCAGATTGACAGTGGTTGGGGGATGACCCCGGCAGAAATTGATACATTCTTCAAATATGATTCATTGATAACGTTCAATGCTCTTCCGGGTGGATACATTGATGCAGTTTCAGCAAAGGGTACTTCTACAAAACCAGTGCGTCCAGTTGCACTGATACAGCAAAATCTTCAATCGGCCTGGCCTCTTTCTGCAGGTTCACCATTACAGACATCACCGATGATCGATGATATGGACATGGATGGCAAACTGGATCTTATTGCGGTGACTAAAAATGGCTGGGTTAACCGATGGGAAATCAGTGGCAATTTTATACTGGATACCGTTTTCTGGCCAATGCCAGGGTTCGATCCGGGGCGCTCCTTTGCTTATGGTAGTTATAAACCGGTCGAAAAAGTAAAACAAACAGAACCCATCCGCCTCTATAATTTTCCCAATCCTACAGATGGAGCTGAGAAAACCATTTTCAGGTATGCATTTTCGGGTACTGCAACCAATGTCAAACTTGACATTTTCAGTATAACCGGAATCAATGTCTATTCCAAAAAGACCATGGGAACAGCGCCATCTGAGCTAACCGGAAGTTATCCGGACTGGAACGAACATATTGTTTCATTAAAAAAGTTCGGTCCGGGAATCTACCGCTGCAGAATGGAAGCGTCCATTAGCGGAAAGAAACATGTCTGTTACTGGAAAATGGCAGTTGTAAAATAAAATGTGAACGTTCAGGGTTCAAAGGTTCTAAGATTATGTTTTCAGAACGCTGAACCTTGAACGTTGAACCTCTGAACGACATACTAATTTCAATTTCAGGATTTTTTAATGCTACGATTGATCACTTTTCTTCTTGCCTTACTTTTGCTACCGACCACTGCTAATGCGGCCAAATTAAATGCTTTTAATATGAAAATATATACGGTTGAATCAAAACATTTCCGGATACATTTCCCTAAAAGCTGCGAGCATCTTACCGAAAGGGTTGCCGCAAAACTGGAACAACTGTACGATATTTACAAAAACACCTACGGTTTAACACTTCCCGGAAAAACAGAGGTTGTAATTCTTGAGTCGGATGAGGGTAACGGATGGTCGCTTTCACAGACAAAAACGATTACAATAAATACTGTTGATTTTGATTATAACATGCGTGGTACCCACAACTGGTTTGATGATGTGATTACGCATGAATACGCTCATGGAATTTCTATCTGGGCAAGTCAGAAAACTGAATCACCGGTCTCAGATCTCAGAATAGGTTTTTTCTCTCATCCTAACGAACCAAATCGTACTGAAGCATTTCATCTTATTCCCAAATCGATTCTTCCGCACTGGTTTACTGAGGGAATCGCACAATATGAAAGTTCACGTTATGGAGCTGACTCCTGGGATTCTCATCGTGATATGATTTTACGGACAATGGCACTTTCCAACCAGCTATTGACCTGGGATCACATGCAGGTGTTTACCGGGCGCGGTGATGATTTCGAGAAAACCTATAATCAGGGTTTTTCAATGGTACGATACATTGCAGATACGTATGGATATGATAAAGTTGTTTCAATGCTTTATGAGAGTTCTAAATTTTCACGACTTGACTTTGATCCTGTAATAAAAACGGTCCTTGGAATTCCAGCTCGAAAGCTATACAAAGAATGGAAACAATCTATTGAGAACGATTATAAACGTAAGTTAGACTCTCTGGGAACCCAGGTGTACGGGAAAAAGATCAGTAAAGTTGGTTACATCAATGTAAACCCGAATTTTTCACCTGATGACAAATGCGTCTATCTGTTATCTAATGGCAAATCAGCTTATGGCAGGACATATCTTAACCTGGTGCCAATCGACACATCTGTGGATACCTCAAAAATAAAAAATCCGCTTCTGAGAGTAAGAGGATCTTATGATATATTCTCTAAGGGAAATAAAATCGTTTACACAAGTCCTATGGACCGAAAATCGGTACTTCCTCCTGCCAGGGGAGGGGATATTACCAGAGATCTGTACATTGATACTCTCCCCGATGGGCTTAAAAAGCCATTTTCGTTGTTTCCAAAGAAAACAGAAAAAATGCTGACAACTCAGCAATCTGTCTTTAGTGCCGCTGTTTCTCCAGCTGGAAATATGATCGCCGCAGCTCGTCGTGAAGTTGATCATTTCCAGCTTGTTCTGGTCGATACTACCGGAAAAAATAAGCCTCGTCTTCTTTATCCAAGAGATCCAGGCGAAGCGAAAATAGGATACATTTACAGTATAGACTGGTCACCTGATGGTAAAAAAATTGTTTTCAGCTATTTTGGAGAAAAAGATCGTAATATTGCAATTTTTGATACTACAACCCGTTCCTGTAAAATACTATTTGATTCCGGCAGTGATGAACGAGATCCACGCTATACAAATGATGGGAAATACATCTATTTTTCATCAGATAGAACCTGCATTTTTAACATCTATCGCTATGAAACAGCATCAGGTAAAATCGAAAAAGTTACCAATGTCACTGGTGGAGCGTTTACGCCATCACTCTCCTCTGATGGAAAAAAGCTGGTATATGCCGGGTATGACAAAGACGGATACAATGTGTATATGATTGATACTATAAGAGCACTGGAGACAATTGTCAGCGATCAGATCCTGGACGATCGGCCTGCACAAAAGATACAGCCTGAAAAAGTTGTTCATGGAGAGAAACAACCATACAGCTTCTTTCCGCGTCAACTGCTTATTTCACCCATTTTTATAGGGGAGGGGCGTCAGGATCCGGGAGACTCAACCGATCTTGTCTCTGTAAAGCCAACTTACAAAATGGGACTGGTTCTAAATCTGATTGAGCCACTTACACTATCTGGGATTGGATCTGAACTTGGGGCGCTATTTATAATCGATCCTCGTCATATAAAACCAGGTGTCAATTCGGATTATGATTTAACCGTTTTTGGAAACACTAACCGTACACCATTGTCGCTTGCGTTTGATTATACCCTAAGAGGCATAAGTGGCATCGATTTCTTTCTCAACGAAACTGAAGGTGCGGTAGAAAAACTGAACTACGGTATTCGCCTTCACAATATGAATTTACAGATATCGACTCCCGGTGGAACGGTGCATTCTGGTGCTATGAACACAATTACCGGGCTCAGTCTCAATGCTGGGTTGAATATGTATGATGTTGCAATTGGGATCAATGGAACTTCTGCGACATTTAATTACAATTTGAGCAAGGGGTACCGTGCCGGAGTGATGGCGGTTACTATTTCGAAAGTTCCCGAGCCGACATCAAGTATTTCACCACGTGGATTGGCTGCAAAACTGCAATATGACTTCTGGGGGCAGAACTCGTTAAAAGAGGAAAACAGTTTCAGTACCGGCAGTATTCCTAAAGAACAGTATGATAATTACCTTTTTCATCAGGTGACCGCACACATCAAAACCGGGTTAACATCACCACTTTACAATAAACATAGAATGCACCTTGATGTAAAAGGTACAGCAATAAAAATAGTTAAAGAAGATAAAGTGTTTCCATCCTATTATCTCCCAGCAGTCTGGCTGCCAGGCTATAACTATTATTACCGTGATGTTAAGCTTAAGCCGGAAAGCACCAATGATTCACTTTATTTTGACACACTTACAATTACTGGTAAAGCAGTCATGAGTGGGGAGTTCTCCTACCGGTTTCCTCTATGGAATGGATTAATCAACAGAAAAGTGTGGTTTATGCATTTTGAACGACTTTTCGGCGATGTACACGCCTGCGCGGGTGCCGGATGGGATAAGCCCATGGATATTTTCAATTTCAACCCTGAAGACTGGCTTGTTTCTGCAGGTGCAGAACTGCGTTTGGAAACCCAGACATTTAATACCTATCCAATGGCATTTAAACTGCGTTACGATCACGGATTTGACAGAGGTGATCTTGGAGGAAACCGGATATCCTTCACCCTGGGATTTGATTTCGATGGCTGGGATTACCTTGCATTGCCTGATCAGAAGTATCCTGCTATGGTTGTGAGATAAAGCGCAGATTCTCTTTATTTCTCCTTCGCCTCTCTCCCCAGCCCTCTCTCCACTCGTGGAGAAAGGGGGTTATCTCTTTTTTTGCAAACAGAACATAACCTGTATTAAAATGCAAGCCACACATCCATTTTGGTTGATAGCAGAATTCAGTATTTCTCTCTCCCCCTCTCCATTCACCAATGGAGAGGGGGAAGAAGGGGGTGAGGCGACCTACAACTGCATACGAATATGCCCATGATACATTTGATCCCGCACCTTCTTGACATCTGGATCAGCCGTGTAATCATCAAAATTCATAATCCGGTCTATAACACCACCGGGAGTAAACTCAACGACACGGTTTGCAATTGTACTTACGAACTGATGGTCATGTGAGGTAAAGAGGACTACTTCAGGAAATTCGATGAGTCCGGTGTTGAGTGCGGATATTGATTCGAGATCCAGGTGGTTAGTTGGTTCATCGAGGATAAGCAGGTTTGCACCGGATAACATCATCCTTGAGAGCAGGCATCGCACCTTTTCCCCTCCGGAAAGGACCGAAATACTTTTCATCGATTCATCACCCGAAAAGAGCATTCTTCCCAGAAAACCACGTATATAAGTGGAATCGGTGTTTGATGAAAATCTGCAGAGCCAGTCGAATATGGAGATATTCTCCTTAAACAGTTCTGTATTATCATGAGGAAAGTATGACTGTGTAATGGTCACACCTTTGGTGATCGTACCATTGTCAGCCTCGAGTTCACCTGCGATAAGCTGGAAGAGCGTACTTTTGGTCACTGTCGGGCCGAGGAAAACAATTTTATCACCCCGATTGATCGTTAAGCTGAAATTATCAAGAATTTGTTCGGTACCTACCATTTTCGAGACATTCTCGATTGTAAGAACATTCCGTCCGCATTCACGTTCTGGCTTGAATGCAATGTAGGGGAACTTTCTTGAAGATACCGGGATTTCATCAAGAGTAAGATTTTCAAGTAGCTTTTTACGTGATGTTGCCTGGCGGGCTTTCGACGCATTTGAACTGAATCGCTGGATAAATGATTTAAGTTCAGCGATCTTCTCTTCCTTTTTCTTATTCTCATTCCTCTTCTGGGAAAGTGCAAGCTGGCTGGCCTGATACCAGAAATCGTAGTTACCGGCGTAAATTGATATTCGTGAATAATCGATATCTGCAATGTGGGTACAGATTTTATTGAGAAAATGGCGGTCATGGGAAACCACAATAACGGTGTTTTCAAACTTGTAAAGAAATTCTTCAAGCCACATTATCGATTCGAGATCCAGGTTGTTGGTCGGTTCATCAAGAAGCAGAATATCCGGGTTACCAAACAGTGCTTGTGCAAGGAGTACCCGAACTTTCTGGCCACCTTCAAGCTCGATCATCTTTTTCTGATGCATCGATACATCAATACCAAGTCCATCCAGCAGTGATGCCGCATCGGATTCAGCTTCCCATCCATTCATCTCGGCAACTTCCATCTCAAGTTCTGAGGCTCTGTTCCCATCGTTTTCATCCATCTCTTCTTTGGCATAAAGGATTTCACGTTCTTTAAGAACATCGTAGAGTCGTTTATGTCCCATGATAACAGTATCAAGAACGGTGAAGTCATCAAAAGCAAAATGGTCCTGACGCAGCATTGCCATTCTCAAGCCGGGTCCGGGTACAATCTCACCCTGGGATTGTTCGATATCACCGCTGAGAATCTTTAAAAAGGTCGATTTCCCTGATCCATTAGCTCCGATAAGGCCATAACAGTTTCCAGGAGTAAATTTCAGGGTAACTTCTTTAAAAAGTGTTCGTTTCCCAAACATCAGAGTAACGTTGTTAACGGTAATCAATCAAATAACCTCGTTTTAATGAATTTGATGATAAAAAAATAGATGTGCAATTGATGTTAAACTGCGTTGCAAATATAGGTTATGAATAGCTGATTTCAAAGGATGAAATTTCGTCCGGCACACCCTTTATTCGCATACCCCAATTAGGTATTTTTATGAATAGAATTTTTTTTACCACTCTTAAGGAGATTTGCCATGAATAAACATCTGTTTTTATCTGTTTTTTCAGGTTTAATACTATGTATAATTGCACACTAAGCAGGCGTTTGTTAATAAATTTGTGAAAGATATTCGATAACATTTAACTACGGATGCATAAATGGAAAAAATGGCTCAGTTCCCGCTGCAATTCAGCAATGATACACAATTGAAAGAAATTGCAGAAATGTATGGTACTCCTTTGATGGTTCATGATGCGCGAAGCTATCATCTATACGCACAGCAGGCCCTCTCTGTTCCTAACCCATTTGGAATAATTGTCCGTTATGCGATGAAAGCGAATTCAAATTCTGCAGTATTGCGCATTTTTAATGAGCAGGGCATTCATATTGATGCATCTTCTATTTACGAGGTAAAACGGGCACTTGTGGCAGGGATTGCACCTGAAAAGATATTACTTACAAGTCAACAAACCCTGTCAAAGATGGAAATTAAAAAAGTTGTTGAATTGGGTGTAAATTATTGCTGCACATCATTGACGCAGCTTCAGCGGTTTTGTGAACTTTTTTCACTAAGCAAAAAATCAGTGTCAGTGCGGATCAATCCGGGACTCGGCTCAGGGCATAACAATAGAACCAATACAGCAGGGCTGGCAGCTTCTTTTGGAATTTGGCATGAATACATGCCGGAAATTAAGCGAATTTCGCAGGAAAACGGCTTGAAAATTAACAGAATTCACACTCATGTAGGTTCTGGATCCGATTGGGAGATCTGGAAAAAAGCTGTATCGATGACACTGGCGATCATTCGTCATTTTCCTGATGCTACAGTTCTGAACCTGGGTGGCGGTTATAAAATTGATCGAAATTTTCCTGAGAGATCAATCGATTTACAAGCTGTTTTTACTGTAGTTAAGGGAGAACTTGAAAAGTTTGCTTCAGAAACCGGAAGAAAATTAGCCCTTGAGATTGAGCCTGGGACGTATCTTTCAGCAAACGCCTGTATGTTGCTTGCTTCTGTAAATGATGTTGTTGATACTGGAGTGGATGGGTATCGTTTTCTAAAAATTGATGCATCGATGACTGAACTGCTTCGTCCGATGATTTATGGTGCAAGACATCCTGTTCGATTACTCCATGCTGCAGGTGAAACACATCTGGATTATGTGGTTGTCGGTTGCTGTTGTGAAAGTGGCGATATATTCACGGTCAGTGATGGTGATCCGGAAGCCGTCGATACTATATCTTTACCCGAAGCACACATCGGTGATGTTGTTGCGATAATGGGGACCGGTGCATATGGTATCTCAATGAGTGCAAAAAATTATAATTCACGACCGGTCTGCGCTGAAGTTATGATCTGGGATGATGGCACCCATTCACTGATTTCCCGTCGACAGGAAGTAGAAGAAATTTGGCAGAGGGAAATTGTGTAATTTTATGAAATACCGGCTGGTAATCTTCGATCTCGATGGCACATTAGTAGACTCTATCCACGGAATCGCCTACGCAATGAATTCAGTATTGACTAAACACGATTTTACGATACACGAAATAGATCTATACAAAAAATTCGTTGGAAACGGGCAGAACGTCCTGGTGCAGAAATCATTGCCTTTTGAAAACTATTCAGATGACCTTCTAAATTGTTTTTTATCGGAATATATCATGGCATACAAAGAATTCTGGGATTATAACATGAATGTTTATGATGGCATTCATTCTTTACTGGAACATCTTAAATGTAAGAATGTTGTGATTAATGTAAATACCAACAAAAATGAGAAATCAACACATCTGATTCTTCAGAAATATTTTCCGGCGATTACATTCTGTAGCGTGATTGCGGGTGATACCCTGACTACAAGAAAACCGCATCCTGAAGGTGCAATCCGTATTGCCGATAATGCAGGGTGTGCAGCAGGGGAGTGTATTTACATTGGTGACAGTGAAGTCGATATCGAAACCGCAAAAAATGCCGGGATGGATTGTGTTTCAGTCACCTGGGGATTTCGGACGCAAAATGAATTGATCGCGGCGGGTGCAACGTGTTGTGTCGATCATCCGGAGGAAATTAAACGGTTCTTTTAAAAAAATATATTCATAAATATACAATTGTAAATGTTGCAATTGAGGAAAATCAACAAAAATGACATTATACAAAAACAAATACCGCGTCGGATGTGAAATATTAAATTTAATACGAAAAATGCGATTGAGGGTTGTTTTTTTAAGCATGGTAAAATAATTATTTTGAAAAATATGTAATCATTAGAATTCAGGATTGATCCTGTAATTGATCTCTTTTTCAGGAGGATGATGGATGAAATTGATGTTATCACTGTTACTCTTAAATTTTATGTATATAGGCAGTGTTGCTCAAGATAACCTTAGTGTAGAATCTGTCGTAATGTCCCAAAACGGTTACTCCGCTTTCGATACAGTGATCGCATCAATAAAATTCAAAATTCCTCCTAAATTCCATCTATATGGAAACCCTCTTGGGCCTGGAATCGGAAAACCATTAATTGTAAAAGCTGCAAATGATAAGGGTATTGTCTGGAATAGCGTCTTCAAACCTAAACCTCGCAAATTCACCCCATCTTCCGGTGACTGGGTGTGGGCATACGAAAATGAACTGTACCTGTTTGTAAAAGGAACCGTGAACGATAAAGTTACCGGGACAATTGCTGATTCAATTATTATAGATGGATTGATATGTCATACAGCCTGCATTCCCGTAAGTATTAAAGTGCCATTGACCATTACAGTTACATCAAATACCACCGGTAATGGTCACTTTTCAGACCGCCCTGATTTATTAAAAATGTTCAATAATCTTACCGACAGTATGGAGATAACTCCTGCCTCTGCAGGGTTTGCATCATCATTATCATTGGATTTACTGTCAAATCCGGGAGGGTTGGGCAGTCTCACAGGCACTCCTGTTATCGAAAGTGATAACTGGGATTATTCACCAGTAGAAAAAAAGATCGAGTTCAATCTTTTTCTGGCAATTCTTCTGGGATTCGTAGCTGGTATCATCCTTAATGTAATGCCTTGTGTGCTTCCGGTTCTGGGAATAAAGATTCTCTCGTTTGCACAAAGCAGCACAGGGGGGCGCAAGGACGTTCTGCTTCGCAGCGGAATGTTTTCTGTGGGAATCATTACCGTTTTCATGGTTCTGGCATCACTGGCATCATTTGCGAATTTTTCATGGGGAGAACAGTTTCAGAACCCGAAAGTACTTGTTGGTATTATAGTTCTTATCGTCGTGTTTGCGCTGGGTATGTTTGATGTTTTTACTATTACAGTACCGGGTGGAATTGGAGGGATGGAGCGAAAGAGTGGTAATGGCTTGTGGGGTGATTTTTTTCGTGGCATGTTTGCAACGGTGCTTGCAACTCCCTGCAGTGGCCCGCTTCTGGGAGCAACACTTGCGTGGACCTTAACGCAGACACCGGTAATAGTGTTCACGGTATTTGCATCAATAGGTTTAGGGATGGCATCGCCGTATATCGTTTTAAGTGCAAGTAGAAGGCTTGCACGTATGATTCCGAAACCAGGGAGCTGGATGCAGGACTTTAAATATTTCATGGGATTTATTCTTTTGGGAATGGCTGTATATCTGATGATCGGTTTGCCATCTGATATGATGATCAGTACTGTTGGTTTGTGTCTTGTACTTGCGTTTGCAGTCTGGGGGTATGCCCGTTTTGCTCCATGGGGGGCTACAGTAAGGAAAAAAATTATTGTAGCACTGATAATGGTAATCATCGCAGCCAGTGGTGTTTATTTTAATTTTGTGACTTTGTACAGTCTTATTGCCACAGATTCTGGAGTGTCAAACACTGAAAAAAATAACTGGGTTGCATTTTCACCGGAATTGCTTAAGCAGGCTCATGCAAATGGTCAGAATGTCATGATCGATTTTACTGCCAACTGGTGTATGAATTGTCAATATAATAAGGTGACTGTTTTGCATTCAAAGAAAATCATGGACATTGTCAGAAAAAAGAAAATTATTACTATGAAAGCCGATCTGACCAGGCCAAACCCACAGATTGAATCACTTATGGCAAATCTCGGGTCAAGAAGTGTTCCATTTCTTGCGATATTTCCGGGCGATAAGCCCTTTGAACCAGTTGTCATGAGAGACCTGATCAATAAGGGAGCCCTTGTTTCGGTCCTGGCTCAGTTGAACGATTGACGTTTTTCATGGAGTTGTGTAATGTTTCCTTTGCGTGATGATAATCCGACGCTCCGGACTTCGGTGATTACCTATGGTATCATTGCTATCAATGTACTGCTATGGATTATTCTTGAAGGTGCTGGAAACGAAAAGTCGATGATTACCTCAATCTGTAATCTCGGTCTCATTCCAGGTGAGCTGCTCGGGAAACTTCCACCTGGTACCCGTATTGCGTTGAGTCCCACAGCAGAATGTTTTATTAGTGGTAAATCAGATTATTCAACGTTGATTACTCACATGTTTCTTCACGGGAGCTGGTTTCATCTAATCAGTAATATGTGGTTTTTAGCTGTTTTTGGTGACAATGTAGAGGATTCAATGGGCCGGATCAGGTTTATACTGTTTTATATATTATGCGGAGTGGCTGCTGCCGGAACGCAGATCCTTTTCAGTACTCACAGTGCAGTTCCGATGGTTGGGGCATCCGGAGCAATTGGAGGAGTTATGGGTGCATATGTCGTCCTATATCCCCGATCTCCTGTGCATATGCTGATTTTCCTTGGCTTTTATATTGATAAAATCATTGTGCCGGCGTATTTCATGCTCGGGTACTGGTTCGTGCTTCAACTGCTCAGTGCATTGCCAACGGTTGGTCAGGATTCTGCAGGTGTTGCATTCTGGGCACATATCGGTGGATTTCTGGCTGGTGTGATCCTTGTTTTGTTATTCCAGGACCGTAGTCTTGTTAATGAACATAAGAGGGTTGTGTTTCGTAAATGGGGCAGATTATAGCTGCATGATTTTGGATTGTTTTGTATCTTTTTTAAACCAAGTATATATTTATAAATAGAGTGTGACTTACGACCATTGATGCTTTCCATACTGCGGAGTAAAAAGCGTTATGCGAAATGTAAATTCTCACATCCATTCACCGTTTTCCTTCAGCCCGTTTGATACCATCGAGCAGGCTGTCCGTTTTGCTGCAGAGGAGAATATCGCAGTACTTGGAATAAATGATTGCAATACGGTTGAAGGGTATGAGGAGTTTTATTATGCATGCAGGCAGTATCAGATTTATCCAATATTCGGAATTGAACTTGTTACGCTTTCTGCTAAAGACCAGGCTGAGACTTTGCGCTGGAATGATCCCATTAACGCAGGTGTTGTGTATATCTGTGGCAAAGGTTTGCGTTATCCGGCACAATTCTCTATCGATATAAAAAATTCACAGGCGTATGTATGGAAAAGTTTACAGGATCGTATCTGGACAATGATTCTTAAAGTAAACGAGTTGTTTCGTGAATATTCCATAGACATCGCACTCGATTATAATACCATTCGAAAAATTTATGCCCGGACATCGGTTTGTGAAAGTCATATCGCCAAAGCTCTCTACCTTGAATTTGTAAAAAAGTGGCACACTTCGGATGTGTTGACAGCCGCATTCAGGCTATTGTTTCAGGATCAGAACTTTACTGCTGATGTAGCTGATGCTGCACTCCTTCAGAATGAGATTGAACGAAGATTGCTAAAGTCCGGGGGATCTGCGTTTATTGAATACCGGAAAGAACATTTTTTCCATTTCAGGGATGCGCGTTCCATGATACTTGCTGCTGGCGGTATACCCTGTTATCCAATGCTTCTGGATGAAACGGGTAGCTTTACAGAATGTGAATCATCCAGTGAAAAACTGCATCAGGAACTCATTTCAAATGGCATTTATGCGGTTGAATGCATATCAAACAATGTCTCATTTGAATCATTGAAACAATTTGCTCTGTATTTCAGGCAGAATGGTTTTATTGTAACGTTTGGAACAGATCATAATACGATTGAACAGGGACCATTGATACCCTCCACCCGTGGAAATCGTCAATTAGATGATGAGTTGCAGCAGATTTCCTATGATGGAGCTTGTATGATCGCTGCTCATCAGGAATTGACAAAAAAGGGACAGCCTGGTTTTATCAATGAAAATGGAATCCGGCTTGTGTCTAAAGATAAGGTTAAAGAGTTTATCAGAATCGGTGATGAAATAATCAGAAAAAACAGTGAAAAAGCGGTATAGACAATGAGTGATAATGAAAAAATTGAAATAGAATTTTCTCCATCAGAGAATCTAAAGCGTTTGAAATCCGGTGTGGTACTTGCCGCCCGCGATGTTCTTCAGGATCCTAACTTTGATGCTACTATTGTTCTTGTGTGTAACTACAGCGAACTTGGAGCGTACGGCCTTGTTTTGAACCGGCCTTCTCACATGCCGCTGTCAGAAATTTTTGATGGGCTGAATAAGCTTAACATGCGTCGAGAAGTGTTTGTGGGTGGCCCTGTACAACAGTATGATCTTCAGATAATTCAACTCACCGAGACGCCGGTTGAGGAAGCACTCATGATTGTTCCGGGGGTTTACCTCGGCGGAAAATGGGAGAGCCCTTTTCACATGATAGAAAGTGATCCGGAATTTACACGGCTGTTTCTGGGGTATTCCGGATGGGGGCCGGGCCAACTGGAATCGGAAATTGGGGTTGGTGCCTGGGATGTGTATTCGATTGATATTAAAAGGCTGCTTTCAAGCGCTGGTGGAAGTACATTTACGAACAATCAGCAGCTTTCAGAATATCTTAAAACTCTACTCTGAACGATCCTGGTATGCAACAGTTTGTAGCATACTTTCTAAAAGGTAAAAGTGTGTGATCATAGTTTTTACGGGGTACTATGATGAAAAACCGGTTAATTCAAGTAGTTCCTTTTCTTTCTGCACCTGTTCCTTCCGAAACCTGGCAAATGCAATATCAACCATTTCCTTGTTGTAAATAGCCAGCTTAGGTGCGATTTTTTCTTTATACACCATAATCATCTTCTGACAGAACTCTTTGTTATTATATAGTTTCAGCCGGTTTTTAAGTTCGCCACCAAGACGATTTTCCATGCCGAGTTCTTTTGCAAGCATTACGTCAAGTTGGTTGATTTTACTTGAAATATTCAGTATTAATTCCAGTGCTTTGTGACCATCTTCGTTCAGACTGACAACTGATGGTAAACGGAATGTGCCTCTGCTATGTCCAAGCATTATTTCAATAGCCTCAGCATCCTGCTCTGAGGGTTCATTAAAATAGTCTATTCCTGCTCCACTCTCCTTTCCTTTTGCGTGCATGTAGGTAAGCAGGCGGGCTTCATGCTCAGACAGGTTCACATCAACACAGATTGCATGGATTTTAAGTGCATCTTCATAATAATCTTTTCGGCCATTTTCCTCTTTCATGGCTGCATCTCCTTGTTGTTTGTTATTTCCAATGCCGGCAAATCAGATAAAATCTAACTGCTTCTGGTGATGTGAGATGATGAGAGTCGTGGTGGCTATGTGTGAACTGATCTACTCAGAAAATCCATCGGTATACAATCTCAGCAAATGTTGCTCCAAATGAATTTCCTGCTCTAATACAATTCTAAGCAAAGCAACTAACTATCTTCAATATACGTTTTCAAAGCGTTATTTTCATGAAAAAAAATGAGTTTTGATTATAAATTGGAAGATCCGGTAGTTTGCAAATGGGCAAAAAACATCCTATCACATTGAAATCAAATTAGAAATAAAAACTGGAAAATGTATCGAATCTAAGAAAAAAATATAGTGAAATTCCGTACTTTGTATTGAGAATAGAGAATATGAGGAGTTTCTGATCGCAGAGAAATAAATGTCCGCCTATTTGCTGGTACAACCGGAAACATACTGGTGATACACATTACAAATCTGTGCTGTTAATTCTGGTATTGGATATTGCAGGTACGGAGCACTGGTAGTATTTTACAGAATTTTGAGATAAGGGCCTGTAAAAGAATAAGTGTGTCACATTATACGCAGGATTTTGACTGGAGTCCAAGACGCTGTTGCAGCAGTATAATTACATATTATGGTGCAAAACAGCTACGCAGGAATCCAGCCAAAAGATAAGTAGAATGTAACAGTTATTCTTTTACAGGCCCTAAAGATGAGGAGATACATATATGTCTGTTGTAACTGAATGTACAGCATGTGATGCTTATTGCTGTCGACATGTGGCAATTTCAATCGATACCCCCAAAACAAAAATGGACTACGATACGGTACGCTGGTATCTTGTGCATGATAATATCTGGGTTTCAATCGATCATAGTGGTCACTGGTTGATCGAGATGCGGACCCCATGCAGGCACATTACATCAGATTTTAAATGTGCAATCTATGAGAAACGCCCGAAAATCTGTGCCGAGTACCCATCAGAAAGTGAGTTGTGTGAACGCCAGACCGAAGAGCTTTCATATAAATATCTTTTCAGGAACGAGAATGAGTATGAAACGTATCTGGATGAGAAAAAAATTGACTGGCGGTGGAAGGGAAAAAACAGGGGATAAAAGATCAAACAATAGATTTATTGAAGAATTTATTCATCAATCATCAATTCCGATAAAATGTAGAGACCCGCGACAGCAGGTCTCCATATTTAATCGGGTTGGGACACAGTTGTATCGGGATGCAATTATTTTCCATTTAATTATAATTTTTCAATAATCTGCCGCAACGCCACAGACGCATCACCAACAGATGCCTGAATCGCATCGATTTTATCATTAAAAAGATCATCGTATTGTCGAGGTTTTCCAATAATAAGATTGGTAATTCCAGTCGGCATTGATGCTGACCGTAAATGAAATGGACCGGAAATTTTCATCGGGACAATCATTGCATCTGTCTCTTTTGCAAGTAAACAGACACCGTTTTTCAACGGACCAAGAATGCCTGGTTTACTGATAACTCCCTCTGGAAACATAATCAGGTTTTTTCCACTTTTGATGACAGATATTGACATTTTTAGTATTTCGAGTGGATCGGCAGGTTTTTCGAGATTGAGAAGATGGTCTTTGAAAAAATGCATCTTTGAGAAAATATGATTATACGCAGGATCACTAAAGGTGACAGTTTCCTTCCTTATTGTATGTGGGAGAGATTCCAGTATGGTAAGAAAATCTTCAGGTTGATTATGGTTTGCAATAAATATCATCGGCAGATCGACATTCTGCAGCAGATCAAGCCCCTTGACCTCCTTTGCATGGCGGTAAAAAGGATTAAGTTTGCTTAAATGTGGCAAAACCGCATCGGGAAGCGCAGATTTTTCAGGAAATTTAATAAATTCGGGCGCTTTGTTAAGGAGTCTGGTTTTAAAGTTGAGAATACTTGTAACCGTTGATTCACCTTTGTTGAGCTGATTTTCCATAATAAGCGAAACAAGGTCCGCAACACTTTCCATCTTTTCAAAAACCGAATCAGAAACGGTGATATTGAACAGCTGCTCGATTGCTGTCAGCAGTTCCACCTTCTCAAGGGAGTCAAGACCCAGGTCGATCTCCAGATGAGAACGAGGATTGATAATTCTTTCATCTGTCTTTGGAGCAACGGTCATGATAGCTTTTATTGCACCAGCATATTGTTCCGTTTCCATCATGGCAATTTCCATGACAGTCAGTTGTTCGGTACCGGAGGTTTTACCTGTGGATTTCCGTTTTATGGAGTTGTAAATTTTTCTGAGGTCGTGCCGCTTAATTTTACGGGTTGTTGTGCGGGGCAGGGGAGTGTACAATGTTACGAAATCGCTGATTCGGCGATACACCGGAAGACCTTTCCCGATACGAGTTAATTCGTCAAATAGAATACATGCAGCATCAGTAAGTGTCTTCGATGAACGGATCTCCTTTGATGGAACGATTGCTGCAACGACAATTTCACATTCATCATGAACAACACCAAATACGCCAATCTCTTCAATGAGTGGGGATGTTCCGTAGATATCTTCAAGTTCATCCGGGTACACATTTTTTCCATTATCCAGAACAATCATATCCTTCTTACGTCCAGACAGATACAAAAACCCGTCTTTGTCTAATCTGCCAAGATCTCCGGTGTGAAACCATCCCTCGTTATCAAAAACCAGCATTGTCTGATCGTGGTTTTTATAATACCCTTTGAAAACGCAGGTTCCGCGCAGCAATACTTCACCAATACCATTAACATCGGGAGCATCGATTCGGATCTCATTCTCATTGAGTGCCGGACCCACCGAGCCAAGGCGCGCATTTTCTCCGGGAGACACCGTGATCGGACCGAATGTTTCTGTCAAACCATAACCTTCTACAATAGTGAACCCAAGCTGGCGGAATCCGTTCCAGTGTTTCTTATTAAGTGCTGCCCCACCGGAGATGATCAGACGCAGTTTACCACCAAAAGATTTATGCACAGATGAAAAAAGTCTTCTCTGAAATGCGTTGCCAAGAGTCGGACCAACCGTTTTACTTAATGAATTCATTCCGGTGAACAATGTCGACACCATTGGTCCTTTTTTCTTGACGTTATGAAGAATTCCGTCATAAAAAAGTGCAAGCATTTTAGGAACCGCAGGCAGATAGGTAACCTCTTTCTCCCTGATCGCTTCAAGAATAAGCGGGCCTTTTACATGCGGCACGAATACTATACTGGCACCCGCAGCGAGCGGTCCCACAATGCAAGCGGCGAACCCGAATACATGATGAAGTGGGAGAACTGCACATGCTATATCCTGAGGTTTGAGTTTCATTCGGGGGACAGCATAATGTTGAACTGCTGTAAAGTTTTTCTGACACAATACTGCGCCTTTGGCATTTCCGGTTGTACCAGAAGTAAATATGATGACCATCGGATCATCAGCATCACACTTAATTTCAAAAGCATTTTTCTCTTCCTGGCCACTCTTGAGAACTTTGTAGAAAGTCTCCTTTTCATCAGATTCGGGATCCAGAATAATTATTTTGTCAATAAATGAATACTGAGATTTAAAACCTTTAAACATTTTCAGGTAAGGAGAGGTACAAAAAACAATTTTAGCTTCGGTGAGGGAGGTAATTGATTCGATTTCCGATGGTGGAATGTTTGGATCAACAGGTACCACACAGGCACCAGTGAGAATTATGGCGTGATGAGCGATTACCCATTCCGGACTGTTTTCGCCGATAACGATTGCATTATCACCCTTTTTCAGGCCGGCTTTTTTTAGAGCGGATGAGAGCCGGTTGAGATCCTTATGAAATTCAGCATAGGTCCAGGTTTTGTAGCTACCATTACGCTTTATATAAAAACAGGGTCTTTTACTGTATTTCTGAATCACTTCATGAAGAATTTCGATATATACATGCTTTGTCATGAAAATTTGCCTTTAGATACGAGATAATGTTCGAAAACAATCAAGTTACAATATAAAGAGTTAACATAAAATGTACCATTAGTACGTAACCGGTATTCTTACTACGAATAAGGGGTAAAATGTAATTAAAAATTAATCGGTTGTTACCTCTATACTCAATTTCCATTAATATATAGAAAAAACAGGCCAGGTTCAAGGGTGAAATGTGGTTTATTGGTTGTTGCAATTACCTCTATTTTCCGATAGATTTTCCCGACATTGAAAAATAATTCAAAATCGCACACGAAAATAGTGTATACTATACATTACTTAATAAAGTAAGGAGAGAGTACCATGACTAAAAACATTACACTAAGTGCAGATGAATCAGTTATCGAAGAAGCCAGAAAAAGGGCAATGGAGGAACATACATCTCTTAATGAGGTATTTCGGGACTGGCTTTATCGGTATGCTCATGGTCATAAGAGTGCGAATAATTATAATTTGATAATGGAAAAATTGTCGTATGCTGAAGCCGGCAGGAATTTTACGCGGGAAGAAATGAATGAACGATAGATTTTTTATTGATACAAATATCCTTGTTTACTCATTCAATAATGGATCAGTTGAAAAACGGGATATTGCCAGGAAGATTATTCAGGATGCATTAACAACAGGCAATGGAATAATCAGTTTTCAGGTGCTTCAAGAATTTCTCAATGTTGCGTTAAAAAATTTTGCAAAGCCGCTATCCTGTTCTGATGCTAAAACATATTGTGAAGATGTATGTATTCCGCTGTGTGGAATTTTTCCCGGGAGCAGATTCTACCTTCACGCATTAGAACTTAAAGTGCGTACCGGATTCTCTTTTTATGATTCACTCATTCTCCAGGCTGCACTTGATGGAGGTTGCGGCATTCTTTACTCAGAAGACATGCTTGATGGTTTTGAAATTTCAGGTCTTAAAATTGTTAATCCATTCAAACTAAGCAGCACACAGACTCAAGGCAAATAAGTCTGTTAATAATTTTATGAAGGTTCCGCGCCGCTGACTATAGAAAAGCTTCAGCGGATGATACTTTAATGAGCGCCCTTACCGGTAAGTGCAACCCAGAGAGTGCGAACAATAATTTTAATATCTAGCAGTAACGACATATTTTCGAAGTAGTAAAGATCATAGGTCACCTTCTGCTTGACATCTTCGATTGTCTCATCGTACTTGTGTTTAACCTGCGCCCAACCGGTTATACCGGGCTTCATTTTAATTCGGCGAACGTACCACGGAATCTCTTTTTTAAGCTTGTCGACAAAGTACTGACGTTCCGGACGGGGGCCGACAAGGCTCATCTCACCTTTAAGTACATTGATAAACTGCGGAATCTCATCAAGACGGGTTTTACGCATAAACCGGCCAAACGGTGTTATACGCGGATCATTTTCGGTCGCCCATTTTGGTCCGGAGATCTTTTCAGCGTCTTCACGCATAGAACGGAATTTATACATGATAAAATGTTTCCCATTCCTTCCGACGCGCTCCTGTGCAAACACAGCGGGCCCCTTTGATGTCCATTTCACCATGAGTGCGGTCAGAAGCCATATCGGTGCGCCAAATGTAAGAACAGCAAGCGAAACAGTAATATCCATCAGACGCTTGATCTGTGCTTCCCATGCAGGCATGTGGTCCTGAAGCAGTACCATCAGGGGGACGCCAAAGATCTGGTGGGTTTTAAGATGACCGGTGATAATATCCATCAGTGAAGGGGTCATGTAGATGATAACACGACTGTCTCCACAATATTCCACAATTTTTAGAATCTCGTTTGCGGATGAACTAACCTGAGTAATTATAAGACCGGCAATTTTTTCCTTTTTAATGATTGATGGAATATCTGAATAGGTGCCCAGAATCGGATAGTTTGCAAATGTGGTTCCCTTTTTCCGTCCATCATCATCGACAAATCCTTTAAAACGATACCCGAGTTTCGGGAATTTATTTAATTCATTAAGGAGTTCCTGACCTGTGCTGGTAGCACCAATGATAATCACATTATTTGTGGCAATACCTTTTGAAAAGAGAATTCCCAGTATTGTATGCATTGTAAAACGAACCACAGTCGCAAAAAACATCATGCATGTTGCATATGTCAGTATTATCGCAAAACGGGTTCGGGTAAAAAGGATACTGAAATCATAGTTTTTGCTGAATTCCATTATCTGTGGAGCAATGGTCAAAAGAAATAGAAGAAAAATGCCGATCAAGACAGTTCTGCTGACAACAAAGAACTCATCAATGCGCGATTCCTTATACCAGTCACGATAAAGGCCCGTGAAAAAAAACAGTATTAACCATCCAACAGTCAGAATGATCGCGGGATTTACATAACCGATAAACTGAAGGTTCGGATCGAATGCTTCAGGAAATAGATTTGATTTGTACCTAAGCCAGAATGCTGTAAAGAGAGCAATATTGATCGCAATAATATCAAATAAAAAGGTCGTGAACTTTTCAATCAATTTAACTGCCATACAGATCGAGCTCTATCCTTTTATAAAAAGTTCAAAAAGTTGGGGGCCTGTGATAATGGGGGATTGAGTAACCATATACTCATTATACTGCAGAACCGGAATTTTTTCAATTTCCGGACCACACATGGTGTAAGGAATTGGTTGATCGGTGTGCGTTCTGACTGCAATTGGAGTTGCATGATCCGGAGTAACCAGTATTCGAAGGTTTCCAATCTCTTTCTGAAAGCGAAGCATCTCGCCGACAATCTCTCTGTCAAACTCTTCGATCGCCTGAATCTTTTTGTGAAGAAAACCTTCATGTGAAGTTTCATCCGGAGCCTCGATATGTACATATACAAAATTTTCATCAGCAAGAGCATTCTGAGCTGCAGCAATTTTACCTTTATAATTGGTACCAAGATAGCCTGTTGCTCCCTCAACGATTCTAACATTAAGGCCTGCCAGTATTCCAATTCCGCGGACAAGATCAACCGCCGATATCACCGATCCTGAAAGTCCATAACTTTGTTGCAGAGAAGGAAGTTGTACCGAATGCCCCTGTCCCCATAACCAGATATCGGTAACCGGTCGTTTACCAATAGCAACACGCTTTTGGTTCGTTTCTGATTTGGCAAGGATCGCACGTGCCTGCGCCTGAAGTTCCAGGATTTTTTGATAACCCGGCCCTTTTGCAAGATGTGGGGTTGTCTTTTGTTCCAGAATATCGTGAGGCGGAGTTGTTTCAAGTCCTTCTGGAAAATCGGGAATAATCAGAAGGTGCCGGTATTGCACTCCTGCGTAAAGACGGTCATTTCCCAGTGGAATTTTGCTGCAGAGCTCTTTTACAATCGATCGGGCGGTTTCAGTGTCGATATGTCCTGCAGAGTAATCGATCATTACATCATTTTCGATAGTTACAAGATTGCAGCGGAAAGCAGTCTCATTTTCAGAAAGTTTGACACCCATACTGGCCGCTTCAAGGGGAGCACGTCCGGTGTAATACTTGCGGGCATCATACCCCATCAGTGCAAGGTTTGCAACATCACTTCCCGGAGGCAGACCTTGAGGAACCGTTGCGACTTTTCCGCTTCGGCCCAGTTGTGCGATCGTATCCATATTGGGAGTCTGTGCGTACTGAAGAGGTGTTTTGTTGTCAAGTTCCGGAATCGGATTGTCAGCCATTCCATCACCGACAAGTAGTGCATATTTCAAATTCATAGAAAAAATCTCTAATGTGTAATGGTATCAATAATACTTTTCGTAAACTGTTTCATCTGATCAATTTCAATTACCCGATCATGTCTGACCGTTTTCTCCCTAAGGCCTGCAACTGCACGATGAACCGGTGTTGCACTGATCGCACTTATTGCTTCAACCGCTTCGAACTCATCATCAGGAGCTTTTTTTCCAAGTCCCTTGAGTACATCAGTACTGAATTTATAGGGGCTTGCAGTTGATGCGACAACTACATGCTCATCAAAAGGTCCGAGTTTTTCAGCTGCAGCAACTGCAACGGCTGTGTGAGTGTCAAGGATGTATCCTGTTTGATCAAATGTTTTACCGATAGTCAAAAGCACCTGCGGTTCATCAATCCATCCGTATGAAAGGATTGAATCAAAAGATTTTTTAACCGAACTGTCAACAGAGAAAATCCCGGATTTACTCAGTGATCCGTACCAGCTGCTGACAAGCTCACCGTTTTTTCCGTTCATTTCATAAAGAAATCGTTCAAGGTTTGATGAAATAAGAATATCCATAGATGGAGAATTGGTTTTGAAGAATTCACGGTTGCGATCGTAGGTTCCGGTACTGAAAAAGTCGGATAATATATTGTTTTTATTTGATGCACAGATAAGTCGCCGAATCGGAAGACCCATCATTTTTGCATAATATCCGGCAAGGATATTCCCGAAGTTTCCTGTAGGCACACAAAAACTGACCGGATCATTTTTCCGGATAGTGCCATCATGGATTAACATCTCATAAGCATGAAAATAGTAGGCAATCTGCGGACAGAGACGGCCCCAGTTAATCGAGTTTGCTGATGACAACTCAAAACCATTATTGTCAAGCTCTGTGCCGAATGCAAGATCGCTGAAAATCTGCTTTACACCCGTCTGGCAATCATCGAAATTCCCTTTTACCGCTGCAACATAGGTATTTGAGCCATCGGTGGTCGCCATCTGAAGCCGCTGTACTTCACTGACCCCACCATGCGGATAGAAAACGATGATCGAGACACCATCACAATTTTTAAACCCTTCAAGTGCCGCTTTACCAGTATCACCTGAAGTCGCCACAAGAATCACTGTATGACGTCTATTACCGATTTTCTTTTTGGAATACTGCATGAAATGGGGCATGATCTGCAACGCCACATCTTTGAATGCTGCTGTAGGCCCGTGCCATAACTCCATCACCGAAAGCTTCGGGGAGAGCTTTTTCATGTCTATAACAGAACCGGTATCAAAAGTCGTTTTGTTGTAAGCTTTACCAACACAATCATCTATCTCTGACGCAGAAAAATCGGTCAGAAAGGATGCAAGCACCCGGTGTGCTGTCTTTTGGTAAGAGTTATCGGTAAATGGCATCGAAATACCCGGAATGCTCTCTGGTACAAACAGTCCACCCTTTGGGACCATGCCAAGATTTATTGCCTGGGCTGATGAAACAGGGGAGCCATTCCCCCGTGTACTGACATAATTCATGCTGACCTCTATTGCTCTATGCGAATCATCTGTGTTTTTGCGCGAATGTAATCCATCTCTTCAATGACAGACAGTGCCTGTTTGAGTCCAATCTCCTGTGCTTCGTGTGTCAGAATGATAACAGGAACACTTTCATCACTGTGGCGCTCCTTCTGAATGACCGATGCAATCGAGATACCCTGCTCACCTAAGAATGATGCAATTGATGCAAGCACTCCGGGTTCATCAACAACTGTAAACCTGAGATAATAGCGTGATACAATGTCATCGATAGGGCTGATAGTTACTACATTGTTATGATTGTAATAATCCATTGGAAGTCGGATTGCAGTTTTACCTAAGATATTTCGTGCAACATCGACAACATCACTCACTACCGCTGATGCAGTCGGCAGCTCTCCGGCACCACGGCCATAGATCAGAATACGTCCTACAGCATCTCCATCAATAAGAACCGCATTAAACACATCAGAAACTGAGGCAAGAATGTGATCATTCTTTACCATTGCCGGATGAACCCGCACATCGAGGCCACTGCTGCCTTCTGTTTTGTTAATAACACCAAGAAGTTTTATCGTGTAGCCAAGCTCGTGTGAAAAGCTGATATCTTCAGGACTGATCGTAGTAATCCCTTCAATGGATATTTTATCATAAGGAATATAGCCATTACTTATGAGTGATGCCATAATTGCGACCTTGTGACCCGAATCACCGCCACCGACATCGAGAGTGGGATCTGCTTCCGCATATCCATTTGCCTGAGCCTGCTGGAGTACATCAGAGAAACTCAGATTTTCTTTTGACATCCGGGTGAGAATGTAGTTGCAGGTGCCGTTAATAATTGTCTTGATAGAAACTATGTCATTACCCACCAACCCCTCACGTATTGATTTAATGACCGGCATTCCACCACCAACTGCTGCTTCAAAATAGAGTGAGACTCCATTTTTTTCTGCACACTCAAAAATTTCCGGGCCATATTCGGCGATAAGGGCCTTATTTGCGGTAATTACATGTTTTTTGCGGTTGAGCGCATCAAGAACGACCTTGCGAGCGAAGGTCACTCCACCGATAAGTTCAATAACAACATTGATCGAATCATCATTGAGGACATCTGATGCATCAGCGGTGCATATTGCATCTTCCACCGGAAGAGTCTCGAACCGGGAAGTCATTTTATCTGCAATTCTGGCAAGTTTAATGGGCAAACCAAGTTTTTCTGCAAAATAAGCCTTCTGCTTCTGCAGCACTTTAACCACCCCTCCACCAACAGTTCCCGCACCGATAAGTCCAATTGAAACAGTCATTCTGAATATCCTCCAACCTGATGTATATCTATAATATAGTAGAACATGGAAAATAGTAGATGGCTTGGGGAAGAGGAAGGGGAAGAATGCGGGATACGATTTTTGTTTCTAAGTGTTTTTCTACTTATTGACTACGATTCACCAATTATTGGCGTTTCATCGCGATTTCATCTAAATTTCGCTTTTGGGGGAGGGGCTTGCGTTTGCAAAACTCACCCTCCCCCGCAAAAAGCCAAATGCCATTGATCGCATTTTTTTCGAATTTTCGCATCAATGGCATTCGTCTTTTTGACTCCCCATCCGATGCGGAAGGTTTTCCACGATGCGATTCCTCCTTGTGTCCGGATCGCGTGGTAAAACCTCCCGCAACGCCCTCTTTTATGGATTATTTTTTGGGGGGTTTACCCGTGTTAGTTCGCAAAGGAGAGTGCAGGTTATCTTTGAGCGCTGAAGGCACGTTTCATACCAGCCCGGCCAGAATGTCCGGGTATGATAGAAACAAACAATTCCGAAGTACTGAAAGCGCGTTTCATAAAGAGGATGCAAAGTGAAGGCTGAGTGTACATATCGGAGGTTACATTTATCATTTTTGCTGTCTAAGCTATTCTTGCCGACCACACCAAATACTATAAGGTGCGGGCAAACCAGAACTTGATCGACGCTGTGAAGGAACACGACCCCACCAAATCGCCCCGGGCGTACATATGAAATGACAATGGGATAAAAAGACAGCGAAACTACATGAGTGGAAGAAAAATAAATCACCTCAATGTATATTAATATTAAAAATATGCCAAACCACATATACTGCAAAAAAACGTTTAGCCGAGTCTACTCTACACTATTAATTACAATATCCGCAATTACAATATATTCCTGCAAACATCTGTTTCAACCAGCTATCACCTTCGATCAAAAATTATGGGTTGATGTAACAGATGCTGACAGTACAGATATACAATGCATCGAAGATCCTGTTATACTTAAAGAAAAGCAATCAGCACTTGAAAATGCTTATTACACTGATCAGAATTCATTCAATTGCCGGAATCATCTCAAGGTAATTTTCAGATACCGCGATACAGCCCTGCTTCCTGTGTTCAGAGCTATATGTACTGATGAGTCTTTGCCGTTAATTCATAGAATAAGAGCGATGGTTGTAATTGGGGAAATTGGTGGGGCTGGTTGTGATACTTTGCTTAAACCCTTCTGCCAGGACACAAATGATATTATCAGGGAATATGCGGTAAATGCACTTGGCAAGTGTGGATCTGCAGATGCTATCAACTTTTTACAGAAACTTCAAAAAAATGAGCGTAATGGTTACGTGATCGCAACGATCAATGCTGCAATAAATAGAATTAAAAAAAGTTCACCAGCTCCTCTTAATCGTCCATTTATCCTCGATACAAATGGTCTCGACAAGGTTGCATTTTTGTTTAACCCTGAAATTATTGGCAATGAATCCACTGTTGAAAAACAGGAAATTGAGGGCGCCGTTGTACAGAATAAAATGAAGGGTCTGCTATTACTACCACACCAGCAATATAAAATGAATCCCAGGACAGTATACAATCGTCATTCGTATGGGGTGAATTTTGGAACTGACCAGTATCCGCTTATTCATGTAGGCGAAGATTCTGGTCATTATCTGGATGGATTACCAATACATTAAATCGCCGATGGAGTCGTAACACATATATTGTATGAGCAATCATGGGGTTTTCTGGTTGCAATAGAATCAAATCTCAGAGTACATGGTACAGTGACATTTTTCTATGGCCATTTGTCACATAGTATCGATGTACGTATCGGACAGAAGGTGTCAGCTGGTGATAAAATAGGGGAGTTGGGTCCGAAGGAATCGGTAGTAAATGGCGGATATATGGCGCACCTTCACCTGGGAGTAGCAAAAGGCTCGCATGAGTATGCAATACTTGCAGGATATGCAGGATCTGTGGATCGATGGTACAATCCTGTGGCTCTTATCGGTAAGGAAAACAATGGTGGTCATGTCCGATATGGAAAATTGTTAAAAATGGGAAGATAAAACGAAAGTTGGAAAAAATCATGAAAGACCCGAAAATCCGATTTGGCGATCGCGTTGACAAATACAAAAGTATCGTCCATCGTATCCACCCGAAGCACTCATGTATGTTAAAGAAAAATGTAAAAGAACGCAGAGGAAGCGCTCAACGTGTTCTGGAGTCTGATTTCGAAAGAGGCTTTTCTCTTCCTGAACTAAAGGAGTATCGTGGTAAAAACTACTATTCGATTCCTGTTTTGCCGCATTTAGAGATTGCATATACACTCCGTAAATTACTAAACGGTAAATCTCAACTACAAATTGATCGTTCTCTGGGAATTTCTTACCAGGCATATCAGAAATTGGAAAACCCTCGAAAATGCAACCCAACTATCAAAACATTGGAAAAAATCAGCGCGGTGTTGGGTCAAAACTCGAGGTACAATTTTCATAATAATATGAAGCAGCTATTCTCCACAATACATTTCAGGAAACTTACCAATCAGTGAGTGTGCTGGATAAGTTTCCTTTGGATGCTTTGATGTTGTATTGTAAATTTTTTCTACTTCGCTCTGCAAGGTCTCCATTGTCTTTTTATCTATTTTGTTGTTGTTGTTAAGAAATTCAGCGAAATACCATACAGCCTGAAGAAATGCGATCCCATTGATACCGTCTTCATCGGTTATAAACTTTTTAATTCTGGAGCTGGTGATCAAATAGATTGCAGATGCCGGCACTTCTGCATATAAATAGTGAGACCAGAAATTCTCAAGTTGAAAAGCGATTGCTTTTGCCTGAACAAAATTGCATCCGGTACGTTTTCTGATATAGTTAAACAGGTTCCACCCCATAGCAGTGAAAAAGTCATCCATGCGATCCTGATCTTCATACGGGCAGTTCCAGTCGGGAGTTTCATAACGAATGCTTTCGATAGCCTGTGGTGTGAATTCTTCGTTATAAATATCATCAATATCGATGGTCGCGTAATGCTTTTCTGCTGCTTTTTTTATTTTATTAAAACATGTATCAACAGAATCTGATGAGAGTGCTGCTTCGATAGTTAATTTGAAATAGATCCAGTTGGTAAAAGGAGACGTTTCAATGAATTCATCATTTTTGTAAAATTTCGGATGAATTGTATCTATCAGTTGGTACAACTCTTTTTCTGCACCAATCCAGGCTAGCAGGTCGATAATTGGGCACAGGTTATCAAAAAAGGTAATTGGATCTTTTTTGAAATTGGTGAGTAATGGCCCGACTTTTTCAAAATTTTTATTTGCTATTGCGTGCTTAATCCGAGCAGGATCAAGCCACCCGAATTCATCATGATAAAAATCCGGAACCTGTTTCTGGACGTATTCCAAGAGCGAAATGTAGTCATCAATGCGATGAAGATGATGAAGTTCCTCCTCAATCGAGAAAAGGGTATCAATAATACCCGTTTGATTGATGAGTTGAGGATAGTCGAAAATGAATGTTTTTACTTTAGAAATAATTTCTGATGTTTCTGTTTTAAAGTTGAGGTCATCTATTTCATTGCAGAATTCTTCAACAATCCTGTCTTCTTCAGTTGGTATTTCTTCTATCTCTTTATTGTGCTTTGATGTTTGAATTGCATTTTGAATATGTGAGCTTTGCTCATCTTTCTCTAAACAACATTTTTTATATTTTTTCCCGCTGCCGCAGTGACATGGGTCGTTTCTTCCTGGAAGATTCATATGAGAGTCCTTTGTATATTATACTTTATTGAGCATATTGAGGGCTTTCACTGAAGCCTCTTGAACACTGGCACACCCAATAGAGGGCGATTTTAAAAACAAAACATTTTTAATATACAAAGTGCTGTAACTGAGTTGAAATGAAAATTATTCAAATAACGGCACTATGGAGGTTAGAATATTTTTTTGTATCTGAGTGCATTTAGTTTTGGTTCTAAGATCATCCGATCAGTCAGGCTGTAAAGAGCGCTAATTGAGAGCCCTTTTTGATTTAGTGGGGTGCCTTCATGCGTGTGAAAGTTGAATGGATAATAATTTATGCGAATACCGGCAAATGTTTCCTGATATTTGCCAAGAAAAAACGGTACTCTATTCCTGGATATACTGTTTTTGACTTTAAGTTAGACGAATCAAGTAAAATTTTATCTAATCCTGCTCCAAGTGAAAACGCGATTTCCTGGTTGAAAAATTTTATAGGGGGAGATATAATTGTGGACCGTATAGAAAAGAAAGTTCATATTGTTCAGGTTCGATAACAATATTGCCTTTCCCGCTTAAAAATGTCCATTTAAAATTGTTGAGCATTGTAAATGGTGTTTCAAGCGAAGTGTCCCAAAAGATAAATCGAAGGGACTATATAAACCCCACCCCAACGAATTTTCTATAAGTGATTGTTATGGTAATCTGCCAAGATTATAATCTGTATTGATAGTGTCTGATGCGAATACATTTGAATACAATGAGATGAGTAGAAAGGAATATGAAATAATTGTTATTATTCTGATTTTGCATCGTATAGCTCTGTGTAGTATAATCATCATTTATATCCAATAAAAAACAACCGATCAAAAGGAAATAAAACGTTCCCATTGTTTTGAACTCTGTAATCCGATTTTATAGAGTCGAGTACTGCTTGCTCAAACAGAATTTTTTCTTCATTGTTTTCAATTCTATCGAGATAAGGTCGTAATCCGGCACCTCGAATCATCTCAAGAATTGAAGAATGCGAATTCATTATATGTATGTACTGTGTTTCCCACATTTCGATTTTTTTGAAAAGTCCGGATAGGATATCATAATATTCAGAATAATCCAGCATTGTAAATAAGGCTCTGACATCTTTAGTTTTCTGTCCCCATCTGTTATCCTGTGCAATCCTGTTAATAGATTTACCTATTTGCATATTAAAAAACAGCGGGACTTGAATGGCAAGGACTCCACCCGGATTTACAATATCACTCAATTTTTTCAACAGCAGATCATGATTATGAATCCATTGAATAGTTGCATTTGAATAAACTATGTCGTAGGTATCCTTAAATATACCGTTGTCTGCATCAAATAACTGCCATTGCTGATCTGGAAAATCTACTTTTGCTCTGGAGATCATCGATTCTGAATTGTCTATTCCCAGAATATCGCATGATGGCCATCGCGCGCGCAATATTTGCGTACTGTTTCCGGGACCGCATCCGATATCAATTATTTTTTGATGCTTATCTATTTCGATCTTGGAGATTAAATCGATTGATGGCTGTGTACGCTCTTTGTCAAATTTCAGATATAATTCAGGATTCCAGTCCTTTTTGGCCACATTGATCTCCTTTGGAGTTTTACAATTTTCCTATCTATAAAATATAAGAATTGGATGCATTACGACAAAAAAATATATTATAGAAAGATCGTTGCTTCAGTTGGAATAAAGGGAATGATGGATAAAAAAACAGGAATAATAAGATCCATTTTATATCTCATGGGTGTTGTTGTTCTATTTTCAGAAAAAGAGATAACTGCGGATTTACCGGTTGCATACCCGATGAGTTTAACTGGAGAGGTCACATGGACACTTTTGCGTTCTCCCGATAACTTTTTTGGAGGATCAGTTTATTTTCCTATTCTGCCGTTGAATGGGCTTTCAGCTTACAGTGGAGTGATCGTGCGTGCTGGCAGTAAGCCTGTTATTGTTAAAACAACCGAAACATCTTATATACAATATCGAGAACGCCGTTTCGTCTGGGATATCGGAATTGATGAAAGCATCTCTTTCCAATGTCATTTCGGATTTTTTGTTCGGGGCGGGTTCGGTTACACGCATGCCTGGTATAGAGGATCATCAACTGAGGCTGAAACCGGGGTGATTCCAACTTTTCAAGCCGGGATACTCGTTATTCCAGGAACGCCAGATGCAGAGTTTGTCAGTCGATTTCGAATCGGATATTCATACGAAAATACATGTAGTTCCGGTCCGCATGGTTTCAGTATATCCTTTCAGATAGGGTTTGCACAATGAAGTTTACTCGCATTATGATACGAATAGTGATTCTTTTACTACCAGGAATACTTTTATTGTTTCAGGGGAGGTGCAGCTGGGGTGATGATGAAAATTGTAATCAAGCACCTTATGGATGTATAACTTCTGAACCTGATAATGGTCTGGTAATTTTATATCTGGATCTGCAGAAATCGCTCGAACCTGTAAAGGTGGAGATTTACGATGGCAATGTAGAGGATGGTGATTTACTCAGAAGTTTTATTGCATCAAAAAGTGAGGACACTCTATGGCTGAATAATGGAGATATTTCAGCTAGAGCGATATATAGGACAATGGTAAATGGGAATGCTGTAACTGTTTCAGCGATAGATGGTGATCGCCTTAAGGCGCATAGTGAGCGCTACTGTGATGGTGTGGTTTGTTACAGTGAAGGATCGATTGAGCTTGATTTGAGACTGGATGAGACGGTGATTGGCAGGATACCATAAAAATGGGTAGTATTCTTGGTGAATAATTTTTAATTTCTCCTTTGATTTTAAAATATATTTTTAAGTTGTTAAGCATAAATGTTTCTCAACTCAAGACAACTGAAGGAAAATATCATGACTGAAACTGGACTAATTCCAAAACATGGTGGATACCGCAAACTACGCACTTATCAGTGTGCAGAACTTGTTTATGATGTAACTGTGGTATTTTGCAACCGCTTTATAGACAAACGTTCCAGAACACACGATCAAATGGTCCAGGCTGCACGCAGTGGTATGGCGAATATTGCAGAAGGCAGTATGGCTTCAGGAACAAGTAAAAAAAATCGAGATTAAACTGACCGGTATTGCCCGAGCCAGCCTGGAAGAATTGCTTCTGGATTATGAGAAATACCTGTTACAAAATCGGTTACGCCAATGGAAAATGGACTCTCCTGAAGCGCTTAAGGTCCGGGCGAAGCTTAAGTCCCTTCAGGAGGAATCGTCAGAGATGTCCGAAATGTCCGACAGGTCAGACCCGCTGCGCCTGATGCACACTAATGCACAGGTCGCAGCAAATATAATGATTTGCCTGGTAAACCAGACAAGCTACCTTTTAGGGCGACAGCTTAATCGGCTCGAAGCCGATTTTGCCACTGAAGGTGGCTTTACCGAGCGACTTTACAGATATCGCAAGGGTATTCAGAAAAAGAATGTTAATCCTACATAGTATTTGTACAAATAGCAAAAGGAGCGACCACCATGTCAAAACATCTTATAGCCTGTTGTGATGGAACGTGGCAGAAACGGGAGCAGCCATATCCGACAAACGTTGCTCGGATTTTCAATGCATTTGCAGCTCGGAAAAGTGACAACCAGATTGTTAATCACGATGATGGCGTAGGCACAGAAAATTTTATCATGAAAATTTTAGGTGGGGCATTCGGATTGGGGCTGAATAAAAACATACTCGATTCATATCAATTTCTCTGTAAAAACTATTCTCCTGGTGATCATATTTATCTCTTTGGTTTCAGCCGTGGGGCCTATACTGTCCGATCTTTAGTTGGACTTATTTATAAATGCGGATTGGTCAAAACGGGAAAGGATTCTGACATAAAAAAGGCAATGAGACTCTATCGGAATCGCAAGGTAAAACCAGATGATCCGCAATCCCGCTCATTCAGAAAGAATTATTCCTTTGAAAATGAAGTAACCGACAATCGTCCATGGATTGATTTTATGGGTTGCTGGGATACTGTAGGTTCACTTGGAGTACCAGATCTTTCGCCCCGACTTGGTCTGGACAAGTGGATTAACAGCCGATATCGCTTCTATGATACTAAAATCAGTTTTATTATCAGGCATGCTCGTCATGCTGTTGCTATTGACGAAAAACGCAAAGTCTTTGATGTTACCCCCATGCATCTGAGTAGTAAAGCAAAGGATGGGATCACTGAACTCAAGGAGGTATGGTTTTGTGGTGATCATGGATGTGTGGGTGGTGGGGAGTTTAGTAATCAGGCCCAATCTGAAATAACCTTGAACTGGATGTATGAGGAGTTCAAAAATCTGAAAGAGTCATCATTACCAGATATTGACAATACCCTCATTCCGGCAGGGGGAACGTTAAAACCATTGGCAACAATCACGATTTCAGTCAGTGATTTTTATAAAAAACTTGGATTGATTCAACGAAGTGGACCTGAACAATTCAGTGGACTACACTGGAGTGTCAAAAGTCGGCTTCAGGCAGATATATCATATCGTCCGGTTGCAGTAGTTGATAAATTTGCGAATGAAATTAAAAGTTTGTGTTAAGGGTTGAATTTATTATAGTTACAATTACATGTGTTAAAATGATGTAAAAAAATTGCAGAGATGTCAATGCGATTCGTACGAAAAGTGCTTCTGGCAGTGGAGTAAGTGCTTTTGTCATACTGATAAGTTAAGATAATTTATGGGATTTGAAGAGTGATGTTTTTGTAAATCAGGTTTGGGAGACAGGCACACACTGGATCATATCTGTAATTTCAACAAGCGAATATTGTGGTCCCAGAACCCCCCTTTCTCCACGATGTGGAGAGAGGGTTGGGGAGAGAGGGTTGGGGAGAGAGGCGAGGCGAAATATGAACAAATTGCAATATCTCCCCTCCGACGACACCTGATGCCTCTAGGTGAGGGCACACAGACGTTGACCGTTGCAACTAACGGTCTGGGCCCCACCAAATCGCTCTGCGTCAATACTATTAGTAAATGATGGGTGATTGGTAATTAGTAGAAAAAGATAATCGGGAATATCATCCAGGCGGCCAATCCATCTTTCGACCGTTCATGATATGAACATGGATATGGTGAACTGCCTGACCCGAATTCTCCCCAAAATTAATAACCAGGCGGTAACCGCCATTTGCTGCAAGTTCCTGTGATTCGATCACCTTGTTGATTGCGTCAAAAAGATGTGGCAAAAGATCCTGTTCGGAAGCTGGGATCTGATGAACTCCGGAGAAGTGTTTTTTGGGAATTGCAAGGTAATGAATCGGCGCCTGAGGGTTGATATCCTTAAAAATCAGTGAAAAATCATCCTCATACACCTTTTGGGCAGGGATCTTGTTCTCGATAATTTTGCAAAACAGGCAATCTGACATGGTACGCTCCATTGCATGAGTTGAAATCCGGACGTATTCCGATATTTTAATGAATATACATCAGTAGTGCCGCCCTAATAATAATGTAATACAGTGTTCCTTAATTGCATAAACAACCCGACGGTAACTATTTTTGGAAGATGAATTATATTGCACAGAATAAAAAAGCATATCATGATTACGAGGTTATTGAGAAGGTTGAAGCGGGGATTGCGCTGACCGGTGCTGAAGTTAAATCTATCCGGGGTGGAAAAGTTAATCTCGCCGAAAGTTTTGCGCAGTGTAGTTTCGGGGAGTTGTTTTTAAATAACCTCCATATAAGCCCCTATACCCGATTGGGGTTTTATCATCCCGATCCTTACAGAAAAAGAAAGCTGCTCCTTAAAAAGAAGCAGATTACTCATCTGTGTGAAGAAGTGGATCGAAAGCAACTCACATTGATCCCTCTGGGGCTCTATTTTCAGAAACAGTGGGTAAAAGTGGAGTTAGGATTGTGCAGGGGACTTAAAAAGTATGATAAACGTCAGAAAATCGCTGAAGAAGATTCGAAACGGCGACTTTCACAACTTAAGAAATGGTAGGGGATGTAAGCGCACATGATACAAACCAGCGTATATGTAGTTTTGTTTTTTATCTGCAGTTTGTTTTTTAATGTTGCAGCAGTACCTGGCGGCGCGCTGGCAGATCAGCTTAAACCTGATACTGTTCTGAATGGAACTCGATATTTCTCATTAAATACTATATGTCAGAAAAGTGGTTGCACGGTTCGTCGTGATGTAGAAAAAAGATCATTTGTTTGCACCAGTAAAAATGGAACATTTCGCTTTTTTGATTATAACCGGTTTGTCGTAACTAATGATACAGAGATAACTCACCTGGTGGATCCACCCGTGGTTATCCATGGTGTCTGGTATTTGCCGGAAGATGCTTTGGCGTTGTTTCCGAAATCGAATGCTACTGCGATTCCCACAACAGCAGCAGTGACCACTCCGGTGGCAAATCCCTCTGCAGTAAAAGCTCCGGTAACAAATCCTGCAATTGTCGATTCTGCAAAAAGTAGTGTGCTGTCACCAAAAAGTGATGCAAAAGCGCAGGCTTCAGTACCCGCCAATAAAAAGGGGATCCGTTCGGTTAGTTGCAGTGTCAAGCAGAACGGGACACTTCTTACGGTGGAGTTAAGCGACTCCCTTCCATTTGATTACATGTATTATCATCCAAATCTGATTCTAAATTTTTTTGGTGGTACGGTTGATACAACAAAGATCAAATTACAGGAAAAGACAGGTGTTGTCAAATCGGTATCTTCTGTACAGTTTAAAGAGTCCGCACAGATATCGATAGTGCTTTCATCATGGATAGAGGATCCGGTGTTTGATTATGTTCAGGACTCAAAGACGGTTATGGTTGCTTTGAGGCCGGCAAGAAAACCACCTGTGCAGCAGCCGCAGTCTAATGTCAAAATACCACAGAAAAAAGGCACTATCGTTGTGATTGACCCTGGACATGGTGGAAAAGACCCTGGAGCAATCGGTCATGATGGGATCAAGGAGAAAGATGTCGTTCTGGGTGTTTCACTTAAGTTGAGAGATATGCTTAAAGGTCTACCTGGGATCGCGACGCTTCTAACTCGTGATAAGGATATATTCATTCCGCTTGCAGAGAGAACTGAGTTTGCGAATAAGCAGAAGGCAGATCTTTTTGTCAGTGTTCATGCTGATGCGGTTCCCGGTGATGCAAAACGGAAAAATGCAACGCGTGGTTATAAGATCTATTTTCTTTCGCAGGCAAAAAACGAAGAGGACAAGCTTGTTGCGATGAGGGAAAATGCGGTAATCAAGCTTGAAGAAAAGCCACAGAACTACAGTAATCTTCAGAGCGTTCTCAACGATATTGCCGGGAATGAGTTTCTTCGGGAAAGTCAGGACTTGTGCATACTTCTTGATTTAAAATTCAGTTCACTGTTAAAAAAGAAGATCGAGAAACTTCATCTGGGGGTTGGTCAGGCAAATTTCTGGGTGCTCAATGGTGCCTATATGCCCTCAGTACTGATCGAAACAGGGTTTCTCTCCAATCCTGTTGAAGCGAAACTTCTGTCGAATAAAGAGTTCCAGAAGACTATCGCTAAAGCAATTTATGATGCCATCGCTAACTTCACAAAACAATATGGTGCAGGTCAATGAGTGATAATCGTCCTATAGGAATTCTGGATTCCGGTCTTGGCGGCTTGACAATAGTGCGCGAACTGAAGCGCCTGATGCCGGGGGAGTCATTTATTTATATCGGTGATACTGCCCACGCGCCGTATGGCATTCGTTCTGAGGATACGATTTGTCACAACGTATCAGGGGTCGTTGAGTTGCTTGCGGAGTACGACATAAAGCTAGTGATTGTGTCCTGTAATACGATCTCTGCACATTGTCTGGGAAAAATCGAAAAGAGATTGAAAGATATTCCGGTGATCGGAAGTGTTCTTCCGGGAGCCAGAGCTGCAGTGATGAGAACTGCGGAAAAAAAGATTGGAGTTATTGGAACTGATGCAGTAATCAGGTCGCAGGTGTATACTAAAGCGATTCAATCTATTGATCGGGATATTGTTGTTTATGGCAAAGCAACGCCGCTTCTTGTGCCACTGGTTGAAGAAGGGTTGATCGATTTTGATGTAACACGAGCTGCAGTTCAGCATTATCTTTATGAGATGATCGATCTGGGCGTTGACTGTCTCATTCTGGGCTGTACTCATTATCCACCGTTGATCGAGGTTCTTCAGGGAACTGTGGGGACCAGAATGCAGCTGCTTGATAGTTCATTGTGGACTGCAAAGGAAGCTCAGGATATTCTCAATGCTCTTGATGCACACAGTACTCGCAAGGATGGCGGGATTAAAGAATGCTGCTATTTTGTTACAGATTTGTTACCAGCACATAAAGAACAGATAAGAGTTTTTTCAGATATGCATGATATCAATCTTCAGGTGATATCGCTGGCGAGTTAGAGATTAGTTCATTATAGAAAATAACCATTAAAAGGAGATATATATGTCCGGACATTCCAAGTGGGCAACCATTAAAAGAGCAAAGGGAAAAGCTGATGCTGCCCGAGGTAAATTGTTTAACCGAATCATTCGTGAAATAACTATTGCAGCAAGGATCGGTGGACCTGATGTGGATGCGAACCCACGGCTGCGATCAGCGGTTTCGAGTGCGCGTTCTGCAAACATGCCGAATAAAAACGTTGAGTCTGCAATTGCTAAAGGTGCTGGTACATTAGAAGGCGTCAACTATGAAGAGATCGTTTTTGAAGGGTATGGACCTGGTGGTGTTGCGGTCATGATCGAGTGTATGACCGATAACCGCAATCGTACTGTCTCGGAAGTACGTCATGCACTTACCAAATACGGTGGCAACCTTGGTCAGACTAATTCTGTTGCACGGATGTTCAAGTTAACCGGTATGCTCAGGGTGAGCAAGGATGCGATGGCTGAGGATCAGCTTATGGAAGTTGTTCTTGATGCCGGGGCAGAAGATATGCAACTGGATGGTGATGAGTATGAAATTCTGACACCACCGGACACTTTTGAAGATGTCAAAACTGCAATCGAAAAGTTCAATATCACTCCGGTTACGGCTGAGTTGACAAAGCTGCCTGAAACAACCGTACCGGTTTCCGGTGACAATGCATCACGGCTTATGAAAATGGTGGATGCGCTGGACGATCTTGATGATACGCAGCATGTATACGCAAACTTCGATATCTCTGATGAGGAGATGGAGAATCTCAGTAAATGATAATCTTTGGTATTGACCCCGGCACTGCGGTGACCGGATACGGAGTGATCAGAACGGTGAATAATACCGTTTCCTGGGTAGATTCCGGGGTTATTACCACAAATACTGCATCGGCACTGGCAGAACGTTTGACAAAAATTTACGATTCTCTTACCAGTCTCATGCAGCAGCACAAGCCGGACTGCGTGTGTATTGAAGAGGCGTTTTACAGTAAAAATGTCCATTCTACACTGCTTCTGGGGCATGCGCGTGGCGTAGCGATGCTTGCTGCATTTAAGATTGGTGCAGAAGTACGGGAGTATGCTCCGCGGGAGATAAAGAAAGCTGTTACCGGTAATGGTAATGCTACAAAAGAACAAGTGGCATTTATGGTAAAAATGCTCATGGCTATTCCAAAGACACACGACTATACTGATGCATATGATGCGCTGGCGGTGGCGGTGTGTGATTTTAACTGCCATAGGCGGTTGATGGGGTATAAAATAAATGTTTGAATATATTCGAGGTGTGTTGACAATAAAGGAGATCTCGCGGGTTTGTGTGGAAGCGTTTGGAATCGGGTATGAGATTTCAATCCCTCTCTCAACATTTGAAAAGCTGCCCGATCCGGGTAGTGAAGTAAAAGTGCTTACGCATTACCATGTACGTGAGGATGCGCACCGTCTGTTCGGTTTCTGGAGTGAACAGGAGCGGGATATATTCAGGTTACTTACGGGCATTTCGATGATCGGGCCGAAAGTGGCGCTCAGTGTACTTTCAGGGATTTCTGTTGAAGAGCTTATCTCAAGTGTCGCGCATGCAGATCCATCTCGGCTGGAGAAGATTCCAGGAGTTGGTGCAAAAACAGCACAAAGAATGGTTCTTGAGTTGAAAGGCAAAGTTAATACAGCTTCATCTCCTCGATCCACTTCCCGCAGCAGTTCGAAGAGTGGTGCTGCCACAGTCTCGCAGAGCAGGAGTGTGCGGGATGAAGCATTTGAAGCAATGGTGGCGTTAGGATATAATGATAGGCAGGTGGTCAAAGCGCTTTCAAGGGTTGAAGAGACGCTTGAAAAGGATGCACCGGTTGAAGAGTGGATCCGTAAATCATTACAGGTGATATGAATAAAGCAGATATAGTAAAAAGAGTGCAATCTGGTGTAAGTTGTGCAAATCTTAATCTTTCGGGAATTGATTTGTCGCACTCAAACCTCAGTGGCGCTGATTTTCGGTGTGCAAACCTCTCGGGTGCATTACTGAGTTTCTGTAATGTTAGTGGTGCCTGTTTTCAGGAGTGTAATCTGAAAAAGGCAGATTTTAAACATTCGGTTATTGCGGGTGCAACTATGGTAATCGGACGGTTGAGCGGTTTGCCAATCAGTAATGTAAATCATCCCAATTTCCGTACGTCTGATTGTACCGGAGCAGATTTTTCCTTTTCTAAAATAGAAAAAGCCGATTTTGTTGATGCCGATCTGAGCAACTGCGTATTTGATAGTGCCAGTTTCAAGGATTGTGAATTTGGGAGGACACGTATTGACAGCTGTTCATTTGATAATACTGAATTGCAGCGATGTGAAATTAACGGGGTGTCAATAAAGAATAGTCATTTAACCAAGACGACCATATACGACAGTGACCTTTCCTGGTCGGACATTTCAGATACCCGGTTCACTCACTGTGAACTAGTACAGTGCAAGTTAAGTAATGCTGTGGCACATGGAGCTGTAATTGAGAGTTGTACCTGCACACGGCTTGATATGGTTTCGATGCATGCCCCGCACTTGAGATGTACCGGTACCACGTTTACTGATTGCAGTTTTGAGAAAAGTATACTGGAGCAGTCATTCTGGGCAGAATCAGTTTTTTCTACAACTACCTTCAGAGGTGCAAATATACACGGTGCAAAATTTCACGAAAGCTGCAGAGGCCAATCATTACTGGGAACCGTGCACTGAAACGGAAAGATAGTATGACATCGGATAAAGACAACAGACTGATATCAGGCGCATCGGATGGTAAGGATGACGATGCTATCGATGCGACATTGCGTCCGTTGCGGTTCAGTGATTTTGTCGGTCAGGAGACCCTCAAGGAGAATCTTGGTGTGTTTGTCGAAGCAGCAAAAATGCGCGGTGAAGCACTCGATCACATCCTGTTTTGTGGTCCGCCGGGACTTGGAAAAACTACATTGTCACGAATTCTTGCAAGTGAATTAGGTGTTGGTATACAGACGACATCCGGTCCGGTGCTCGAAAAAAAGGGTGATCTTGCCGGAAATCTCACCAATCTTGCTGAACGAGAGATACTTTTCATCGATGAGATTCATCGGCTTAACCGTGTGGTGGAGGAAGCGCTTTATCCGGCAATGGAGGATTTTGTTTTTGATATTATGATTGGTGAAGGCCCTGCAGCTCGTTCGATACGCTTGACACTTAAGCCATTTACCCTGGTGGGGGCGACGACACGGGCCGGAATGCTTACATCACCAATGCACGCGCGGTTCGGGTATGTATGTCGTCTTAACTATTACACTCCGGAGGAACTTCAGAGCATAATAGTACGTTCTGCCGGGATTCTTGGCGTTCAGTGTGGTGTTGATGCTGCTTTAGAACTGGGGAAACGTGCGCGGGGAACGCCTCGTGTGGCAAACCGGCTGCTGCGAAGGTGCCGTGATGTCGCTCAGGTAAAGGGTGATGGCAATATCACATTAGCTGTTGTTAATAAGACGCTTTCGATGCTGGGAGTGGATCAGCAGGGGCTCGATGATATGGACCGCAATATTCTCCAGTCGATGATCAACCATTACGGCGGAGGCCCTGTTGGATTGAGCACCATAGCTGTTGTCGTGGGCGAAGAGCCTGATACAATCGAAGAAGTATATGAACCATATCTGATTCAGTCCGGATATCTGAAACGGACACCACGGGGCAGAGAGGTGACCATGAAAACATATCGCTATTTTGGATTGAAACCTCCCAATGCTGTACTGCAATCGGATCTGTTTGATAAAACAATCGATAGCGAGGGCTGATTGCGGTCCATCTGCTGTCAGGAACTCATTATTGTCTCAACATTTTAGGAGAAGTTATGAACTGGATCGATGTTGGAAGATTTATGGTACTTGCCGGAACAATTATTCTGGTTATTGGTTTGCTTTTTATGGTATCGGACAAGATACCATTAGGTCGTTTACCTGGCGATATTCAGATTGGTTCTGATAAGTTTCGCATATATATTCCGGTGGTTACATCAATTCTGCTCAGCCTGGTTATCACGATCATACTGAACTTTTTTTCCAGAAAATAAAATTATAAAATGGTGAAAAGATACCGATTCGTGGTTTCGGGAATTGTTCAGGGAGTCGGATTTCGGTATTTTACACAAGATGTTGCTCATCATTTGAATTTAAGTGGCTGGGTAAGAAATGCTGATGATGGAAGTGTTGAGGGGGAAGTTCAGGGGGATGAGACAATATGCTCATCTTTTCTTGACATGCTTCGTGATGGACCGGCATTCGCCCGGGTTGAACAATGTATAATCGATGAGTGTGCTTTACGGGAAAATGAGAGTGGTTTCGGTATCAGGCGTTGATGGATGAAATTGAATGTAAATTTCTTTTTACACCCGATCCCGATAAATTATACAAAAGATATTGATAAAGAAAAAAACAAAACCAGGCGACCTGCTATGGTAAGTTCCGATTACCCGTTCTCATTTATCCTTGAGTTCTTTTTTGATAGCCTTCGGTCAGGCACTTTTCTGGCATTGCCATTTTTTGCTTGCATATACATTCTAAGAACTGCATTCATTCTTGTTTGATATCCCGGACCTAAATGTTTAACCATTCCAGAATATCCTGGTCTAATCCGATGTTTACTGATTATTAGTATTCCTTTTGGGGGCACGTAGTGTATGGTGGTCGGCTCACAGGTAGGCGACACTACGTTATGATATCTTTGATTTGCAAATTCCAAAAAATATTGCGATTAAAACCTTTCTATCATATAGCTGAAAACTGCAATCCCTAAGAGAAATTCAGAAATGATTAAACACCTGGCAAGAAAATTGCTTGAAACAATATTACTTTCAAATGGTCTAAAAATTGGTATGTATTCAATGTTCAAATTGTAAGAGGGCTGTGTGAAATCCGCAAAAATATTGATTGTAGAAGATGATGAGGCGACGGTCTTTGGATATTCAAAATATCTTACTGCAAAAGGATATTCAGTTACTTATGTCCATAATCTGGCTGATGCACGGAAATTATTAACTAATCAGATATACGATGCTATATTACTTGATGTCGGACTTCCGGATGGTTGTGCCATCGATGTTATTCCGGAATTTCATGCATCAAACGAGAATTCAACAATAATAGTTATTTCCGGAGTAAGTGAGTTACGAATGGCGGTTCAGGCAATTCGGCTTGGTGCAGAGAATTTCCTTACTAAACCGGTAAATCTTGATGATCTGGAGTTGTATTTAAAAAACAGCCTGGAAGTGGGGGAGTTACGACGGCGGGACTCTATGAGAAAACGATTAACTCCGGAAGCTCCCAGAACTTACTTTAACCCTGTTTCGCCTATGCGTAACGTTATGAGTTATGCACAGACTGCAGCAATTAATGATACAGTAGTATTGATATTAGGAGAAACTGGTACTGGTAAAGGTGTTCTGGCACGGTGGATTCACGATCATAGTGCACGGGCTCGCGGAAACTATGTAGAGTTGAACTGTTCGAGTCTAAAGGGTGAAATTCTGCGAAGTGAACTCTATGGACATGCCCGTGGAGCGTTTACATCAGCCATAAAGGACCGTGAGGGGTTGATTGAAATCGCTGATGGGGGTACGTTGTTCCTCGATGAGATCGGGGATATGGACACCGTTGTTCAGGCTGAACTGCTAAAAACCATTGAGGAACGCTCATTTCGTCGGATAGGGGAAAACAAAATACGTACCAGCGATTTTCGATTGATTTGTGCAACAAACCGTAATCTTCTTGAAGCTGCAAGAGCGGAAACATTCAGATCTGACTTATATTATAGAATATGTGTTTTCCCTGTGGAATTACCTGCACTTCGAAATAGAAAATGTGATATACCTGGTATTATTAAGCAAGTTCTGGTAAGTTTCGGGTATTCTCAGTTTCCTGTTGATGAATCGGTGATAGATGCTCTCGTGGGGTATTACTGGCCTGGAAATATCAGGGAATTGAAAAATATGCTCGAGAGAGCGTTACTGCTTGCGCGTGGTAATCCACTATCGTTAGCCCATTTTCCTGGGATCCTTAATAAACCCTGCAATGAAAGTACTCCTGAACCGAAGTGGGATCTTGAAACTATTGAAAAGGAACATATAATCAGCGCTATGCACCATTTTAACGAAGATAAACATGAAATATGCAAAGCATTGGGTATTTCCCTTTCATCATTATACAGAAAGCTGGAAACTATTAACAGCTGAGTTATCACAATTAATCGAAGCTGAACAGATTTTGATCATTTGATTCTATGTCGACTCAAATCAACTTCAAATCGATTTCTCAATTTGGGAAAAAAATTATCAATTTGGGAATTGTGAAGTCGCAGTTTTACAATTAAATAATGCCAGTTTTTTCAGTGGTATGACAGGATGTGACCGTGTTGAACAATTTTGATATCAAGAATACGGAAAAACAGTTCCGTGATGTTGTTGAATGCATATCGGATATGGTTGTTATTCTGGACCAGGATTTGTGTTGTACAATGTGGAACCGTGCTGCGGTAGAGAAAACGGGGATTGATGTTCAATCGGCGGCAGGTCATCCTTTGTGTAAACTTTTGCAATGGGAATCATCCTCGGAAATGGATATACGATTGCGAAATGTATTGGAGACCGGCAGCAGGTCAAAATGCAAAGTGATGTGTCATATCCTGGGAACGCAAAGAACTTTTGAATTGACGCTTATACCATTTATGTCACAGTTATGTGTTCTTGGTAAGGAATGTTCTGAAACAGGTAAAATTGAAACATCTAATAAAAACAATGATGATCAGGTACAGTTGCTTGCTCAATCACAGGAACTCAGGCTGCTTGGACAGCTTACATCGGGTGTGGCTCATGAAGTCCGCAATCCGCTCAATGCCATTTCTGTCGTCCTTGAAGCGCTTTTTCAGGATATCGGTGATGTGCAGGAATATCGTATGTATAGAGAGCATCTGTTTACTCATGTAGAGCGGCTTAAAAAATTGATGCAGGAGATTCTTGAACTCGGAAGACCAATCGAACCATCAAAGATTAAAACTATCGATCTTGAAGACCTTATACGGGAAACTGTAGAAATCTGGAGCAGTTCCAGTCCGCAAAATCAGTTTTATGTAGAGATTAAATCAGACAGTTCTGCTGATATGAGAGTAAAGGCAAACTCTCTGAAAATGCAACAGGTTTTCATGAATATCCTTGATAATGCCATGCAACATAGCGGCTCGAGTAAAAACATTCTGATAACCATTACTTCTGAGGATGCATGTTGCTTTACAAAGATTACCGATTATGGAGCCGGTGTCAAGGCTGAACATCTGGGAAAAATATTTGATCCATTTTTCACTACCCGCAAACGGGGGACCGGTCTTGGACTGTCTATTGTAAAACATGTTGTCGAAGTCCATGGGGGCCGTATAACAATTGAGAATAATATTCTTTTTCCCGGATGTACTGTTACCATAATGTTGCCCAGAATACACAAGGATAGAAAACATGCGACTGTCGATACTGCTCAAATTGAGCGGGACAGTCTTTCATCATACATCTTGTAATATGCCAATCACGGACCAGTTCTCGTATTTGTGTTTGTAGGCGTACTTCCTGGTCGTGATGCCCACCAGATTGCAAGTCCGACAATTGCCAGTAATGTTGCTACCCAGAACCACCACATGCCAGTTCCATATCCGGATCCATTTGCTGCAAATGCTGAATCTGTCGTATCACGCATAGTTGTGGAATAAATGAGTGTTGGAAGAAGAAAAAGTTGCAATAAAACCATCGTACATTTTTCAACTATCATGGAGTTGCCCTTTCAATTAGGTAGAGATCTGTCCACGAATTTAAAAATGCAAAAAAAATACCAGTAGTGCGATGAAATGATGCTATTTTTGGTCGGGTAGTAGTAGCTGCGAATTGCTTTGAGGTGATAGTGGCTGTTTCTGAAAAAAATACTTTCGAATATAGAAGTAAATGTTATAAATTAACCATGCGATGATTGCACCTAATACAATGCCACCAAGAACATCTCCTGGATAATGTACACCACAATAAATACGGGAAAAACCGATTAAACTGGCGAATGTCATGAAGTAGATGACCCGTTTGGGATAGAAGATGGCAAAAAGTGTGGCAAGCCCGAACATGTTAGTTGCATGTGATGAAGGAAATGAGAATGATCGCTTCTTTCCAAGGAGGTAATTACACCCCTCGATAAGTATATCCGGATGGCAGGGGCGCAGGCGACCTACTAACGGTTTTACAATTCTTACTGATATCAGATCGGTTGCTGCAACTGTGATTATTGCCAGTAACAGTACTGTAATCGCATTCTTTTTTTCTTTTATACTAAACAAAACAGCTGCTATTACCATTGGAATGATCCAGTTGCGGGGCTCGGTAATGGTCTTAAAAAAAATGTCAAGATACGGCGATGAAAACCATGTATTGAAAAAAATGAAAAGGTTTTTATCTGTGTTAATTATAAAATCTATCATAGAGTACTTTTATTTTGAAATTGTTTTCAACTCATACCAGATAAGTTTTGCGGTAATCGAACCAAACTTGATTTTTGATCTGATCAATACCGGAAGTCTGCGCTGATCATCAGAAATAAACACGTCCAGTTTGTCCTTTTTATTAAAAGTTTTTCCATCACCAGCAAGTGTTGGTTCCAGTCGAACACAATTAAATGTTCCGGCATCAACTTTAATAGTAGTTTTTTCAGCACATTTAATTAGAATCGGATGGATTTTCGAATCGGTATATGTTTTTAGAGTAAAGGTATCGCCGGGTGCGGTTTTCATTGCTCTTACATAATAGAGAATAGATAAATAATCATAGACGAATTCATTCGTTTCTATAGTTTTGAACTTTTTTTCTTTAATATGAATTTTTCCGGCATTTTTATCGAAAAGCATCCATCGGTCGGCTTTATATTTTTTACCCTCACGCAGATGTTGTTCGAAAAAGATCGGATAGAGCCCGTCAGCATCAACTGTGGATAATAAATAATCCCGCATCTTATAAAATGCACTCACAAAATTGTTTGAAAGAGCTTTACCACCAAGGATGATCACGTTGTCTACGGGATTGAAATCTGTTGACAAAATGATGTAACCGGCTTTAACAGGTCCCCATCCGATTTCATACACCAGGGTCTCTTTCTGTATTCTCTGAATTCCCAGTTTTCTGATTGAGCGATTACCAGAGGAAAATGAGTTGGCATTTTTAACTGAATCAATAAATGTACTTGAGAAAGGAAGATCATCAACCTCTTTCGATGTCAGTTTCCAGTCGATGTCATTGTTAGCGGATGCAGCAGGTAAGTTTAATAGTACTATGGCAAGGATGAAAGATATACTGAATCGGTGGTTATTCACTATTTTCATAATTCTAAATATTCGATCCTTAATGACACGAGCTTTCCTGATAATACTATTACGTTGAAGTGAAGGAGATAATTTCAAAAAATTAATTGAAAACTGTTCAGAGGTTCAGAGTTAAAAGATTTCCCGTCCCGGATTGTAGTACCTCTAAACCTTCAACTCTGAAAATGTATCGAAACACAAACTTTCTCTACCTGTAACCTTGAACCCTGAACATTGAACTTTTGAACAAACACTGGAAACAACCCCCCTGCATATCCATATACTATTTGAATATGCAAGGAGTAGGAAATTAATTTTTAATTTAAACCGATATTCTCACCACTTTGACATTTTTCAAGGTCACTTTTCACCATGATCTCTACCAGTTGTTCAAAGGTGACTTCCGGTTTCCATCCAAGTTTTGTCCGGGCTCGTGTAGAATCTCCCAGAAGCTGCTCGACTTCTGTTGGACGATAATATTTTGGATCAATTCTTACCCGAATTTTTCCACTGTTTTTATCTACCCCAACCTCTTTTTCTCCTTTACCTTCCCATGTAATAGGCATATCGAGCATACTGAAGGCTTTTTCGATGAATTCACGTACAGTATGCATCTCGCCAGTGGCGATAACATAATCATCAGGTGCATCCTGCTGAAGTATGAGCCACATTGCTTTAACATAATCGGGGGCGTATCCCCAGTCACGTAACGAATCGATATTTCCCATATAAAGACAATCCTGTTTCCCGGTTTTAATAGCTGCAGCACTGAGGCTGATCTTCCGGGTTACAAAATTTTCTCCCCGACGCGGAGATTCATGATTGAAAAGGATACCATTTGATGCATGGAGATTATATGCTTCACGGTAGTTGATTACAATCCAGTAGGCGTATAATTTCGCAACTGCATAAGGAGAGCGGGGATAGAATGGAGTAGTTTCTTTCTGCGGGACTTCCTGAACCTTACCATAAAGTTCCGAAGTGGATGCCTGGTAAAAACGTGGGTGTATACCAGATTCCTTGATTGCATCAAGAAGACGTAATGTTCCGGTCGCATCTACATCTGCGGTGTATTCGGGTACTTCAAAAGACACTCTTACATGTGATTGTGCTGCAAGATTATAAATTTCAACCGGTTGTACTTTTTCCAGAATGCGGTTCATATTACTGCTGTCAGACATATCACCATAATGGAGGAACAAACGGGCACTTTTCCCGTGAGGATCTTTATATATGTGTTCAATTCTATCCCGATTAAAACTGCTGGAACGTCGAATCAATCCATGAACTTCATATCCCTTTTCCAAAAGAAGTTCTGCAAGATAGGAACCATCCTGCCCGGTAATTCCAGTGATGAGAGCGGTTTTTGACATGAATACTCCTTTATTGTTTCATTAATAGTGTAAAAATAATAATATGTACAATAACTGTGGCCTGATTTCAATGTAGAACAGAGATCAAAATATATCAGTATGATTGACTTGAACCTTTCCGACCTCTATTTTTAGGTGTATGAAAAATATTGATGATGATTTTGTCGTTTTTGAGCAGAAAAAACAACCCCCGGAGACAAAAACTCAGGGGATTGTCTGGATCGGTGCGTTAATCCTGGTTGTTTTCCTGGTCAGCTTCTGCTGTACTGCAGGGTTCAGGTTTTTAAATCAATTGTATATCACGCTTCCGTCGGTGAACCAGATGCAGAATATTGAGCAGGCTCTGGTTTCCAAGGTGTATGATGCGAACAGTTCTCTTCTTTCAGAATTCCATATTGAACGGCGATTCTGGGTTCCACTGGAAAAAATCCCGCCTGCACTTGAGAGTGCTGTAATAGCTATTGAAGACAGACGTTTTTATGATCACTGGGGAGTTGATCTCATTCGAATTTTTGGGGCAGCAGCTGCTGACCTGTTACGCGGGCATATAGCTCAGGGGGCATCGACACTGACACAGCAGCTTGCCAGAAATGTGTACCTGACATCAAAACAGACAATTATTCGTAAAGTAAGAGAGATCCTGACGGCTGTCCAGCTTGAGAGTTGTTATACAAAAGAGGAAATTGTAGAGCTGTATCTCAATCAGGTTTATTTAGGCGCTGGTGTGTATGGGGTAGAAGCTGCAGCGCAATACTATTTCAGTAAACATGTACAGGATTTAACTCTTGATGAGTGTGCATTGATTGCAGGAATGATACAGCTGCCTGAGAGATACCGTCCTGACAAACCAGCTAATATCGAGCGGATTACTTCACGACGTAATACGGTTCTCCGAGCAATGAAATCGATGCGGGTTATTCAGGAAGAGGATTATCGAAGTGCTGTTGCCATTCCTGTTAAAGCCAATATACAGATCCAGAGGAGTGGAATTGGTTCATACTTCCTGGAAATGGTAAGAAAATATGTTGCGGACAAGTATGGTGATGACATGCTGTATAACGGTGGTCTGCATATTTACACCACGCTGGATCCGGCTGCACAGGATTCTGCGGAGCATGCTCTTTCCGAAAAGGTAACTAGTCTTCAGAAGCGTCTCAATCGGATTTTTCTTGACAGTACCAACGCTGATAGACAACTGAAAATACCGCGTGAGAAATTTCTGGCATCGTTTGATTCAATCTACGGTCTTCACGAGAAAGAGTATAAACAACTTCCTGATTCAATTAAACTTCGCCAGGCACAAATGGCTGCTGTGGCAATTGATGCGTCAACTGCGGCAATACGGGTGCTTATTGGCGGACGCAACTTTGAAGAAAGTAAGTTCAACCGGGTCATGATGGCACGTCGTCAGCCGGGTTCATCATTTAAACCCTTCGTTTATGCTGCTGCACTTGAGAACGGATATACACCTGCAACCGTAGTGCTCGATCAGCCGATAACGCTCATGACCGATCAGGGAGAATGGCGTCCGGAGAACTATGACAGAGTATTTAACGGGCCGATTTCAATCCGTTCAGCTCTGGCAAAATCGGTAAATCTTGTTGCCATTCAGGTGCTTAATAAGGTGGGTGCCAGGGTCGTGATTGATTATGCCCGAAGAATGGGACTGAAGCACATGATGAATCCAGTACCGGCACTGGCGATTGGAGCGTGTGAAGCCACTCCTATAGAATTGGTGAATGCCTATCAGATATTTGCCAATCATGGAGTGATGGCTACTCCTTATTTTATCGAAAAAATAGTTGACAAGAACGGACGCGTACTTGAAACGCATCAACCTGAGGAAAAAGAGGTTCTTTCAGCCAGAACATCGTTTCTTATGTGTTCGCTGATGCGGTCTGTGGTTTGTTGCGGAACTGCAGCCTCGGTACCGGGTCTTGGTTTTACACGTCCTGCAGCTGGAAAAACCGGTACGACTAATGATTATTCCGATGCCTGGTTTATTGGCTTTACGCCGCAGGTAGTCTGTGGTGTCTGGGCTGGGGTTGACGAAAGACGATCGCTTGGAACCGGTGTTACCGGTTCCTTTGCTGCGATTCCGGTCTGGGTTCGGACTATGAAACCACTGCATAAAAAATTACCGGTAAAAGATTTTGAAGTGCCGGAGGGTATAAAAGCTGTAATGATGTGTAAAGAGTCACATAATGTAGCACTTCCATCATGCCCCAAAGCGGAATCAGAATTTTTCTTCGCCGAAACGGAACTTGACACATGTGATATTCATGGTGGAAGAGGTGGCCGGAAACCCGCCAACATGATCAAACTTTTCAGTGGTCAGCAATCAACTACAACAAAAAAGGCAACCAATACTAAGAAAAAGCTTATGTTCTGAATTGCAATGCAGAGATAAGTACCTTTGATTTGTAAACAGTCTGTTTAAATTGGTGATTCCAGACTAACTTTTAACAAGTTGAGAATTTTAGAAGAATTAAGGCTCACATCACCCATTCGCGGCGGTCCCCCGATCTCTTCTGTGCGCGAAATCGTTTTGAGATACGAGCTGTCATAACCGCCCAGTTCAAGTACCCATTTACCAATATCATGAAGACTGTGACGTTTGGGACCGCCCAGATGGTAAAGTCCCTCGATATTCTGACGTATACACTTTTCTGTGACCATAGCGATATCTTCACAGGCAATACAGCTGCGATATTCATCATGGAACAGCGTTATCGGCAGTGATCTTCTTAAACGGCAATCAATAAAATCGACAGCACCTTTGGTTCCATCAACCGATTTACCAATTGGCAGACCAAGTCTGATTACGGTGTTATGAGGGTTATTTCTAATGACATTTTCTGCGGCAAGTATTGTTTTTCCTGCGACACTAACGGGCTCGGGATTATCAGTCTCCCGGTATCCACGAACGGGTGTTGCATTTCCCGAAAAAACCAGATCTGCGCTTAAATAAATGACGTGGCTACTTTCACCGAAGATTTCACTGACTGCACGCGCTCCATCGGTGTTCATGGATTCAGCCCACTGTGGCCGTTCTTCGCATACATCAAGGTCGCATACACCGGCGCAGTGAACTATGTGAGTTGGCTGGAATCTACTGTTAATTTTTGCTAAACCGTTCCGATCGGTAATGCATAATGGTTCGGTATTGTCGGGTAAGCGCATTTTAGGTGAACGGATTCCATATACAGAAAAATCATCAAGGGTACGAAGGTGAGAAAAAATCGGATAACCATGTATCGATGTTGTTCCGGTGACTAGTACCCTGTAGTGCATGAAGCTATTGGCTTTGAGAAGGTACTGAAGAAGTCGCAGTGATTTTCTTCTGACGAAAAATGAAGTAGATATTTCTCAAATAGATAAAAACACCTGTTGCCTGTCCAAGGATATACACAGGATCTTTCCGGTGGATGGAGTAAACAAGCAGAAGTAATCCACCAAAAAGGGAGAAATACCAGAATGCCTCGGGAATGTGTGATTTTTTACGTTTTTCACTTGCAATCCATTGTACGCCAAAGCGGGCGGTAAAGAGTGCCTGTGCCACAAATCCGATAATAACCCAAGTGTCCCAGATCATTGTTCAATCCTTTTTATTTGATAATGTAAATTACGTTCAAGCATCCATCTGACAGCCAGCGTATCCATCAGTCCATTCAGAGCCCGGTTACCAATACCGTAGTGTGATTTACCTTTGCTTCGCGGTCGGTGATTAACAGAAACCTCTTTGACTTTTGCGCCATACATTCTGCAGAGCGTTGGCATAAAGCGGTGCATTCCATGGTAGAACCGCACTTTTTTTATAAT
>JBNKZD010000030.1:0-19375 GCA_050301235.1 Chitinispirillaceae bacterium | reverse complement strand
TGTAAAGCAAAAATGGCAATTGTGGTCGAAATGGACGCTGGTTTTGTGTAAAAATGCTAGAAGAAAACAGCTGAACGATCTGAATGTGAAATTTTTATGCAAAATGATTATTTTTATGTCTATAAATCGCCGAGTTTAGGTATAAATTAATATTGCCTTTGGCCAGCGTTGACGTGCCATCTGAAATGCTTTGATAATGTAATCAAATCCTGTAGTGCCATTTCCTCCAAGAGCGTTTTTCCAGGGGGGGGGAGCGTGTCTTCTACCATTGGCTTCATATGCTTCGTTAACGACATCGATCATAGGGATGTCAGGGTAAGCTTTTTTAGTCTCGTCAAACCACTCTTCAATTTCAGTTAGCTGTTCAGATTGAGAAAGACTGTTCATCCATGATGGGTACTGGCTTCCCCATATAAGTGTATGGAATTTCCAGAAAATATTATTTTGTACTGCAAAATTGGCAATATTATTACCACCGCCCCAGTTCATGCGGTCACGACTACCTTCAACACTTGCCCATTTGTGTTCATTTTCACCAGTAATCTGGTTCCAGTATTTAAGAAAATCTGTACGAACCTGGTTTCGTGTAGTGATGTTTCCCAGAAATTTATTAGCACCTTTTGCTGGCTGGGCATACGGACTTGTAATTAATCCTGAAAGAAAGGTGCATGCGACAGCAGGAAGTATGATTTGAAGAATGCTTCTGTGTGTATTGTATGCTGGCTTGAAAGACATACGGGTAATCATCTAAATACCTCCAGTATAATGTAGTCGCTTCTGCTATTTTATTTGACTAAGTACTCTTTTATTGTCAATTCTAATGTTTCGCCTATTAAACTTATTTAAGGGTTTAAATTGCTTTAGCACTTTAAATACAATTGTGTTTTGCTGAAACACAGCCAATCTGATTATATTCAATATCTATCAACAATGTAGCATAATATGTGTGGAAATGCATGAATTTCAGAAAGCGAAGTGATGGAATTTATGGACGCAGATGTCCACAAAATGCCGGGTTTTTGTTGTAAAAAGAAGGTTAATAAATCAAATCTTTCAAAAAAAATGTCCACACATTAAGTCTTATAATTAAAGAATACTCGACATTCGATAGCTGGACATGAATCGAATGTTGTAAAAAACCTGTCAGGGTTTGGCTACGATTACACTCCAGGAAACTGTATCACTCTTTGCGGTAGCATCAAAGACGGCTGCTGCGAATTCAAAACGTCCCAGTGAATCTGTTTGCCATTTGACTATTGCAGCGACACTGTCTATCGTCGCAGTATTGGGAGCAGAAAGCAGTTTATAAGTAAGTGGTTGTTTTTCCGGATCAGTAGCTTTGAGTGTATCGGAATATAATTGGCCAAGTAATAATGATGTGTCAAGGTCAAGTTTGCTTACCGAAAAAACCGGAGCCAGAGAAGTTATCCCAGTACCTTGCACCTTAATAGACCATATAAGACTGTCTCTGCTCAGATCCTGGTCCGTTACTATTGCAAGTATGGTAACCCGTTGACCACTTTGTGTTGAATCTGGTGTCCAGGTAACTATAGAGTCCGTTAATGAGACACCTTTTTGCGGTGAGACCAACGAAACCCAGATACTGTCGCCTGCATCACTATCCAAGAACCTGATAGTGTCGATATATGTTTTTCCCACTTCGGCAAAAGAATCCATGTCTGCAACTGTTGAAATGAATCGAGGACGGGTATTAGCACCAAGGGTAAATCCGTTGATTGAATCGGCGATTACTGAAAGTCCCAGATCATTGAACGTAAAAACTATATAGTAATAAGGGTAGCCGCGTTTGATGTTTAATGTGTCAATATAACTATTGTCTGTCAGTGTGTCGAGTATCGAAAAGTTAACGTTATTACCAATGGAACGTTTTATGATAAAACCAGTTTCGTTATTCGATCGGTCTTTCCATGATAAACGTATTCTTTTTCCGGCTGGAACAGCTTTAAAACTGTCTGGTGGTGCAGGGGTGCATGCCTGAGCTGTTATTCGCACAGATACGGATGGGCCAGTAGCGGTCTGGTTCACAACTTCGCCTTTGTATAACGTCTGATAATTTTCGTCCAGGCCTTCGAACAGAAGTGAAAATTGACAACCCGTTGCAACAGAGGCCGCTAAACCACTATCAGAAGAAAATGGAAATACTTTCATAGTTTTAGCATTAGTGCACAATGATGTAACCGTGATACGAACAAAACTCACTTCAGATGGATTTTGTATCACACCGTTTAACACCCATACGACATTCGCCTGTATCGAAGTTTCCGGAGAGAGGGGGGTGTGGTTTTCAGATGTGCACAATGTGAATATTGTGCAGGTTGTTACTGTCAGTATGAGACTGGCAATTTTTTTAATCATTTCCATTGAACTCGGACCTCTGTCGTTGGTGTTGCGTCTTCTTCATCAGAACTTTTTTTCCATACTATGATTGCAACGGGTGCAGCAACTGCTACTGTTGAGCCGATAATGATAAATTTTGCTACCGGATTTCTTCGTTTCTTAATTGTCGGAACCGGAGTATCACTCATTTTTGCCGCAATTACCGGGATGAGATCTGTTTGAAAATAGCGTGGTTTTCCACTGTAATACTCATTAACATCATTGACAATCCTTCCTGTATTGATCTCTATTGTCCTGATATTTACAGAATAGGTCCCATCAATGAGGCTGATACTCCCCATCGCAACACGATCTGCTCCAAGTATCTGTCCGATTTGAATTGCACATGAGTTTTGATTGCATTCACTTGAGCTTCCCATATTTTGATCACGAAGAACACTCTGGATGGTTGCCGGGTCGATAAGTTCATATACCGATAAATGTCTCATCTCCGCTCTAATTCCATCAGATATCTCATCTGCCGTCATAGACGGAATCCCATGTGTACTCAATTTCAGTATTGCCAGTGTTTTTTTTGTCTGGAGACCCTGTTGTGCTATCACTGAGAGAGCAAATAGCAGTAAGATCGGTGGAATTAATCGAAACGAACCAATTTTTACAGACATCTGATTGCCTCCGGAGTATGTTCAGTTTTTACTATAATTTAACACTAACTTGTTGAATTATCACTGGTTATTTTATTAAATGCCACAAATAATAACAACAGTCTCAGATAACATACTCTATATGTAGTTATAGCATCATGCCATTGATATTTCAATAGTTAAAGTACGCTGGCTTTCATAACATTCTAAAAAGTAAATATTTCCGGTACGTCATCACGTATTTATTGTGAAAGCAATAATCCGGGTATTTTTAAAAATGGGTGATAGTGTTGATTTTTTATGGTCATAGATCGACAACAAGAATAGTAACATCGTCTTCATTTATTTCGCTGCCACAGAAAGTTTGCTGGTCTTTAAGAATATGCTCTACAGCGTTTCTGGGTGGAAGTGAAATAGAGTTCTGTGCCGATTCTATCAAACGTTCGATGCCATACATCTCATCGGTGATTTTACGCGCCTCTATCAGTCCGTCAGTGAATAAGACCACACGTATTGTACCGGGTTTATAATCGTACATCGATTCTTTTAACATCATGTCTTGAAATACACCCATGAACAAACCGTCTGCCTTGATAAGCTGGCAGGAATTGTCTTCCTTATTGATAATAAATACCGGGCAATGCCCAGCCGAAGTATAGGTAATCGTATGATTGGATGAATCCAGTATGGCGTAAAATATCGTTACGAAATTGTCTGTTTTAATTTCCGATAGAAATGTTTCGTTAATGTATTCAAGTGTTTTTTGTGGACTGGGTACTTTTGATGCGTATGTTTTCAGCAGCATTTTCGCCATTGACATAATCAGTGCTGATGCAATTCCATGGCCGGAAACATCTGCGACGACAATGCCATATTTTCCAGGACTGATTGTAAAAACATCATAGTAATCTCCACCCACAGCATCTGCGCTCAAATAATGGGCATACACATTGAAATCGGCATTGCCACTTAGATTTTGTGGAAGTAAGCCCTGTTGTATCACTCGTGCATGTTCCAGATCAGACCTGATTCTTCCCTGCGCAATTTGAAGGTCCTGGTTGACAATCTTGAGCTGTTCATTTGCCTGCTGAAGACTGGTGTTAGCTTTGTCAAGTGCATCAAGGATTCTGAAGTTCTCTATAACAATGCCTGCAATATTCATGATAGCGGTAAGAACGGTGATGTCATCACTGGTAACCGGGGTGTTACGGAATTTTCGGTCCATCCATAGCACACCCTCCACCTTGAAACAATTGCAATTAATACAAGCGTTTCGCCGTTCATTCTCATTTTTTGCTTCGGTGAGTTGACTGCTGCCTGGAATGCTCCAGCAGTATGGATTATAGCCCTTGTATACAGGACAGCTGGTTCTGGTACAATTTTTCGCTTCCCAACATCGTTTATTTACCTTTAATACCAAAGGAATAACAAGATAACTGTTTGAGGATAATTGCTTACAGAATGGATCAAATTCACTATCGGGTTCTTCAACTAATATATGGCGATTTAAAAAAATTGCATCGGTAATCTCGCCACCATCAAAACCCACAGAGATAGAGAGTCCATTTTTGTCCAGCTTTTCAAATCCAACCCATGATGCAGGGGCGAGGCAGAATTGGTCGCGGTCTATATTAAACAATATGACTCGATCAAACTCAATGATCTCCTGTATCGCCAGAAGGACTGTTTTAATGATACTGGTGAAATCGGTACAGGTATGAAGTACTTTTGTAAATTCATGAATAAGAGAAGTACTCATCAATTGTGCTTTGAGCATTTCATTTTGCTCTTTAAGCTGCTCAAGAAGGTAATGATTATACTGTTCCAATTGGTGTTGCTCCATTACAGATGCGTGGTAATTATTTTAATCTGATACTTCTGTTCTAACAAGATGAATCATTTATAACGATATTATACTATTCAAGGGTTCTTTTAAAAAAGAATTTTGTTTCGCTGAATTGAAGTCGGTTTTATGGATCGATTTTTAAAAAAAACTACATACCTATTGACTTTTTTCGTAAGGCGAAACATTTTTTTATACTCTAAACTGGAAATTTCTATTCATATTTATATGGATTGCATTGGAAAGAATGTATATTTTCCGGATTAGTTTAGAAAATCATTGATCTGATATTACGTATTGAGTGTGGAAATCCAGTCACAATACATTGTTTTTTACCGGAGGCGCAGTTTGAATATTCATCAGAATAAAGAAGAAAAAATTTTAAAAGAAGATCCTTTGGTAACCTGGTTGATCGGGGTTAAGGAGTTCAGTAAAAAAAATGGTAACATGCTGCTGGGTGTTCTGGTAGCGGTTGTTATTGTTGTTGCTGGAGTTACCATTTATGGTCAGATTCAAAAATCGGCAGCTAATAAAGCCAGTGAAGCATTCGGAAGTGCTATGATAGCCTATACCGGCCATGATTATGGTAAAGCTGTTGAACTGTTTAAAAATGTGACCGATAATTATCGTTCGACAGTGCAGGGTATTCAAAGTGCTTTGATGCTCGGAGCTATTTTATATGATCAGGAGAAATATGACGAAGCGATCACCTGGTATACAATTGCCTCACAAGGCAATGAAAAAGCTGATTTTATTGCGGGGGAAGCACTCGAAGCAATAGCGCTTTGTTACGAAGCTAAAGGTGATGTTAATTCAGCTGTTTCATACCTGGAAAAAGCATTAAAAGACGATAAAGTAAAATTCCGCCACACTGCAATTAAATGGAAATTGGCTCTCCTGATTAAAGGTACAGATATAAATCGAGCTAAAATCCTCTGCAATGAAATTATTTCGGATACTCTCGCAAAAGAATTTCATCAGAAAGCTGAAAATCTTGTTGCTGCTATTGGAGCCGGGTCTGCAGGTTAATAACCTGGGATAGTTTTCACAATTTATTGTTCCCAGATTCCACCACCTGAGATAAAAAATTTTCCTGCACAAACGTGTGCAGGTTTTTGTTATTAGGATATTAAGTTGATTATAAAGGAGGATGATTATGAAAGTCTTGCTGATGGATGATGCAAGGATACGGAGAAACAACATTAAAGATGCGGTTTCGAAGTTATATCATGAAGTGACTGATTGCTACTCAACTAATGATTTTATTTCTGTGATTCAGGAATCAAATCCGGATCTCATTTTACTGGATATGGATACCTGGCGAAAAGGCAGATCCATTTACAACTATTTTAGAATTGGTAAGAAACTTGAAAATCTGCCAATCCTGCTGTATAATGCAGATGAGGACACATACTTTATCCAGGATCGTGCTCGTCATGAAAAGGATCGTGTATTGTCCAAACCGAGTGAAGTTGATGCTATTATTGAGGCATTACAACAAAACTATTAGCAGTGATGAATTGGCAGTATGGGAGAGCGGGAAACTAAAGCGCTTATTTTTGCAGATACCGACAACGGCGGTATCATCCATATTGCCAATATTAAAGGTGGAGTAGGAAAATCTACTGTAGCCACCAATCTTGCTGCTGCACTTTCCAGAAGAGGGCCATCACTGGTAATCGACCTTGATGTTCAGGGGAGTGCAACGGTTGCTCTTGGAAAAGAAACAGACCCGCCATCCGGTTCCTCCTGGGATCTGTTTCGGAAACGATATTCGATAAAAGACAACACCAGTGAACCTGTATGGTATATTAAGGCTTGCTCATTTATTAAGAATAAAGTTCATCCCAAAGTTGCTGAAACACTTTTTGATACCGACATAAAAAAAATTATTCAAAATGTTCAACCGGGTCTTGATCTCATACCGGCGGGTTCAGGATTATTTAAAATGCCCGCGAATTCACACATATCAAACTTGCTATCAAATGTAAATTCTCTTCGCATATATTATAAATACATCATTATCGATACGCCATCAGTCTGGAACCCCTTGACCAGGTCGTTGTTTCTTCATAGTGAACTCAATCTTATTCCGGTCACTCTTAATGCACTTTCGACAAAAAGTCTCAAGGATTATTTGTCCAATGTCCAGAAACTTGCGCAGCGGAACTCCGGGGTGAGAATAAGAATTGTCAAGAATGAAGTGTTTGGAAATGTCGATTCAAAGGTGGTTGGAAAAGCCAGAACGATGAATGAAAACCGTCGGTATCTGGAAAAATTGTGCGAACAGGTTATTTTTAAAGGTAATAATGGCGTTTCACTATTACCTCAGTCCATTATGTTTGATTTGGAGATTCCCGAATCAGCAATCATTCGCAATGCGCAGGATGAGGGCGTACCGGTATTACATTACAGGCAGTATGGTGCAATTACAAAGGCTTTTGATGAACTTGCTAAAAGAGTTCAATATGTACTAAATACTCCAGCAAAAAAGAGTCGGGATCTGTTTCATTCAGCTGCTATGGTTGGTGTATCCCGATTGGCAGCTGCCGCAGTGTTTCTGGCGATTATCGGATTCAATCCACCGATAGAACCTTTTACGGTACCACGCCCCTTTGCACCACAACAGTTGGTAATTCCTGATGGTGGGGTGTATAATCATGCGTTTAAAAACGGGGATAATCTTTATCGGATAGCAAAATATGCGATATGCCGCTTTAAAGCTGTTGTACCCACTCCACAGGAGATAGATCGATATATTAATGAAACTGTATCTATCTATAATATGACTCGATTTACTGATGAACCAAAAATCAAAAATATATATAATATTCCTGCAGGCCTGAAACTTACATTTTATCCTCCACAGACTATTACTAACCAGCAGGAAAAACAACTGGTAAACGTGTATAAATATTTTATCACTCTGGTTTCGGATCCATTGGCGTATATCACCGGAGACTGGTGTGAGCGCGGCACTGGTGGTGGACAACCACATTACGGAATGGATGTTGCTGCCATACTTGGTGAGAAAGTTTACAGCCCAATGGATGGGGAAGTGGTTGTAACAACAAGTGTAAACGCCGGTCGCACAATTGGAGTTGTTAAAGACAATATGATAGTAACATTTTCACATCTTGATAAAAGATTTTTTGCAAATGGTATGCAGGTCAAAGCCGGTCAGGCTATAGGTACTATTGGAATGACCGGCAGAACCACTGGTCCTCATGTTCACATTGGTTATGGAATCAGAACTCAGACCGGGAGTGATCTTGTTTTTGGAAAGTATACCTATCGATTGACAGATCCAAAATTGTTTTTTTATAGAAAAATGTACTTAGAAGGCATTTCCGGGGAGTAACTTAGTTGCTGGTAATGAAACTGCAACCGTTCTGTCGAATGAAAATTTTCCATCCGTACAGGTTGTATCTTTTAAATTTTGACGTACGAGAGTAATGACTGCTCCAGATATCAGCTGACTGACGGAATTTGTGATTTTTCCCTGAAGACTTAGCTTTTGGGCTGACGCTAATCAATTATGGTTGCATTGGAGTGTTGTCTAAAAAGAATTGGAATATTTTATGCAATGTTTCAAGTTTTTTTAATTTTTCTGGCTTCTGCTTCAAGCCTACTCAACCTGCAGCCACAGTAGTCCTGACGATACAGCTGGAGCTCCCTGCTTAAAATAATACTGTTTCTGAACCCATCTTTTTTCTTAAAATCATAACATTGATAAGTCAAACCGAACTTTTGTGCACACTCTGTGCCGATTGAATTAAGATCTCTGATATTTTTATGGGGGCTGATACTCATTACTGTTGTGAAATCTGTCCAGCCGATTGATTTACAAAATGCTGCAGTGCGCTCGAGGCGGAGTTTGAAACATCTGCGGCACCGTTCACCGCCTTCTGGGGTAGTTGTAACATCACAAACAGCTGTTTCCCATATTTCGGGAAGATATTCATCTTCGGTGAATGCCACACCATAATGGTCTGCAACTTTACGTGCTTCGCTGCACCGAAGGACATATTCTGCTGGATCGGTGATATTGGGATTACAGAAGAAACCGTGAAGTTCAAAAGAATCTTTGAGGGTCTTGACAACCCATGCTTCATCGGGAGCACAGCAGATATGCAGTAAAAGGTGCGCTGCACTCATGCCGGTAGTCCCTGGCTTTTGAGAAAAAAACGCTGTTGCCGGCCAGCAATAAATTTGGTGGTGTGATAGATTGCGTTTGAAATCCCAAATAATGCCAGCATTGCCAGTGATCCTTTGATTCCTGTCAACATGTATACAGGTCCCAATAGTAATAGAACGATAAGAGATGAAAAGATAAGGAGAAATTTTTTCAGATAAGAGTTAAAAATAAAGGTGTGATAATCGGGTGATTTTCTGCTCCAGAAACGCAGGAAGTGCATCCCTTCGCGTGAGAGTTTATTTCGAAATTTTTTATGGTGTTCAAACTCTTTCATTATCTCGTTCCAGCCATTTTTCTCGACATATTTCAGCAAGATAGGGTAGGAAAACCCGATATGTCCCTCATCGATAAGTATCTCTGCCATAAGGGGCATCAGATCGTTCTCTGATGGCATAAGTTTGTAAGCTTTGTGAAGATACTGAAAACTTTTATAGTTTTCACCCTGTTCACGGTAATAATCTGCAAGAAACCAGTATTCCTCAACACAGTCAGGGTGCTGGTTTAATATCGTGGTATTGACCCAGTTAAGCATTTTTTCGTACCGATGAGTCGTATACAGATGATTGTAGTAATCCCTGACAATTTCGACATTCTCAGGGTCAAGTGCTATTGCACCCTCAAACGCTTCATCAGCCTGACTTTCCTGACCCTTTTCTGAGAAGACCAGGCCTTTCAGACGTATAGCTTCTGCGTCAAGAGGTGAAATGTCAAGAGCTTTATTTGCCTGATCAATTGCTTTATCATACTCTTTAGTGTTAAGGCACACATAACCAAAATCTATATATCCTGATGGTGAATTCGGATAGAGTCTGATAATATCCTTTGCCACACTTGCGGCCGGTTCATATTCTTCTGCCTGCAGATGACAGAATACCATTTTCGATAAAATCCGTAAATTCTTTGATGACTTTTTTAAGACATCTTTATATACCTCAATAGCTTTGTCTGTTTTTTCCTGAAACATATACAGATCTGCAAGCATATCGACAACTTCCTCATACTGTTCGTTCAATTGAAGTGCCGTCTTGAATGCCTGCTCAGCCTCATCGTATCTACCGGCTCTCTGATAGGCGATAGCACCATTACGGTATGTTTCAGAATTGAATGTGCCTTCAGAATGCAACCGTTCAAAAATGGCGATTGCATTGTCGAGCTGGTTTATTTCGGTATAATACCAGATCAGTGATGAGTGCACCTGTTCGTTTGACGGGTGGTGCTTGACAGCACGTAAGAGATACCGCCCGCCTTTTTGCGGGTCATGAAGCATTGTATGTGTATAAAAGAGTCCCAGAAGCAGGTCCGGGTTGGTCTTATCATATCTGAGACCTTTGTGCAGGCATTGGATTGCTTTCTGCAGATCATCAGTTTCAGTATAAAAACGCGAGTAAAGAAAGTACATCTCCCATTCGTCATGATACATACTGGCGTATTTGTCGAGTAATTCTTTTGCTTCTTCAAAAAAACCAATTTCAAGAAACTCCTGAACACGGTCTACCAGTTCAGGAAAATCCAGCCACTCATCAAATTGTTCATTCATCATGGTTTCACAGAGATTTCTGATGAAAGAGTGGAAAGTATTTTTGATGGGAATTTTGAGCGGAACCATGAATCGACAATTGTAACAATTGCAAACCCGACCAGAAGTGCTGCTGCTGCCGATAGAAATGACATAGGAGTTTCTACTGTCGCCGGCGAGATCCAGTACCAGAGAATCAGCGTCAGAAATGCAGCTGAAATTGGTATTCCAAAAACAATGAAAGCAACCAGGTTTTCGTTTAAGGAGGTATGCAGAAATTCAATTTTTTGACCTATAGAATATTTTTCCGGATCAACCGGTGAAATAATCGCTTTTCTGGGACGAGTGTTTCCAGAGCAACCAGCGCAACCAACGGCACATTTTGCAGTAGAACTGTCACACCCCTGATCAATTTCTACCCACAGGTTCTTACTGGATCTTCTGGTTACTGTTCCGATTTTTTTTTCTGAATGAATCATCATACTCATAAATATATTCCACTATTTTCACTTTTGCTGCACTGCACAATTAATTTTCATCGATGAGCACTCGCAGCCATGCACGCATCAGTTCTAATACGAATGAGTGATCTGATTTAGTAGTATTGATCAGAAAATAGTTCCGGGGATTTCGTAGAGGGTACTGCCATTATGTCGATAGGTGCGTCTGACTGATGTACCCAGATTGCAGATAATCTCGTAACCTATTGTGTTTCCTTTAATAGCGATATCATCAGGGGTGATCTCTTCGTGCCCCTGAACACCAATAATTATTACTTCATCACCCAATGCTATTTCCGGTTGAGGGCCCGCATCGATCATGATGTAATCCATAGTCACATTTCCTGCAATCCTGTATCGTTTTCCTCTGATAAGCACTTCCCCGCAACTGCTCAAAAAACGGGGGACACCTTGTGCATATCCGGCAGGGATAACTGCAATCCAGGTTTCTGTGGGAGCGCTGTAATGGCCACCATAGCTTACTTTTGTTCCGGCGGGGACCTGTTTTAACCGGACAATATTACTTTTAAATGTCACAACTGGTTTGAGTGATACCGGAAATTCCTGAGCGGGGTCCGGTTTGCACCCATATAGCATAATTCCCGGGCGGACATGGGTACAGCCTACCGGTGTAAATCTTGACAAGGCTGCACTGTTACTGGTGTGGATGAATTCGGGATGAATGCCTGTTGATCTAAGTGCCTGTACGGATTGATTAAACAACGCCAGCTGCTGAGTAACCGTTGTGGTTCCGGGCTCATCAGCAGATGCGAAATGTGTAAAAATACCTTTACACCGTAAGTTTGATTTTTCTGATAATGTACAGAGGACATTGTGAATCTCATGAGGTAAAATACCCATTCGGGTCATTCCCGTATCGATATTGATATGGAACTCAACGGGATTATCGAGCGTTAACCAGCGGGTGCAGTCATTTACCTCATTTAATGTGTAAATGAAGTTTTTATACATTGATCCGGAAATGCTCTCTGTCGATGTTTTTCCAAGGATTAAAATCGGAAGGCTGACACCGTCTTTGCGAAGCTGCACGGCTTCATCAAATCGGGCTACAGCGAACATATCGACTTTATTGTATTTTTCCAGCATTAACGCAATGGGGGTGGCGCCGCATCCATATGCATTATCTTTAACAACTGCAATTATTTTGAGGTCCTGAGGCACTGACTGTTTGATATGATCGACATTGTAAAGCAGGTTATCGAGTGAGATCTCGATAACCGTGGGATCATTTGTGTGCACCATTCAGCTCCGGTTAATATAACCTTATTTGGAATGTATTGGTTGCTGTTTAGCAGCGTTTTTGACAAACAACTCAAACACCGCAGAATCCGCAATCGCCTCCCTCCCCAGCCCTCTCTCCACTCGTGGAGAAAGGGAGCAAGATACTGCAATTGTTCTTCTTCCTCCTCTCCATTTCCAATGGAGAGGAGGACCGAGGGGGTGAGGCGATTTGCGAATCATTGTGTATTCTCACTCCAGTAAAGTGAATACCCATATAACCTATTCAACTTTTGTCATGCAGATGTTCCAGTTGTCCTCTTCACGACGTCTGAAAAAACAGGAGTAATAGTTTTCGTGACATGCGGCACCTGTCTGTTCCACTTTGAAAAGAAGTGCATCGCCATCACAATCGATATACGCTTCACGAATCTTCTGAACATGTCCTGATGTTTCACCCTTGAACCAGCGCTTCTGACGGGAGCGGCTGAAATAGATCATCACCCCTTTTTCAAGCGATTCCTGAAGGGTTTCCCGGTTCATATACGCAAGCATCAGAACTTCATTACTTTTATAATCCTGAGCAATTGCCGTGACCAACCCTTTTTCATCAAATTTTACTGCATTGAGAAGATTCATCATATTCCTTTCCTGTTTTTATAAAAAATATTATTGTCGTATCTGCCCTGATCCTTCAACAATCCATTTGTAGGTTGTCAGATCATCAATTCCCATAGGGCCACGTGAGTGGAGTTTATCGGTTGAAATACCGATTTCACACCCCATACCATACTCACCACCATCTGCAAACCGCGTACTTGCATTAACCATCACTGATGCCGAATCGACCATCTGTACAAAACGTTCAGCTTCTTTCTGCTGTTCGGTAATAATTGCATCTGTATGGTGAGATCCATACCTATTAATATGTTTAATAGCTTCTTCGACATCATTAACAGTTCGTACAGCACAACGCAGATCGAGATATTCTGCCCGCCAGTCATCTTCGGTAGCGACTTGAATCGCCTGCGAAAGTTCCCGTGATGCTTCATCACCAAACAGGGTAACACCCTTTTCGATAAGGGCGTTAACAATCTTCTTACGGTTACTTATTGAAAGTTTGCTGCTGATAAGAATGGTTTCCATCGCATTACAAACTCCAGGACGCTGCACTTTTGCATTGACAACAATAGGTAATACCTTGTTCATGTCGGCTTTATTTGACACATAAACGTGGCAGACCCCCTTATAGTGCTTGATTACAGGTATTCTGGATTTCTCAACAACCGTTCTGATCAGACTCTCGCCACCCCGCGGAATAATCAGATCAATCTGATCATCTTTGGTTAAAAGATGGTCGATAGCAGCTCTGTCGGTCGTTGGGATGAACTGAATGGCTCCGGAGGGCAATTTATTGGATTCCGCAGCCTTCTGAAACAAGCTGACCAGTGCCATATTTGAATGAAATGCTTCAGAACCACCACGTAAAATAACTGCATTGTGCGATTTCAGACAGATTGCAGCTGCATCTACGGTAACATTCGGGCGGGATTCATATATGATTCCGACTACTCCGATTGGGGTTCTTACCTTAGAAATAACAAGGCCATTGGGACGAGTCCGCTGTTCGTATCGTGTTCCAACAGATGTCGGAAGTGCAGCGACTTCTTTTAGCCCTGTGATCATGGATTTAAGTGCTTTTTCTGACAGTGTAAGTCTGTCGAGCATGGCAGAACTAAGCCCATTTTTTCTTCCTGCAGAAAGATCTTTTGCATTTGCTTTCTTGAGGAATTCTGCTTCTTTAGTCAATAGTCTGGCCATGTGCAGAAGTGTTTTATTGATTTTTTCTGTTGTAATTTCCTGTAATGCAAGCGCAGCGCTTCGGCCATTTGAAGCGATTGCATTGATAGTTTTCTGTAATTTTGAATCCATTGCAGCTTCATCATCCTTTTAAATCTGGATACAATAACACTATACAAATCTACAATCTGCCGCATGCCGGCTCAATCAAAACTTCCATCGCTATGGAGAACCTGGTTGCAAAATTCACCAAAACACACTCGGGATTAAACACCGGATAGGTGTTTTCAGAAATATTTTATAATGAAATTATTGATGTAATTGTATGATTACATAGTAGTAAGGTGTATATTTCAATTTCTAAATTAGTGTAGAGATTTCAGGAGTCGTATTTGAAGTTACGTTTCAAATTAGTTCTAATTAACCTTATGTGTTTTATTGCTGGTGTTGAGGGAGGTGCGGAATTTATTCCCAGGGTAGACATGAGTGTTGATCTGGGCTATTATTTTCTCCATAAAAATAAGGAGTTCAAACGATTATACTTGTTTGAATCTGAATGGGATGCGTTTGTAACAGTATTTTCAGCAGGAGATCATTTTACCTTTCATTTTGATCCAAAAATTATTGCCGGGCAGAGTCAATCGCCTTTTGGATACATTTTTCACCCAGAGGCTATTTCATATGGGCTGATTATGCAAGGTGAGTACAAAACAAAGTTTTTCAATTACTTATTGGGGCTTGACCACAGCTGCTTTCATGGTGTTGATTTTAAAAGGCATGAACCCTGGTATTGGAATAAGTTACTGATTGGTGTTCATTCTGAAAATATTAGAGGGAATGATTTTATAAATGGAATTCTGAATGGTGCGGATATTACTTTGCAGAATCGAATCGCATGGTCGTTTATCTGGGCATACCATGTAAAGGATTTTTTTGGCCTGGTCGAAAAATCTGCAGTATCGACTTCTGATGTCAACAATCTTCATGATTTTGAGTTTCGGGTAAAAGCTGCTGTTTTTTACCATAAGAATTTTGTGCTTTCTGTGAACGGATTAACTCTGCTTGGTGTTGATGTTAATAGCGATTTTTGCGGGAGGCAGGTGACCGGCCTTGATGCAGATTTCAAATGCAGGAATTTTGTTTCAACTGCTTATGTTATGTATTATTTAGACAAAAACTGGTTTGACAGCAGAGATAAACTCCTTGAAATCGGAGTAAAATTTGAAAAATAATATTTTTTACATGGTTGAAGGTGTTAGTCAATGAATCAGGTGTTTGATGTCGCGCAGTTTTTACTTGAGGATGAGGAGAAGCTCAGCCCGTTTGCAAAGAAAAGTTCTGAGTCTCTGGGTCGTGTAAGCCCTATTAAACGGGACCCGTTTCGCCTTGAATTTGCCAGGGATGAAACCAGAATTCTTCATTCACCGCCGTTTCGGCGTCTCAAACATAAAACACAGGTTTTTCTTTCTCCCCATAATGATCATATCTGTACTCGTATGGAGCATGTGCTTCACGTGTCCAGTATCGCTGCGGTGATTGGGCGTTGCCTTAATCTCAATACCGACCTTATTAACGCTATTGCAAAAGCACACGATCTGGGACATCCTCCATTTGGACATGCGGGAGAACGGGTTCTGGACAGGGTACTTCGTGCTGCAGGGGTGGAATATGGTTTCAAGCATGAAGTACATGGCTTACGGGTTGTTGATAAACTGACAAATTACGGCTCCGGACTCAATTTAACCTATGAAGTGCGTGACGGAATTATTTCTCATTGTGGAGAGCGGTTTGAACGATGTGTTGCACCTGACAGATCACGTAATCTTTATGATCTTGAAAATATTAACGACCGTGCGATTTACCCATCAACACTTGAAGGGTGTCTTGTGCGACTTGTTGATAGAATTGCCTACCTCGGCAGGGATATGGAAGATGCTATCAAAGCCGGGATAATTAAAAAATCGGATATTCCTCAGGAAATCGCGAAAAATTTAGGTACTGAGAATGGTAAGATAATTGGTGTTTTTGTAAATGATACGATTTCATCAAGTCTTGGTAAGGATGCAATCGAGATGAGTGAAGAGGTTTTCGGATATATGAACATACTCAAAGAGTTTAATTATAAGTATATCTATATGTACCCTGAAGTTGAGCGTAAATCACATAAAACAGCAAATATTATCGAATTATTATATAATGAACTTGAGAAGATATTTAATAACTCTGAACGCGGAAAAAATACCAGTTATGTTCAGGGTCTGATGAGGGAAGCACCACTTACAGAGATATTTTTTCATTTTATAAAGAATACCAATTACACCGACGAAACACCACCATGGAGAATAATTACCGATTATGTTGCTGGAATGACCGATTTATTTGCTGAGCGCACATTCATGCAGCTGTTTATACCTGATCCGGTAGTGTAAAACAGGAGAGAAACGTGTCTCACCGAAGTCGACGACGTATAAGTTATCAATCGAAAGAGGGAATTTTTTCCCAGTTGTGGAATGAGTTCTGGGCTCCCCCGGTAGTTCAATGTCCCAAATGTAAATGTGAAGAGACCGAGTTTTATGATCCCTTTTTGTTCTCCCCAATTCGTGCTCTGACAGGCAGACGGAGAATCCAGTGCAAATCATGTCGTTTTATCTGGCGCCAATCCAGAAGCAGTCAGTCAATCTGGGAACGATTAAATATTCATTAAAATGAAAAAAATAAAATATTATTTGACTGTATTCGTTTTATTGTATATATTAAAAAGGATTATAAGTTCTTTTTCAACTTTTTTTGACCATCAGAATGCGCGTTATACACACATCGACCTTTCAGCCTGATCCCATGCTTATCGACGATTTGAATGTATACTGTCTCCTATCTGCCTCAAAATAGAGTTGAGCTGTAGTTTTTTCAGGTGTTTGTTTTGTTTTTTGTAGTTTTTAAGAGTTTTATTCGCAGTTCGGTTTTAACTGCTCACCGGTTTTTCCCTGTGCATACAGTTCAGACCCTTTTTCCAAGAAACCATTACAACATTTCAGGACAACATGAATCGGTACTTCTTCTCATTTACCTGCATGTCAGGATTATGAGTCTGTACGAGGGTGAGCTCTATTAAGACACGTTTTTTAACCTTGAATAAAACCACCAGTTTCGTAGACAATATGGAACTTGTGAATCTTCATTTTTCTTTATTTTTTTTATGGAGGCTTTATGCCAAGCAAGTTGTTTGTCGGCAATCTCGCATTTTCTGCAACTGAAGATGCAGTGAAAACCCTTTTTTCACAGTACGGTGAAGTTACATCAGTAAATATCATTACTGACAAAATGAGCGGTCGTCCCCGTGGCTTCTGCTTTGTAGAAATGGAAAATGCCGAAGCTGCTATCGAAGGGCTCAACAATTCCCAGTTCGAAGGCAGAAAATTGAATGTTAACGTTGCACAGCAGAAACCACAAAATGGTGGTGGACGTCCTCCAAGAAGCAACGGCGGTGGCTACAACCGTGGCGGTGATCGTGGTGGTGACCGTGGTAACAGAAGAAATGATCGCTGGTAATTACTGTTTAAAATAAACATTCTTGTCAGATTTGGTCGCACTTGTTGAAAAACAGGTGCGACATTTTTATTTGTAAATGCCACAACAGACTACTAACGTACCTGCGAGAGCAACATACGTTGTTTTATTCTCGATTTTGCCATTTGTTGGATTTTTGTACTTATAATCCACCCAGCCTGTGTTTTTTATCAGTGCCACCTGAATAATATCTTTTCTAAATAGTTTTCCATCCACATCAGGAATATTAATCAGATTTTTACCAATGAGTTTTGGATTCTTCGGGTGTGCAACCATTGTTCCGGAGGTGTCATATGCAAAAACATACAATTCACCTTTAACAAACTGACCAGAGCTGTCTGACAATGCTTTAATTCCTGCATCCAGACCTTTTGTGGTAATAAGTGATACTGCTGAGATTACCATTTTAACAGCATCATCCTTTTGTGTTTCCTGAGCGGTAACTGATATTGTCAGAAATGCTAATGTTAAAAACCCTGTTAGTGCGGTTTTCATAAAGATTCCTTTGAAAAAAAATTATTTATAAGGAAAATGTTCCCACGCTTCATCAATGAATTCTTTAAATTCACGTTCAAATCGCGATCTCGGAAATCGTAATGCATTATTTCTGATTGTTTCCGGATCAAATGACTCTTCATTTTTCAAAAATTTCTGGATGACATCAGTGAGGTCTTCCGGCTTTTGTTTATAGAAGAAATATCCGGTCTTATTTTCAATAACTGTTTCAAGTGCACCGCCGCGTCCAAATGCGATAACGGGTAGGCCCGATGCCTGTGCTTCAACATTTACTATACCGAAATCCTCTTCAGCTGAGAATACAAAAGCTCTGGCTTTACTCAGGTATTCTTCTACTTTTGATGGTGACTGGTGACCTAGAAAGGTAATGGTTGGCCCCGCAATTTTTTTGAGAGCATCCTTCGATGGACCTTCACCGATAATCATAAGTGGTAATTTTAATTTGTTAAACGCCTGGATCATTATATCGATACGCTTGTAGGGAACCAGTCGGGATATGGTGATAAAATAATTTTCTCTTTTAGGACTGATGTAAAATCTGTCAACATCAACAGGCGGATAGATAACCCGAGCCTGACGGTTATAACATTTCCAGATTCGGTGTGCGATGTAGTGTGAATTTGCAACAAACTCATTGACTCTGTTTGAAGAAATTGCATCCCAGATCCTTATCTGATGAAATAATGCTCTGACAAGCATACTTTTCAACCCGCCATTCAAACCTGCCGCGTCAAGGTATTCAAATGTCAGGTCCCAGATGTATCTCATTGGAGAGTGGCAATAACAAATGTGAAGCTGGTCTGATGAATTAAGGATACCTTTTGCAACTGCATAAGAGGAAGATATGATAATTTTATGCTCACGAAGATCAAACTGTTCAATAGCAAGCGGATAGAATGGAAGGAATGCTCGGTGGTGCTTTTTTCCAAAGGGTACTCTCTGGAGAAATGATGTTTTAATCTCCTGGTGTTCCCAGGGTGTTCCGTGCATCGCATCACTATCATAAAACAGTGTATAAATTGTTCCCGGGAAGAGGTTGTAAATTGAACGGAGGACACTTTCTGCACCAGCAAGTGTGACAAGCCATTCATGGATAATTGCGTTGTTACTCATGAAAACATTATATCAATGTTTTACACGATAGAGAATAGAAATGTGCAGGGGAGAGGTTCAGGGTTCAAAGGTTCAAAGGTT
>JBNKZD010000029.1:0-12987 GCA_050301235.1 Chitinispirillaceae bacterium | reverse complement strand
AGCACGTCACGGTATTCTTCTATTTTACGTTTGAAATTAGAAGCGGTGTCACGGTTATGATCAATAAGAATTTCGACATCCATGAGTCCGCTTCTGCAGCAGCGTGCAATTGTGTCAAGAAAGTAGGGGTTATAATCTGATTCCGAGTAAAAAACAGTATGTACCGGATGGTTACCTGATGAATCAATGTGTTGACGGGCAATTCGTTCATATTCACGGCACCATGTCACTACCCGCAATTCTGCGATTTCCTGGGATACATTACCGGTAAAGGGACGGAAGTGATCACACAGTGCGATATAGATATCTACAGGCGCCCGGTTCGGTTCACTTGATGAGTGATACCGGTAACGGGGATGACTTCTGATATAGGGCACAATCCATCTGAAACGGTAGCACTCCTGAAAAATAAGGTATACCAGTATAATAGTGACTGCAACTATGATTGTGCTGGTAAACCAGGTGGTCATTAATTATTTGCCTTGTGCATAGGTGTAAATTGCAATATTGTCAACTGTTCATCCTGTTGAAGAAATGGTTTGTCTAAACGAATATAGCTTCATCCTTTTTTGCATAAACGGGGGACCACGAAGTAGCAGCGAAGCTAACGTGCCGAAGGCGGATGGGGGTATGCGAAAAATGAGAAAACCTGCAAGACTTAAACTTTTTCATCAACTTTTCGTTTCCCCTTTTTCGATCGGTAACTCGTGTAATAATAATATTCCATCCTCCTGTACGGCGCACCATTGAGGATTACCCCAAGAATCTTTTCACGAAATCCGGAAAACTCTTCAATTTTCTTATTAAGTTCAGTGATATTGGTCTTACCGGACCTTACAACAATCAGATAATTCGAGACAATCTCCTGCATGCTCAGTGCATCAGTGACAACCGCAAATGGAGGAGTATCGATCAGGATAACTTCGAATACATTTGATGCAAAGTCGATAAGACATCGCAGCCGGTCTGAATTAAGAAGATAGTGTGCGTTGGGATTATGTTTCCCATTGCTGATACAGCAGAGATAGGGGTAGTGTGTGGTCTTGACAACCTCTTTAAAACTCTCCGCATCGATCGCTTTATCCGATGTAAGCAGTTCACTGAGGCCACCATCAGCAGAAACATTCAGATATTCGTTCAGTTTGCCTTTGTGAAGATCTGCATCGATGAGCAGTGTTGGTTTTTCAAGCTGGGAGAGAGCGATGCCAAGATGAATGGCTGTAAACGATTTGCCTTCGTTACTCCCGAGACTTGTCAAAAGGAGTCGTTTTGGCGTTTGTTTATGAAGTTGCAGGAGTATTTTTGTACGCAGTGAACGACAGGTTTCTTCATGAAAATCACGAATTTTGAAATCAATATTTTCCTGCCAAGCATCTGAAGGTGTTCTGCACCATTTGCCTTTGACCGGGATGGATTCCAGAACGGTAAGATCTGTCAATCGATGAAGGTCTTCTGATGTATGAACTGTTTTCTTGATCGAATCTATAAGAACTACCGGACCTGCACCCGCACTGAAACCGAAAAATATGCCAAGCGTAAAGAGCAGAACCAGTACTTTCGGATCTGTTTCTTCATCGGGGGGTGACGCATGATCCACAACGTGAACCTCACCGGATTCAACAGCTTTTGCCAGGCGTGCCTCATTATATTTTGTTAATACGAGTGAATAGATTTCGGTATTCACCTCATACTTTCGCCGCAGGTTATACATCTGCAGCTCCCGGGAAGGGAGATTATTGATCTCTTTACTCATTTGAGCAATTTTCTGGTTAATTTCCCGGTTTTTTCGGTCAAACTGTTCAATTAATAATGTTAATGCATCGGTAATTTTATTCCCCAGATGTTTAAAGTTTCTGATATTCTTCTGGACTTCCGGATGATGTGGTGAGTAGCGCTCTTTAAGCCGTAACGCTTCAGCGGTAAGTGAATTTAACTCACTTGAAAGCCCCTCTGCTGTTGCTGTCTGGTAACGATTAAGAAACGATACCATTTCAGACATCAATCCGGCCCGTGATGAGTCGTTTGCACCGGCGTACCTTTTAAGAAGATCAATGGCTTCCTGCCGTGTCGATTTTATCTCTTCTGCAGTCTCCCGGAGAGAACCTATCTCAACAGGAGTAGAAAAAGCGTTTTCCATTCCGAGTGTAGGATACTTTTCACGGTAATTTTTTAATGCTGCTTCTGCATTAAGCATATCATTTTTAGCAGCCATTAACTGTTTTTGAAGTATGGTAAGTATCGTATCGCGTCTGGTCTGCTTTGTTGAAAGATATACATTTACAAAATTATCGGCAATAGAATTAGCTATATCAGTAATAAGCTGCTTATCTTTTCCTTTAATGGTAACCGACACTATATCCCGTTCTGCCCCGCTTGTTTCGATTTTTAATTTATCAATAATTGAGTTGATGGCATTTTTCATGGGTACTATCGAAAATGCAAATGAATACGGATTTTGCAGAAAAGTTTCATTCCAGTGCAACAATATATTGTTATATGTTGTTGAATGTAACTTCTTAACCGGGCCGGAAAAAATAACAGAAAAAGGTTTCTCAGAATCGAATTCCCTGTACTGAAGAGTGTACGACGAATCGGTGATTTTGAAAAAAAATTCACCCTCAGGAGCATCTGCGGGAACATATATCGAATCGAAAATTTCTGATCTGATATACCTCCCGGTTTGCAGGCGGATTGAAACATCCTGTGCTACCTTTTGAAGAAACATACGGCTTTTTATCATCGCAGCACGAGTGTCCGATTGTAATGCGACACGTTCACTCACCGCACTTATATTCTCAGGATTGTCAAACTGGAGAACCGAGGTGGCCTGAAGAACCGGAACCATCAGACCATACCGGTGAATTGTCAGTACCCATAATGTAAATATTACAAGCGCTACAGGTACTATAAACCACGCATTACGTATAAATAATTTTTTATAATGACGAAACTGCTTTCCTGTATCAACGTGAGCATCTTCCTGTGTATTGATTCTAAAACTCACAATTATATCTCTCCGTATTTAATCTGGATGCTATTGTATATGGAATAGTACTGAACGTGAAAATCAGTTATTTGTCAGAGCAACAACTCCCAGTGCAACTGATAACCCGAATGTCAATATAGGGAGAACGGTCCCGACAAATATCTGTCCTGCACCTCGTGTGTCATTTGGCGTGTAGAGCTGGTCTCCGGATCGAAATCCAATACTTACAAGTGATTGTCTGGATTCTATATAAGGAATAATATTGTCGGAAATCACCTGGTTGTCTCTCTCCCAGACAATTTTTTTCAACCCATGTTCGCTGGTCGTACCGCCTGCTTTTGCGATAAGTTCCCACATGGAATACTCAGGTTCAATATAAAAAAAACCTGGTGATCGAAATCCGCCCTGAAGACTGGCGCGAATCAATGGTCTGATCTGAAATTCCGGATACGGCATATATTGTTCCAGTACCGAACGCATCTGTTGGGTAAGTGAATCTATTGATTGTCCTCTCATCATCACTGGTCCAATCATCGGAATAAATGCATAACCGTTATTATCGATTGGATAAAAACCATTGAGAAATGATGAATCGTCCATCGGCACGATGATTTCAACAGCATCAGCAATATTCATCACCGATACCTTCGATTGTTCCGGGTGTGAGGAATTTGTACGATGAATTGGTTTGGGCGCACATGAAATCAATATACAAGTGGTTAAAAATAAAAAAAATCGTATGTAGAAAGACCCTAAGCTCATCAGGTAAAACTCCTTTTTAGTATCGATGACTACAGGCTAGTGCCTCTTGAGTGAAAGCCGCAACTGCAATGCCAGAGCTATGGTGTCGGGTATGGAGTTTCGAGGGTAAAGGTGACCCCCTCGCCACTCGTCACTCCACCCTCGTCCCTTTCCACCCCTGTAAGGAAAAAAATAGGAACAGTTCCCGGTGCCCAGTTTTATATTATCGGTTCTTAGTAAATGGGTGCGTTATCCATTTAGTGAATAGAATCGTGTTAGTGGAGGATTATTACTGATGAAACAGGTTGATTACTTAAAAATTGCAGAAAAGGCAATGAATCAAATTTCAAAAGGAGCGTTTTTGACAGTTCAGGCAGGTGATGATCTCAATGTGATGACCATTGGCTGGGCTTCAATAGGATTCATGTGGGGGCGTCCGATGTTAACTGTCATGGTCAGAAAGTCACGTCATACCTACACTCTGATCGAAAGATCATCCGAATTTACAGTAAGTGTTCCGGTTGGCGCAAAGATGTCAAAAGAACTGTCATTGTGCGGCACCGAATCAGGAAGAGATAAAGATAAATTCAAAGCCTGTAACCTTCAGTTATACCCTGCTGAAAAAATAAAGACTCCAATTATTGATATTCCGGGTATTCATTTTGAATGTAAAATTGCATACAAGTCAGCCATTGACCCCATCTATCTTGAAGAATCCTACAAACATCTCTACCCTGCAAAAGACTATCATTCAATTTATTATGGTGAAATTCTGTACTGTTATACCATTGATAAAGGCGAGCAACTGGAGTAAAACATTCACCTCACCCCCTTTATCCCCCTCTCCATTAGTGAATGGAGAGGGGGAAAAACGAAGAAAAGCATCGAGTCCCCTTTCTCCACAATGTGGAGAGAGGGTTAGGGAGAGAGGCGAGGGAGAAGACTGTGAGAGTATAGGATTCTCAGAGTTCTCATTCGCCTCACCCCCTTTGTCCCCCTCTCCATTAGTGAATGGAGAGGGGGAAAAACGAAGAAAAGCGTCGAGCCCCCTTTCTCCACAATGTGGAGAGAGGGTTAGGGAGAGAGGCGAGGGAGAATTGTGCGATAATACAGGTTTCTCAATTATTCGCACCGCTTCCAACCTCATTTCCACAAAAAAAGTTATTTACCGGGTTTTCACATCATTAAAAATCCACATATTTCATTATATAAGAAGAAACTGAATCTGGATTGAATTATTCTTTCGAAAAAAAAGTTTTTGTGAAAGAAATAGCATCAAATAGTATGTATCCTCGTTTTGAATTCGTAAGCCGGATTCAAGTTTAAAAAAAATTGATACATACAGCCTTACACCTGTTTATTTTATACCTCTTTTGAAATTATAAACAATTATTAACCTTAAACAAAGAATTGATATGAATTACAATTTATTAAGAGGAAAAAAGGGTGTAATTTTTGGTGCGCTTAACGAAAATTCGATAGCCTGGAAAGTGGCAGAACGTTGTTACGAAGAGGGTGCCGATATAGTTCTAACCAATGCACCTGTTGCTCTGAGAATGGGTGAAGTCGATATGCTGGCTAAAAAACTAAATACAAAAGTAATTGCAGCTGATGCAACCAATGTTCATGATCTGGAAAAAATGTTTTCGGCATCAATGAAAAAATTTGGCGGGCAAATCGATTTTGTTCTCCATTCAATCGGGATGTCACCGAATGTTCGCAAGGGTATCCCATACGACGCGATCAATTATGAAAACTATGAAAAAACGCTGGATGTTTCAGCCCTCTCCTTTCATAAAGTTTTGCAAACATGCAAAAAACTTGATGCACTGAAAGAGTGGGCATCAGTCGTTGCACTTACCTACATAGCAGCGCAGCGTACTATGGCTGGTTATAATGATATGGCTGATGCGAAATCGGTATTGGAATCTATTGCAAGGTCATTTGGTCATGTTTATGGATTTGATAAGAAAGTCCGGATCAATACGATTTCACAATCACCAACAATGACCACTGCTGGAAGCGGAATAAAAGGGTTTGACTCCTATTTCGATTTTGCAGATAAGATGTCACCTCTTGGTAATGCATCTGCTCTTGAGTGTGCAAATTACTGTATTACATTATTCTCTGACCTGACACGCAAGGTTACGATGCAGAATCTGTTCCATGATGGTGGTTTTTCCAGTATGTCTATGAGTGAGAGTGTAATCAGTCAATACGAAAAAAGTCTTAGAGTGCATGACTGACTTGATCGGTTTGCACCTGTGATATTTAATTGAATTCAGGGCACAATCGCAGGAATATCCCGGCAACAGGGGTGTTACAACACCTCCCATCTCATTCTCCATCCACTCCTCACCACCAATCACTCATCACCCGCTCCTCGACACTCTCCCCCACACGTAGCAGAATTACAACAAAAAGTTCATCAACGGATATTTTTTTTCAGCACATCCGGAAAAGATTGTATAAATTTCATAGTATATCTAAATTATTGTGTTAACTACATTTAATTTTTCCAGAATACCGATTTTCTGAACACTTTTTGATGATGCAAAAACAAATGTAGAAAACATGACTTTTGTTGGGGTTAACCGAATAGGACCTATTTACAACAATAGAGTATTCTCTTAAGTATGTTCGGATTGATGTTTTTGACATATGAGGGAAATGTTTGCCTTCTTGGTAAAGTGTACGTATCGTGTAAATAACAGTATATCTTAACTGATACAAAAAAAGGGGTTCTATGACACATTACTTCAAGTCGGTATGGATCAGTTCATTAATAATTGGAATTCTGTTGATGGTTGCAGCGGGCTATTCGGATCAGGTGTGTGAAATGAAATTACGTGCCTGTCCGGAAACGTATGATAAGCAGACTATTGAAGTTCCCAGTAATGTCACCGCCCTTTCATCTGATTTTTTTGTCTGCATGCCATCAAATGTTGTTCAGGAGGTACAGGGAAGTCCATCAATCATGATCGTGATTGATCATTCCGGAAGTATGTCTGGAGGTAACGGACTCAGTATCGATTCAAACCAGATTACCGACAGGGCCGGTACCCGTTTTAAAGTGACAAAAGCGCTTATTGATACGATACAGAAAACATATCCTAAAGCGGAAGTCGGTTTAGTAGTTTTTCAGGAGATGCTTTATTTCGATACTCAAAATCTTGAATACGCAAAGGCTCTTCCTGATGATTACCCCTTTCCATCTGGCGAAAAAACTCAGGCATACATTCCTTTAATGCGCCTTGATTCTGTACTTTCCGATGGTAAGACAACACAACAGTACCTCACCGGTCTTCTTGAAACGAAAGATTCAATCATCCCGAATTTAGGAATAAACAGCACCGATCTGGTTTATAAACCTGTTTTTAATACCGTTGGGTATACTAATATCAACACTGCATTTGATGCTGCACGGCTGGCTTTGCAAAGTGCAACAAACCCGAAGGATAATCAGTTTATCATATTCTTTTCTGATGGTGAGCCATATCCAACGCGGACAAGGAGTGGTACTCACGGAGATAAAAACCCAAATACATTCCAGCAAGGTGTTGACATTCCAACAACTTTCACTGTGTATTTTGTAAACAATAACAGTGATGGCGTCCCAAACAGTATTCAGACAATGACCAATAACATCCGCAAAAATAATTACTCCAAAAATAATCCGTTAAGTAATGTCTGGAGCATTAAAACATCGTACGATACATTGCTCAGTGTAATGATGAACCAGGCGATCAACCCTATATTTTCACTGGTGAAAAGAGAACCGACAAAACTGATTCTAAACAGCAAAACATACGATAAATACAATTCCCAGGATAGTTCGTTTTTTGTCCCGGGTCTTGTTTTAAAGGATACAAGGACAAATTTTGATCTGTCGATCACCTATAAAGTACGTAAAGATTCTTCAACGCAGCTGCAAGATACAACGGTTCATATCACTTTTGATATTTTACGAAGCAATGCAGTAACTCAGCCGCCAAAAAATGTCGATTTAAACTGTCGTGACACCATTTATTACAAAGTTTCGGTGAAAGCTACCGATCCACAGGCATCGGAACTGGGACCGGACAACGGGACTATTCAATTCACAAGAGATAATGCTGATCATGGAGACCTTGTTGTTTACTTTACAGTATCAGGAAATGCAACTCCCGATAAGGATTACAAGTCAATTCCCGATTCGGTTGTGTTTACGGGGGACCAGAAGAATGTTTCCTACACCATAACTCCATTGATAGACAGTCTGAAAGAGGATGATGAGACGGTTATTGTTACTTTAGCAGGAAATAAGACTGGTAGCTCGATTCGTTATTCGGTAACATCTTCCAATACTGCTTCTGTTACCATTAAAGATCATTTTACCGTATCCGGAGATACAGTGACTATTGCAATTTCTCCTAATCCATACCCTTTAAGAGATGGTGTCCCTGTTGCGCAGGTTATCGGGAAGGCACACGTATTATTCGAAAATATTCTGAAAGAACAGAGCAAAGGTGCACTTATTGCAGTGCGTTCGACAAAACGTCTCAAAACACTGCCCGGTGATCCATATGCATATGGTACTGCAATTATTTACGATGCAGTTGGTAATATCGTTAAAAACCTGACACTTCGAAAAGGTAACGATAATGATTCAATAAGTTACGGTATGGTCTGGGATGGTACCAATAATAAAAACAGGTCTGTTGGTGGGGGAATGTACCTGATAAATATTAAAATTACCAATACAGAGGACATTTCAAGATCATTCAATCGGAAAATTGGTGTAAAATTCTAAATTCTATATGCTGTTTTGTTGAAGCATCGCGGTCAGGTCAATAATACGGTTGGGTTTACAAATACTGTCTGTTGACCCAAATTCCTTTTTCTGTGATAATAACTGAATACCCGATTGTTTTTAACATGTGAGACACAGCTTTGCGTGTAGAGTCCTCATCATCCATAAAAATGATAGTACCACACTTTTCGGTGATGATGATTTTCTCAACATTTTCTCCCGGTGATACTTCTGATGTTGCCGGCAGAAAAAATCGAAGCGTTGTTCCTGTACCGACTTCCGATTCTGTTTCAATGTACCCTTCATGTTGATGAATTATGGAATAGCAGGTTGAAAGGCCCAGGCCGTGACCTTTCTTTTTTGTAGAAAAAAACGGATCGAATATTCGTGAAATGATCTCTTTGGGGATACCATTGCCATCACGAATGCTCACTTTAACATATTTACCTGCTTTCCTTATCTTTGAGCCATAAAATCTTGCATTCAACGTGTCAAATAATTTAAATTTAAATTTCACATTTTGAGTGCAACCATATAAACGGTTTTTCCATGTTTAATTTTTTGGTAAAGGTTATTTTTACCAGCTCAAGAATGAGACTGCCAGGTAATTTTGCGCAGTCCTATAATTGTCCTCAAATTTTCATCTTCTTATTTGGATGCAACTCGTTTAAAATGTACTCAAATACAGAAGAATATTCTTTTGCATTCACTGTTTTCCGTTGAAATTTGTGAACATATAGATATTTTACAGGTGTGATTATGCGTAAACTTACAGTAAAATCTCTTAATGAACTTTTTGAAACAATACCATTACCAATAGTGCTGTTGAATTTTGAAAGTCAATTAGCAATATCGTGTAATAATGCATTTCTTCAGTTAGTTGGACGTACAATGGAAACATTGACACAAAGTCCTGTTTTTGTCAGTGATAATCGGGAACCACATGAATATCCTTTGTGTTTTGAAGTCTTCAAGGAAAAGAATGTAGTAAAGGAATACACTGTTAATATCACTATTGTAAATGGAAGAACAGTAAAGGTAAAAGTGAATGCAGAACTTGTAGAGTTTCAAAAAAAATGTTGTGCATTAGTCTACTGTTATCATGATCACAGGTTAGTTAAATGTCGGGATGAGCTTGAAAAACTGGTTGGGGAACGAAATGTGGCATTAAAAGAGAATGAGATTCGACTCTCAGCAGCGATTAATGCCACTGGTGGTGGAATTTATGATATAACACTCCCCAGAGGAACTGCCTGCTTTTTAAGCGAGCGGTGGTATGAAATTTTTGGTTTACCAGTATTGGCTTATCCGGATTGCAATGAAATCGAAAAAATTATGATGGGAATCACTCACCCCGAGGATCGCGTCAGGCAGAAACTATTGAGGGAAACATTTATAAAAGGTGAATCAAAAACATTTAGTGTAGAAAAACGTGTTAAGAAAAGTTCTGGTGAGTGGATTTATGTTCAGGATATGGCATACGCTGCCAGCAGGGATGAAAACGGGTGTGTCAGGCGCATGGTTGGAGTTGTGCTGGATGTTACAGAACGTAAGAAACTCGAGGAACAATTGTATTACTCTCAAAAAATGGAATCTCTGGGCCTGATGGCGGGTGGTATTGCTCACGATTTCAACAATATGCTTCAGGTAATCACCGCCTGTTCATACAAAATGATGAAACATACTGAACCCGATAGCCCGCTATGTAAAGATATTGAGATTATCAGGGAGGCTGCACAGAGTTCTGCGCGTCTTTCGCACCGCCTTCTTGCATTCAGCAGCAAACAACTGCTTAATCCTCAGCAGATTACAATAAATCAACTGGTAATACGTGCGTGTAAACTGCTCAGCAATTCCCTGCGTCAAAATATCAGATTTTCACTGAATCTTGACAAAAATATCGGTTTTGTTTTTATTGATCCGGGACAGCTTGAAAGTGTTATTGTCAATATGGTTATGAATGCTCAGAATGCGATTTCGGGATCTGGAACTATCGAAATTACCTCCGCTGATGTCAATCTTCCTGATGTTCATACTTATAAACGTGATGTGGTTCCTCCAGGTCGGTATGTTATGCTTGCAATTTCTGATACAGGTTGCGGGATGGACAGTATCATAAAGGACAGGATATTCGATCCGTTCTTTACTACACGACCTAATGAGGGAGGGACCGGACTGGGACTGTCTACTGCATATGGAATAATTAAACAATCAGGAGGGGTGATACGTGTATACTCTGCTCCAAGAAAGGGTACTACATTCAAGATCTATCTTCCGTGTAAAACAATTAACGGGATTGAGAAACAAATTTCTGAAGAACGATATGGAGTAATTAATCAAAATACTACAGCTCTGGTTGTTGATGACAATCCTTACGCACTCAGTTTTGTGGTCAACGGTCTAAAAGAGCTTGGTTGCACTGTTTTAGAGGCATCAACTGGAAAGAATGCACTTGAAGTTTCCAGAGATTTCAAAGGTGAGGTTCACCTGCTGATAACAGATATTGTCATGCCTGGATTGAGCGGTGTTGAGGTTGAAAAAATTATCAGGAATGAACGTCCGAATATACGGGTACTGTATATGTCTGGTTTTCCGGCGGATAAAATTTCCAACTACTGTGATCCGTCTACAGATGTCGTGGTACTTTCAAAACCATTTACAATGGATGATCTGAAAAAAGCTCTGGTGCGCTCCAGTGTGCTGACTGGTACTGTGGATAAAAGGAAAGAAAATAAGAGCATTTATGTGCAGGAGCTCATGAAGTCAAAAAATAAAGAACTCCGGGAACAAAAAATACTCATTGTCGATGATGAAAAAGTCTCAGCTGAGTGTCTGGCATTTCTTATAAGAAAGTATGGATATACTATAGAAATTGCTGAGGATGGAAAGCGTGCACTTGAACTTTTGGAATCGTTCAAACCTCATATCGTGATAATGGATATTCGCCTTCCGGATATTGATGGAAATGAACTTGCGAGGAAAATACGGGTATTACGTTACTGTGATGGTATTACCATTATTGGATGCAGTGGCTGCAGTCCGGATGAGGATAAAATGGATCTGTTTGATGAGTATCTGATAAAGCCACTTGATATAATGGCTTTGATGCAGATACTTGCGGGATATGTCCTTGCTGTCTGAAACAACTATTTCCTGCGCATCCTGTTGCTTTTACCGGAATCCCCTTTTTTGGGACGTGCTTTCTCAACAAACAATTGCTTTTTACCGATTCGGGCCTTTTTAAGTTCTGCGATGATCGCTTCAGCGTTTTCAAATGGAACAGATGCGTAACTGAAGTCATCATAAACCCTGATATCATTAATAAATTTCCCGGGAACGCCGGCCTGTTCCGTTATGAACTGAGCAAGCGTTTTTTTGGAAATTCCGGATTTTTCACCAATTGCTATGAACAACCGGGTTGTTCCCTCAGCATCAACAGGACTTACCCCACGTTCATGTTTTTTTCTCTCGATGGTGGTAATATCCCTGTAGTTTTCGCGCCTGAATATATCGCCAAAAGATAGTTGCAGCACAGCAGCAAGCATCTCGGCTGGTTCACCCTGTGTTAACAATTGATCAGCCCACTCGTGGAAAAGTGATTTTTCACTGACAGGTGTACGTTTCCCGGCAATATCTTTTGTCAGACTCTGCATCCGTGCAGTAAGAATTTCATCGATATTTGGAATCTGTTTCTTGCGGATTTGAGCACTGGTGACTCTTTTAATAAATCCTAATTTATAAAACTCGGATGGAGTGATAAAGGTAATTGCTGTACCCTGATTTCCGGCACGTCCGGTTCTTCCGATGCGGTGAATATAGGACTCCGGATCCTGTGGCAGTGAATAGTTAATCACATGTGAAAGATTCGAAATATCGATTCCCCGCGCAGCAACATCAGTTGCAACAAGCAGGTTAAGGAGCTTCTTTTTGAATTTTCTAAGGATCGTTTCACGCTGCGATTGCGAAATGTCCCCATGAAGACAATCCGCACTGTATCCTCTGTCCTGTAGCTTTGATGTCAATTCGTCAACTTCAACTTTCGTCCGGCAGAACACAATACCGTAAATAGATTCTTCGATGTCTATTATTCTGCAGAGTGCTTCAAATTTATCATACTGGGATACTTCAAAATAGATCTGATCGGTAAGTGACGTTGTCAGTGTTTTTTCGGTTTTGGCGTTTTCAACATCTTTCATATACTTCGATGCAAGTTCACGGATTCGTGGCGGCATGGTAGCAGAGAACAAAAGCACCCGTTTCTGCTCAGGAGTAGATTCAAGAATCTTCTCAATATCTTCAATAAATCCCATGTTAAGCATCTCGTCACCTTCGTCAAGAATAAGGAATTTTATAGAAGCAAGACGAAGTGTTTTGCGGGAAAGATGGTCCAGAATTCTTCCGGGAGTTCCCACAACGATCGATACCCCTTTTTTAAGTCGCATCAACTGAACATCAATGGATTGTCCTC
>JBNKZD010000028.1:0-12944 GCA_050301235.1 Chitinispirillaceae bacterium | reverse complement strand
AGCTACTGTTACATCTCTGCCCGGAAAGCTTAGAAAAAATGATGCACTGTTTATGTATGGTGCTGCCCATGAGGGTATAAAAACCTTTGCTTATAAACAGACTGGTACTGAAATTGTCCATGGGCCATCATGTGTTATTGAAAAAGAGATTATTCTCGATCAATGTACAGCTGATAATGTACCCGTTCATGAACGACGTAGTGGGGGAGGAACAGTCGTACTGTCATCTGGAATGATCATTATTGTGGTGACCGGGCAGAAAAACGGTATAGAAAACCCCCTTCAAATATTTAAAATCATTCATACTTCATTGATTGCTGTTTTAAAAAAATATGGTATTGATACGGTGGTTGAACGCGGTATCAGTGACCTGGCTATTGGTGATAAAAAAGTGCTGGGCAGCTCCCTGTATATGGGTAAAAAACCCCCGTTTTTTTATTATCAGTCGAGCCTTCTGGTAGATGCTGATCTTGCATTGATGGACCGGTATCTGAAACACCCTCCCAGAGAACCGGATTACAGGTGTGGTCGGGAGCATGGTACTTTTTGCACAACACTTCATAATGAGGGTTTCAGGTATTCTATTAGTGAAATAATACGCTGGTTTGAAAATGACTTAAGCAGGGAAATTGAACAAAATATGGCCATCGGATGCTGAATGTGAAGCTTTGAGAATGATCACTCCCCGAATTATCTTTATTAATTCTATATCAGATAAGTTATAAAAAGGGTTACTGATTGATTAAAAATACAAAAATCCTGCTGATCAGTCTGAACCGGTACGATCAGCCATACAAAGTTTTTCCGCTTGGGTTGTCCTACATAGCAGCTTCACTACAGAAGTGCGGCTGTGAAGTGATTATGGCGGATTGTAATTACGATTTCGACCGTATCGAAAATATCGTGATGCAACACGAGCCTGATTGTATCGGCATTTCGATACGTAATATCGATGATGTTCGGATTGAGAATAATACGTTTTTCGTGCCCGAACTTGAGCATCTGGTAAAAAGACTCAAAGCAGTATCTGATATACCAATTGTAATTGGTGGCAGTGCATACTCGCTTTTTCCGGAGCGTCTGCTGGAAATTACCGGCATCGAATATGGTATCACTGGTGAAGGGGAACTGTCGTTTGCACAGCTTGTCGAAGCGATTATTCCTGGTAATCTGGAGTCTTCCAGACTGGATGCAATTCCCGGACTAGTTTATCGTAGAGGAGATCGGATTGTCCATAATCCTGCACAGACAATAGATCCGGGAAAAATTATTCAGCCATTGCGGTCTCCAGGTATGCTGGATTATTACATCAAAGAAAGTTCTGTTGTCAATATTCAAACCCAGCGCGGGTGTCCTTATACCTGCTGTTACTGCACCTATCCACTCATTGAGGGGCGTGCGGTCAGACAAAGAGATCCTGCCAATGTTGCTGATGAGATTGAACAGGTGGTAGCTGCAGGTGCCGACTATCTCTTCTTTGTCGATTCCGTGTTTAACATAAGAAATGATCATGTAGCTTCGATATGTGATGAAATTCTTAAACGAGAGATCACCTGTCAATGGAGCTGCTTTCTCAGGCCAAAAGGGCTCACTTCCGATTTGTTGAAATTGATGAAGCAGGCTGGTCTTTCGCATATTGAGTTCGGTTCAGACAGCCTGTGTGATTCTGTCCTCGAATCGTATGGAAAGAAGATCACTTTTGATGATATTTACGAGTCAAGTGAATTCGCACGGGAGCACCATGTGCATTATGCACATTTTCTAATCGCCGGAGGACCTGGTGAAACTGAAGCAACACTGATCGAAGGATTTGAGAACTCAAAGAAACTGCGAAAAACGGTGTTTTTCCCCTTTGTCGGTATGCGCATTTTTCCAGGAACAGCACTTTTTGAAAATGCCATGCAGGATGGATCTGTCAAGCCGCAACAGGATTTTCTTGATCCGGTATTTTATATTTCCCCATCACTGGATCAAGTCCGCATCAGAAAACTGCATGAGGAGTTTAAAGCGAAAATGCCCAACTGGGTGATCGATGATGTTTCGCCGGAAGTTAAATTCGTGATGGATGGACTTCGGAAACGGGGAGTTCGCGGGCCTTTGTGGGAATTTTTAGCACGTTAACATTGGAATTTCCATTATGAAAATTGTACTGTTCCATCCTCGTGGTTATGATTATGTTCCCGGCAAAAAGGTGATAAACTCTATCGCATGTGTCATGCCTCCGATCGGGTTGGCATCGATTGCTGCAGTACTTGAGAAGGCCGGTCATTCCGTTGTAATTATTGATGCTGCACTTGATTCACACTTGCCAAACGAAATTCTTGCAGAAACAATTGTAAGCCAAAAACCCGATTTCGTGGGTTTCAGTGCGGTGACAGTCGCTTTTATGGATGCGTACGATGTATGTAAAAAAATTAAGGAAATAGCATCATCTATCAAAACTGTTTTTGGTGGTGTGCATGCATCCTGGGGTAAAGGGGATCTGCTTAAAAAGTTTGAATATATCGACTATATAATTGTCGGCGAAGGGGAATTTGCGTTACGCTCTCTTGTTGAAGGAAAACCGATACCCGAAACAGTGTATCACCGTGTTGGTGAGCAGATTGTACAGGGAAGTGAACCTCTCAAACCCTGTGTCATGGATGAATTACCTTTTCCTGCTTACCATCTGCTCAAGGGATTTCCCAAAAAATATCTCATGCCGCTTTTTGGATATCCAAAGCATCCCGGCGCCAATATTATCTCTTCAAGGGGTTGCGTTTATAAGTGCAGCTATTGTGACCGGTCTGTTTTTGGTAAAAGCTTTCGCTGGAACACTCCAGAATACACGTTCCGTCAGATTGAAATGCTCTACCGCGATTTTGGCGTGCGGCACATCAATTTTTATGATGATCTGTTTACGTTAAATCGTGGCAGGGTGGAAACACTTTGTAATCTTATTCACGACTCAAAATTGCCGATAACTTTCAATTGTATCGTACGTGTTGGGCATATTGATCCTGAACTTATCAAGATCCTCAAATGGGGTGGATGCTGGATGGTTTCTGTGGGGATTGAATCCGGTGATCAAGCGATTCTTGATTCGCACAAAGAGGGATTATCGCTGGAAATTATCCGCAGGGATGCCGAACTACTGCACAAATCAAAATTATGGGTAAAAGGCTTGTTCATGATCGGTTTTCCTGGTGAAACTGAAGAGGCTGTTATCAAAACACGTCAATTCGCCTGTTCATTACCTCTCAAAGATGCAAATCTGACTGCATTTACCCCTTTTCCAGGCGCGCCGATCACTAAGGATATTACTACATTGGGTGAAAATGATGATGACTGGTCAAAAATGGATTGTGTAAATTTTGTCTTTACACCTAAAACTGTCGAGTCAAGGGAGCTTCTGGAGCACCATTATAAACTTTTTTTCAGAGAATTTTACAACCGGCCATTCATGAGAAGAAAAGTGTATCCAGCCATGTTTCTTCAATCACCACACAGCTTTATACGTCTGTTCCGACATGCATTGGGTTTTCTTTCCTATTTGCGTTCACTGAAATAAAACTACCTGGTCAGAACACATTTGTTGACAGATTGTATCTGATCATGTAATTTGCATACAATCATAAACTGTCCGGATATATCGGGGCGATCGATCATTCCGGAGTTTACCGCTGATTTTTGAAGAACTCTGCCGTGGAGATCAACAATTTCAATCTGTGCATCTGGTGGTACGTTATCGAGGTGGATACGATTATGTTTCACCTTAATTCTGATAGCTTTTGAGTACATTGGACGTGTGTAAATCCTGTTGGCATCAGGAAGCCCGAGGACATAATCAAGAGCCCCGATTGCATTGAGTTTACCACACCCGAAAATGTTATCTGGCAGTGTAAGTGGTCCGGTGTATTCATCTTTTATCGCTGAAGCCTGGAATGCGGATTTTATTTTTTCGGGTGTGAGTTGCGAATCCGCCTGTAGCAGAAGTGCAATAGTACCAGCTACAATTGGTGCCGAAATAGATGTACCTGTTGATGGTCCATATCGTCCGTAAAGACTATGGCGATAGGGCCAATAAACTGTTCGTGAACTATCCTTATGATAGTAACTGATAGCTGAAACTACCTTGACTCCCGGAGCTGTGATATCGGGTTTTGTTCTCCCATCAACGGTTGGTCCTCTTCCGGAGAAGTCTGCTATATGAAAAATTGTATCGGTTTCCGCAGCGGGAAAGATCTCGCCATTCCAGAGTTTTATCGAAATTCTTCCATAGTAGGCACCAACTGCAATGATCCTTTTTGCTGTTCCTCCAACTTCATTTACCGTGTAATTATTGTCACCATTGATATAGTTTTCCATTTCGTATGCTTCACAGCTCTTCTTATGCATATTCCAGCCATGAACTTTTATCGCTGTTGAAGATTTCAATCTTATTCCTATCCGATAGAGTTGATTTTTCCCGATTGCGCGAACTACAGCATGTGGTTTTGTATTGAGAATAGAACGTTCAGTGCTTATGAACCATATTATAGTGTCAGCATTAAGGACTACGGTATCAGGTTTAAAAGCTGACTTTTTGTTACCGACAGTTATAAAGGTAGTCTCTTCATGCAATTCATCTGTTGATGTATTGTAAATCTGGGTTGAAAGCATGAACTGTTTTTGTGCTTCACCCCATAGATCAATACTCCATGTATAAAAGGTATCTTTCTCACTGATATTTCGAAGTGGTGTTATCCATGTACCTGATGGTGTTGAATTGGCCTTGAGGTCAAATAATACGTGAGTACGGGATACCCCATCATTTCCAGCGGCGCCAACGATAATTCTTCCCGGTCCGCTTACCTTATCGATATAGGTGTCGAGTTCAGAGGTACCATCATGAGGACCAGCTGACACCCCAATACTCATGGAGACAACACATGGGACTTTCAACGAATCAGCCAGAGAAAAGAGCCAATCGATACCATTTATAAGTGACATGTCGTGTGCATAATCATAACAAACACCGGCAATTAACGCCTCTGGTGCAACGCCATAATATCCAGGTTTCATTTCTGAACCGACTGCAGCAGCAGCCATCAGGGTGCCATGAAAACTTCCTTTTGTTCCAAATGCGGTATCTACCGAGAGTTCATTTTTGTTTTTTATTGTACCATAGCCAAACCTGTTTCCCTTTGAATTTGTACTGTCGTTCTGGTCCCATACAGCAATAAATCGAGTGGTGTTATTGCTATCAATGAATGCCGGATGTCGAGTGTCGAATTCTGTATCAATAATTCCGATAAGGACCTTTTTCCCTTTGTACGGTCCATTTAAATACCGAGGTGCAGCAGCACTGTGCGCTTCATTAACACGACAGAGTATCCTGGTGGAATCAAGTGTCGGATAAGCTGGTAATGAAGTACGGACATGTGTGACATCGTCAAGAGCATTGAGGTATGGTTGTAATGATGAGCGGTACTGTACCATAGCCATATTACCAGAACTATTAAGAATAGTAATGCCATATCTATCAAATTTGCCAGGATAAACTGGCGTACTGGAATATATCAGGGCTCTCTGAAATGGTTCGTTATGTAAGCGGGCATTATTAGCAGCTTCTAACAGTGACTTTTTCGAGAGCTCATAGACAACTTTTCTGGTTGTGTAATACCTTTTATGTCCTGGCGTTTTGCAAAATGTGGCTGTAATAAAAAGAGATACAATACAAAGAGAAAGAGTACACCGATTCATATTTGCCTCAAATTGAAGGTTCAAGATGCCATAATTACAAGTATAACTTTCTGATCTACAATAAAATATATATATTTAGAGAATGTGTTCAGCTTTTTTAAGTCAGGTTTCAAAAATCGAAATAGTGTATGAAGCTTTTTCCGGCTGTTTGAGATCGGTGAATCGAAGTCATACCGTATTTTAAATAATAATATACGTCAATGCTATTCTCGGGAAAACATATGGTATTATGAAACTGTAATAACCGGATGGCTATGTATTTTGTCTGTAAAAATTGTTTTGTAAATAAAAAAATAAAAATATGTGGAGTAGTAAAGGACTAAAAATCAATAAATTATGGAGGCTATCCCATGGTAAATTCACATTGCGATAATTTTTGGGCTTGAAAGTAATTTATTCAGGTGATATAATGAATCAAAGGTATATAACAGTTCTTTTTTAGCTTCTCAGTTTTGAAAGGAGAGCATGATGGCAACCATCAGCAAAAGTCAGCTTGAAAAGCTGCAGAAAAAGTATAAGACCGATGATGCAATCGGTAAGTTGTTCGGGATTACAAGGCAAGCAGTCCATCAGTTGAGAAACAAGTATGGAATACCCCCTGTAATGAATAAACATGAGGACAGGGACAAAGCTATCATAAAAGATTATGAGAGCGGAATTGCTGGAACCAAGCTGGCCAAGAAACATGATCTGTCAATTTCACAGACGTATAGAATTATTAATGAATTCAAGTCGGGTGGAAAGACTGCAAAAAAAGCAAAAAAGGTTGCTAAGCCTGTTGCAAAAAAAGTTGCTAAGCCTGCTGCAAAAAAGGTTGCAAAACCTAAAGCAAAACCTAAAGCTAAAGCGAAAGCTAAAGCAAAAAAATAAAAAGAAATACTTAATTTTTATTGTTAAAAATGCCACGTTTATCTGTGGCATTTTTATTTTAACTTAAACTCGGCGATAGGTGGCGATGAAGAACCGCAATAGATTGAGTGTTATTCGCGTCAAGCTATCGCCGAGTTCAGGTTTAAGTTATACCCTCGAAAAGACCATCTACTCTTCAATTTCTCTGGTTTTTACTCCTTCTGTATTTCTATTCATTTCGCCAGATGTATATTTTGGAAATGGCTGATATACCTGCGTGGGTGGCATTGCAATTTATTTATGGTGAGATGCTTGACGTAATCGAGAAACTGTTCGCATCGCGACAGTATTGCTTTATGCCAATTAAAGGAGCGTATCTGATCAGGGCTGGGTTGACAGAGACAATTACAGACAGAAAAATGGTTGACATTGATATCCTTATTCCAGAAAATCAATTCGATGAAGTGTGTGCCTGGTTTCACACCGTTGATGGCGTTTTACCTAAAGATAATTATTGGAGTTTTGAGAGGTCATTTATTTATCCGTGCATGGGTTTTCCTGTTCACCTTGAATTTCATCGTCTTATAAATTTCCCGGCACGTTTCCTGCTCCCTAATGAATTGTTATTTGAACGATCTGTTAAAGTCAGCGATTCCTGTTTTTTCCCCGATTCCATTGATGCGCTGCTGATTCATATTTGTCATAAGTTAGCGCATGTCATTGATGGATTTGAGGAACAGTTTTATAATGAAATTAGTTTATATTCGTCACAGAACGGGTTTAGTTGGAAGATATTCTGGGAGAGGGCTGAAGCGACCGGGATACTCAACTTTATCTGGCTGGTACTGGAAAAATGGAAAAAGAAGAAAAAACCAGATGATTTTCTTTTACCTGAATGTCCCTCATTTTATGCAGCCATAATCTCAAAGACAAATCTGTTTATGGCAGGCAGAAATCCATTATTAAGAAAGATGTTCTTTGAAGTACCCTTTGTTAGAAATCCCATCCAGCTTATGCTTTATAAGATCAGGGAAACGTATTTGAAAAAACATTATGTGTAAAAAATTTTTACCATATAAAAACCAAATATCAGATTTGAAACCAGTAATATGAAAAGAATTACTGATTGGACGATTCGGTCATTTTTTGTTTCTGATAAACGTGCACACAAAGAAATAATGGGTATTATAAGTAGCTTACTGTAGCGAGCGATGACCCATGCTTCAAAATGATTTATTATCATTGTAAGTACAAGGAGAGAAAAACAAATGCCCGTACTGATCCAATCCCTGTATTTTATACTTCGGTAGAAGCAGAATGATGAAAAAATAGTAATTGTTAGAAGTATGAGGCCTTTGATAATTTTTGGTAATGATGGAGAATGTAAAGATGAAATAATACCATCAAACAGAATCGTACTTACTTTTGTGGCAACAAGAAAATTGTAGCTATTTCGGATAAACCAGAAAAAATCACTGTGATAGAGTATTCCGGCTGCAATCCACAATAGCAATGGAATATAGGTAAGAAAAAAACAAAATCGATATTTTTAAAAAATGAATAATCCCCAAATCGTTAATGGCGGGATAAAAAACCACATAATTTTATGAAATAATAACGCTATGGCAGAGAAGACAATAAAATAAATTAAGCGAGATTTTTTAAGATTATAAATTGCGCATAAATAAAGGGCGATTGATGATATATCAGCCATGGGAAAAACAGCAAAGTTCAATCCGACAAATGGAAAAAATACAAATACAAGTGAAATGAATCCCGGATAATGGTACTTGTTCTCATTAGCTATTCTATAAACCGATAGAATTGAAATCAGAAATGCTGTCAGCGAAATACCGATCATCAAAGCCATTGGAGGAATAATGTTAAAAGTAATTGCCCGTAGAAGTGCAATTAACAAAGAATATCCTGGCGCCCACCAGACATTGAAGGGGGTATTCCATTGGAAACTCATCTTCCAATATTGTAACACATCAGAGCGGAACATGTTAAACTGCAGGATTGTTACGAAATATAGAAGGTAGAGAAGAAATATGGCAATTGCACTTCCGCTAAGAAGCAATTTTGGCCTTTTTTGAAAATTAATTTCCAAATGCTTGTTATTAAAAAAAACATTCTTTTTTCTGGTTTTATAAAAACAGAAATGTTGGTTGGTCTTACTTTGAACAGTAGTGGTAAAAATATAATATGCAATCGCGCAAAGCACTCGGCGCAAACGATTATGTTAAATGTTGTATGCAGATGGCTTTTGCATAGTCTTTTGTGAAACGGGAATGGTACAATTTTGTTCTTTTTGGCAAATGGTGTAATATATTTTTGAGTGTGTTGGTTTTTTTTACAATAATCACATTAATTTTGAGTTTGGTATGTCATAGCGCTACAACTGACTTTAAAGTATATAAAACCCTAAATAGGCATAAAATTTGCACAAAATGATGTAGCGTTATATATATTGTAATAATACTATTGCAGATTCTTTTTTAAGGAGTTTGTATGAAAAAGATTTATGACGTTTTGAGTCTTCTGTTCTTACTTACATTTACTACAAATGCTGACCTGATAACAGTGACTGCCAGTGCTGAAGCATCTAATAATTCATTTGGCCGATTCATTGAATATACTTTTGCTTTCGATATAAATCTAAGTGGCTACTACACATTAGAAGGTTCACCGCAGACTACCTATAGCGATAGAGATGGGTATGACCTTTTTTATGCTCGTTTTGATGGACCTTTTAACCTCCCGGTTTCAGATTTAGGTGTACAAAGCTCAATAAATTGTGGTTTGACTGAATTAAGCTCATCACTTTCGATTTTGTTAATGAGTCTAAATGGTAATGTTTTGAGTGTCTGTGGAAATTTGATTTCTGATTGGCAAATTGGGGATACTTTAGATGGTCTCGAAAGAGGATTTTATAATGATGGCTCTTCAAGAAGCATCGCTTCACAGCTTATAATTACAGATATTGCATATGAAGGGTCTGTGGTGCCAGAACCCTCACCTTTTTACATGTATTTTACTGGTTGCAGCCTGTTGTGTTGTACTCTTTTTGCCAAACGCAGGGATTGGTTGATGAAAAGCGTTGTTTGAAGATTCCATATCCTCTGTAAATACAGTTGCATTTGTAGCAGATTATGAATTATGCAATCAGTGTATTGGTGTACTGCAAAAAGTGCTTACGGTAATCTAACTATTCCTGTAATTATGAAACACTATTATATTTAGTGCAGGTACCGCATGTGCAGTTCCATCCTGGGAAACTTCCAAATGCTGGCCCTCGTTCTACATCTTCGGGTAAACAGGTACAACCAGCGGCTTTCAGCATTTCAAGTGCAAAATTTTCAGAGACAATTTCGGGCTTCTCATATTTTTCTTTCATATAGCCACCTTTCAATTTTTAATATACTAGCAATTGCGAATATTCGCAATCTTTTTAAAATATGCGGGGCTGTGCCATGTTTAATGAGTGTGGTACTGTTGATCAAATGAATAAGATATTTTGAAAAAGAACCGTTTTGAATCGCCGGCTCACCGATTATCGCTTGAATAGGAACTGTTTCACCAGTTCTTGAACAGTCTCCTATGAATTGTGCATTACACTTTATAAGGTTGAAAAGGCGATGAATGTACAAATTGTTGCAGTATACGAAAATGTAGGTATTTCCTTTCCTGAGTGGATACCTGACAGGTTTCACAACAACCCTTTCACCATTAGTAAGTCCTGGGGCCATACTGTTGCCTTGTACAGGTATTTCTGCTTTATTGTTTTCAAATAACAGATCAGCAATCAGGTCATATGGGTTTGGTTGGGGTACTTTGTCCATTTTCCAGTCCAAAATGTGATGCCAATGAAAAGGTATAATTGCATTGCTGTTCTGATGGTATGTTGGCAGATCCATTTTCTGTGTGGTTAATCCCAACGCAAATATGGCATACTGTAATGTACTTGCATTTGTTACATTTGGGAATATCTGAAATTTTCATTGACTTTAATTTTCGTAGTTCATCAGAACTGTCAATGATCTCGTTCAAAGGTCGGTCGTCGAAAATGCTTCCAAGTATCATATTTCTAAACGAGACGCATGGAAGAAGATTTCCTTGGCTATTAATATAAATATTGCTAAAAAGACCCTTGCAAAGAGTGAGTTCCTTTTCTGTTGGCGATTCTGTCAATCGAATAAATCGTTCCCGTTCCAGTTTAATAGAATCTTCTTTAAGAAAACTGTTAAATTCGCTGAAGAATGATATTGATGTTTCTTTTTTGATTTGTTCGTATGCTTCAGGTGAGGAATTAGTTGAGATCAGTTTGTGAATCGACCACGATATTTGAAAACCTTCTTTTGTAAATAATTCGATAGAATCTTCAAATGTTTTGTAATTTGATTCTAGTATATTAATTGCAATTTTAACAGGAATGTTACATTTTTTCAGTTGCCTAGCACTGGCGATCAGCTTTTGAAATGAACCGGGAATTTTTGTATAAGAATCGTGTACTGAGGGAATATGGGAAAAGACTGAAAATTGAACAGTTGAAAAATACTTGGCATTTTCAGTCATGAACTTTATGTGGCAATCGTCCAAGCAAGTGCCATTTGTAAGAATTGAGATCTTCCAGAAATCCTTTTTTATTGTATAGTATAGTATGTCAATGAAATCTCTGTGCAGGAATGGCTCACCACCAGTAAATGTGATCATAAGAATCCCGGCAGCAGATAATTTGTCCAGAATATAGAAGATCTGTTCGCGTGACAAATCGGCAGCACTTGACGCATCGATGTAGCAGTATGGGCAGGATGCATTACACCTGCTGGTCACTTCCAGTGTTGCGGCTGGATAATGATTAGATACACCCAATCTTTCTAATTTTTCAGCAATTACCGAACCTGGAGATAAGAAAACTGTTCGTTCATTTTTTATATTATTTATTTCACTCATAGTGTATCATCAATGCTGATGAGTTCTTTTTTCTTGAGTTCCGTGATAAACTCAATTGTATCAGTCATCGCTGTTGATTCATCAACATCAAATTGTTCGACTACGGCCATAACGATCTCTTTTATGCCTGTTCCTGATTGGAGGTGTTCCCAGATAAACGCTCCAATTTTATTGAAGCTATGAATAACGGAATTTTTACGATCGAGAATAAAAATTTCTTCCTGTATTTTTCTAACAGAAATATCATTCTGTTTAATTACATGCATTGAATAGATACTCCGTATGAAGAATTGTGCTCTCTAATGTTTCTGATATTGTAAAATGTAACAGAAAAGAAGGTACCGATCTGACAAGCGATTCAACATTTTCCATGATGGCTTCTGAAGTTGTTGTGGTAAGGATTGTATAGGTGTTTTCTAACAATGCAGTATATGCACGTTTGAAAGGAATTGGAATAATTTTGTTTTCTGCATCCTGTGCTAGGACGAAGATTACACTTAAAGGGGCAATATTGTGAGGAGATGTAGGAAATGTGTAAGGATTTGTAAATGGGGTTGAATGAACATACCATCTTTTGCCACTTGGAATCAACGTGTTAAATTCATCGTTGAAAACAGTGCTGGAACGTGATAGTAATTCTGCTGCTGTAGTTTTTCCAGCTCCTGAGCGTCCTGTGAATATGATTCCACCCATTTTTTCATGAGATACAGCACTGCAATGGAGAGGGATTCCTCCTTTTTTTACAATTAAAAGAGAAACAAGTAGTTTTAACTGTTCTATATACAAACGATCCAGGTTCTCTGCTGTCGAATTGAACGAAAGATACATGCGTTGTTGAACCCAGTCTATTGCCGATTCCATTGTCGAATTTTTGAAATAGGAAAAATCCTGATTTTCATAATAGTGAGTATTACGAATTTTTTTTAAATTTTTGATATCCTTAACATATGAAGGCAGGTTTGAAATAATAACTTCATAATCAAAATAACTCTCGGAATTGATCATATAATTGGATAAAATATCATTGAAAAGTCGCGAAGTAATACGTGTGTCAATAGGATCTGAAAGCTTGATTCGAATTTCCGAGATTTGTACAACCATAATCGGGTAAAAATGCTGTTGATATTAATGGCTTATATCGTACCGATATGGCTAATATACTATTGTTGTCCTGAAATGTGCAATTCCCAGGGCATATCAGGAAAATAATCAAGCTAACAGTGACAGAACCGATTGTGGTACTACATTTGCCTGTGCCAGCATGCTTGTTGCGGACTGGGATAAAATGGAGTTTCTGGTAAACGTAGCCGATTCAGTTGCAAAATCAGCATCACGGATAAGGCTTTCCGCACTTTGCTGGTTGGTTATTGAAGTTTGAAGATTTGACATGTTGTGTTGGAGTCTGTTAGTCATAGCTC
>JBNKZD010000027.1:0-21242 GCA_050301235.1 Chitinispirillaceae bacterium | reverse complement strand
GTAATCGCTTGAGCAACACACGAAGTGCACAGTCCCGCAGCATTTATACTTCAAGAGGTATAAATAAACGGGAGAGTTTTTTCTGTGGTATTAGTGAACAGATGGGTAAAGCGGTTTCTTTTCAGGGAGTTTCCCACCGTTACGTGCCTTAAGCCACTCAACAGGAGTAAGATCACTGACATCGGCATCTGCAGGACGGATAGCCATCCTCATAAGGATATCTTTAAGGTATTCTTCCGGATTAATGCAATTGAGCTTGCAAGTTGCGATAATCGAGTAAAGGATCGCCATTCGCTTTCCCCCTTCATCAGACATAATCTGCATCCAGTTTTTCCGACCAATGGCCAAATCTCGAATGACTCGCTCATCAACGCCGTTATCGATAGGAAGATCACCACGTTCCAGAAAACGCACGATTCGATCCCAGTGCCCCAGAGTGTAATTGATCGCCTTGGCTGTGCGGGATTGTGGAACAATGGTTATACCTGGATTGATGAGTGCATCTTTCATCTGTTCCAGAATCACCTTGCTGCAACGCTGCCGTATAGAGAACCGTTGTTCTATAGAAAACCCTTTTTCATTCGCGAACCGCTCGATGCGGTAGAGATGTCTGATGAAACGAAGAATCTTCCTATTGTACTCGAGATGGTATTTAGTCTCAATGGCTTCAATAAATTCTCTGCGTACATGCATCATACAGATCAACTGAATGAGCTGATATTTTTTTACTGCATCGTTATAACTACTGTAACAGTCAGTCATCAGATAGGTGCCAGGTTTAACCCCCTTAAGAAACTCTCTGGGAGCGGCAGCCCCACGCGATTCCCTATAATCAAACACCGCAACAGTCTGTTCCCCATTGACATATGGCCACATGTAACTTGTGTGTCCACTGCGTTTTATTTTGGAATCATCAGAGTGTATACAAAAACTATTTTTGACTGCAATTATAAGAAGGTCGTAGATTCTTTTAAGTGGTACGCAGATCTCAGCGATCCAACCCACCATGGTGGAGCGGGTGAACCAGATCTGCGACTCATGATAGATCTGCCTCTGTATTCTATAAAGAGGCAGATGGTACTGATATTTGCTAAGAATTACAAAGAGCAAGAGATTGATATCAGGAATGATTCTTGAAAGAGGAGATACAACGGGCATCTCTTGCGCAACGGGCGTATCTTTGCACTTATTACAGGCATAGATAGGTTGAATGTAAATATGTCGTTCGTACTTTGCAGGAATGCGAACGAGCACGGTTCTTTTTTGTTCACCAATCTGCTTGAGTGGACCGCAACCATTACTGCAATTTTTCTGATCCTCAGGAAGATCAATACGATGTTCATGAGTTTCAACACTATCAGGAATGGCATTACGACCGGGATGTTTTTTCCTTCTTTTTGTTGCTTTAACATCGATATATTCATCTTTTTGCGTTGGAGCGACATTGGGAGTGATCTGACTGAGAAGTTCAACCAGTTCCAGCTGAGAATCATCAGCGACAGTTTGTTTTTCGGACTTTTTACCGAAGACTTCCTTTCGCAGCAGAATGTTTTCATCGGTTACTTTGCGATAGTCCAGTATGAGTGTCCACATCAACAGCTTTAATTGATTGACATCAGTAGGGAGATCGTCGATTGATTTTATGTCAGTTGTTTTCACGATCTATAATATATATAAAATAAATTGACCCTACAAGTATTATTATGTCAATTATTATTAAAACTGATATTTTACTCATGCAGCAGAAGAGAGCCGGTATCGTTTCCGTTGTCGTGCACCAGCAAGATCGATTCCTTCCAGAATCAACATAAGTTGCGGCAACTCCACAGCGTTACCATTATCATTGAGAGATGCAATACTGAAGCGTCCCTTTTCAAGACGTTTAAACCAGATACAGAAACCGGTACGGTCCCAGAGCAGGATCTTTACCATGGTTGCCCGCTTGTTGAAAAATGCAAAGAGGTGTCCGCTAAGGGGATCTGCACCTAGTAGCTGCTGTACACAGCCACAGAGGCCATCAAATGACTTGCGCATATCTATAGGCTCTCTGCATGCGAATACTTTAACCGTTGATGGGAAGCTTAACACCGAGTACCCCCTTTTGTACGAAGTGCTTTAAGAATAGAACACACATGCTCTGTGTTCTGCTCCCCATTAATCTCAACCTTGGTACCATCAGGAAAGCTTATCAGAACAGAATTACTTTGTTGTAATGTCCCAAGGTTTAAAAATGATGGCTTTGTCTGGAGTGGTTCTTTTTTCTGTGATAGAAGAGATTTTGATAACTTTTGACGGTTAACATAAAACGACCAGGATGAGAATCCTTGCTGTGCACTGTACTCTTTAACCGAAAGTCCGCTTGTTTTCTGTTGCGCTACGTGATGGGGCCAATCATATTTACTCTGTGTACGTGACATATGTCCTCCTTATACGTTACTGCTTTAATATCGTATAAGCGCGGATGTGGGGAAACATGTGATGGACGAGCGATTACATCTAATGCAACTTGTAATACACAGTATGGAACAGCTGAATTTAATAGCGTTAGTGTTTCACAACCGGGTGCTGGTAGTACAAGTTATGAGTACCATAATCACAAAACAATAGATTCTTATGGTGCCGGTGGGGAAATTATGGTAGGAAAAATAAAAAAACAGGAAGTTAAAAACAACACAGGGAATATTATTAAAAACAATGAATACGTTTACGAAAAATATCATAATGCTTCTTGGTATTCAGATCAGAATGCAGCAGAATTAACAGAAAAAACAGAAAAGATTTTTGGAGCCACCAGTTCTGAAACTAGTACCTACCAGTTGCCAGGGATAGCTGGAAAACATGGTTCGCCAGTTAGCACTAAAATTGATAAAAACGGGAAAGTTCTACAAAAGGTTGAAGTGGCAGCAGTAGATATTTCTACATATCGAACATATTTAGAAGACATTGGAGTCAATCCAAATGGGAAAAATATGGTTGCACAAAAAGCACTGGAAGTCATACTGGAGAATCCAAATACGGATATTTTCACAAACAGCAAAGTTTTTTCAACTATCGACAAGCAATATATTAGGAGTGCAACAGTATCTACCTGGGCATGTAACCATAATCCGATGCAAGCATGGATGCCGTGCTCAACTTTTATCTGGTATAGTGATATGAACCAATCTGGTGTACCAGTGAAAAATTACCAAGCCTTTAATTTTGATGATCCAAAATCAAATACAGCAAATTGGAAATATCTCGGTGCAAATAAATTGTATAGTAATAAAGGCAAAGTTATTGAGTCTGAGAAGCCTATAAATGGTAAATGTGTATATACAGCAACTGTTTTTGGACGTACATCAAATGTAGAAACTGCCACTTTAGTGAACTGCAGATCCCAGGAAGGGAGTGTTTTTACCGGAGATTATAGGATTGGTACAACTGCTGGGTATTGGGATTACGAAAACGGTTGGGAAAAAGGTGATGATGCCAATGTTACATTGTCTAACGGGGCACCAGCTGTCCATTTTGGACAGAATGTGATACAGGTCGAAAATGATTATGCAGCAGGTCGAAATAATAGGGTTTATCCTGGAAAAGCATATGTTATGACTGCATGGGTGAAAGTAACTTCTGGAACATTGTTTATGGCTGCTGGGTATCAATGCCGGACTGCAGATAATAGCAATATTTGGCCAATCCCAGGAGGAACATTAAATAGTGCAGGTTTAGAGCCAGATAAGAATTCACTAAGTGCAGTAGAATGTGCCAGTCAATGGAAGTTGATGAAATTGCTCATACCAGCATCAAAAACTTCTATGATGACTGATAATAGTAAAGAGTATTATGCACGGGCATGGGTTGGTAAGGGGAATACGGAAGGGGTTGTTGCATACATTGATGATGTCCGTTTCTATCCGCAAAACGCCATGGTAACTTCAACTTACTACGACCAAAAATGGCAACAACCAATTCTCAGTGTGGATGCGAATAACAATCCAAGTATTAAAACAGTTTATGATGACTTCGGGCGTGTCAGCGAGATATACAAGGTGAAAAAAGATGATATTAATAACCCTGTACTGCTAAAGAAGAATAAGTACCACCTTTACAGTGAACTGCTTGAAGGTGATAACGTAGAAATTCTCAGCCCCAATGGTAATGAAAAATTTACACCTTACCAAGAGATCACAATTGAATGGGTACAACGAGCTGAAGCAAATGCGAATGTCATTTGTAAGAAAGAAGGATCTGCAAGTACATATAATATTGTAAATCAATTGTTTCCTGCCGGCCAAAACGAATATTAATGGCAGATTCCGCTTGATGCAGCTGGAGATTATAGAATTATAATAACGGTAGCTGGAGAGACTGACCAGTCTGATCGTACTTTCAATATAGGAATTGACCCAACCAAGTGGTATAAAATCGTTCCGGAGGCAAATGAGAATTACTGTATCGAAATAAAAGATATACATTGGGAAGATGATAATCCTGTACACCTGTGGATCTATAAAGGCACCATGAACCAACAATGGCAAATAGTTCCGGACGGCGCAGGTTGTTACAACATTGTAAGTAAAGGTGGTTCAACATTTAAACTGGGCTATACTGTTGATCGTGAAGTACCTAAAATTAAAACTGCTAACACTGATAATCAGAAATGGAAACTTCATGATACTTACGATGGCTATTATCGAATTTCAGCAAAAGCAGATGACCTTGAATTTATCGATTTGAATGATGGAGACGCATTTGATGGCGGAGTTGTTCAAATTTGGAAAAGTGGAACAAATTCAAAGTGGAAATTTGTAGAAGTAACAGGAGGTAATGAGACACGAATAACCAGTGGTGCACTGGATTTTTACATCGAAAAAACAGAAGTTCCGCAGGCTGAGTTTGAGGTGATCATGAATTTAAATAACTCGGCAAGTAAAGAAGATCTTAAACCTATTACTAATGTAACCATGTGGGACGCGATATTGTACTGTAATGCCAGAAGCATAAAAGAAGGGTTGGAACCTGTATATATTTACACCGAAGATCCTGTGAAAAATGGTGCTGGCAATTGCACATCCCTTCCCGGTTTTGTAGAAGAAATAGATTTTACAAAAAACGGATACCGTTTGCCTACGGAAGATGAGTGGAGAGCTGCGTATTACAATAACTCTGGACGTACCACAGTTTATTTTTGGGGAACTTCAACAGACAATGCAATTGTAAGTCAATATGCTTTTTATGGAGATCCAAGTGGGTCAACGCATCGGGTTGGGCAATTATCTCCCAACCCAGCAGGATTATATGACATGGCCGGAAATGTAAGTGAACTAGTCTGGTCGTTGGATGGTCCGACAAGATTAAAGCTTTATGGCGGTAGCTATAGCCATGCTGTAACACAATTGACCGGGGATCCCAATAGAGATTGGGATAGGAGCCAATCAACCGCTTATATCGGCTTTAGAATGGTCCGAACCGCAAGGTGAAATACATTGTAAAAACAAAGTTGTGGTTGGTGGGGGACTGCCCTCACTCACCCGCGACCCCGTGCGGACAGCCGCAACCGCACATCGTATGACGGTTACTTTTACTTAAAATCATTTTTACGTTCACTTCGCCATCCATGGCTTCGTACATGCTCTTCACATCTGGTAGCTGATTGTTATTCTCTTTATTCTCCAGTATCGCACAAAGTTATTCGCATATCGTAAAAAGCATTTTATGTAAACCGCCGGCTAACGGGGTCGCGGGTTCGTTGCGGGCAAGCGTTCCACTTCGGCCTACGTTCGCTTCGTTGCACTACGCGCTCTTCCCGGCCTTCGTTCCACGCACCAGATAACGCGAGGTGCCGCGAGATCCGCTGGTGGTGATTTGACCTGTTACCGCAATAAATCGCAAAATCCTCAAGAATCTATCCCCAGCCCTTATCAAAGGGAGCCGGAGCAAAAACACGTGCCGTCGCCTGGCCACTCCGATGGGCGCTGCTTCCGGCACGGTTTGTTGCTGCGGTAGGCCTGGCGGCATCGGGATTTGGTAGCCTATTCCAGAAATATCTTCTGTTATGAATTTGTTTTTACGCGCGGTGCAGCAGTACGACATTTAATACCGAGACGTTTACATGCTTTGTGTGCTGTTTCGTTCAGATAATAAGCGCGTTTTTCTCGTGGGATGGACTGAAGTTCTTTGGCGACTTCTTCGCGCAATTTCCAGACCTCTTCAAGTGCTTTGCTGTTTTTCATAAGTCCTCCGGTTCGTTATCTTCAAGTAAAAAGCGATGTGGTGTTGTTATGTCAACTACCAATTCATAACCATTTAAAAAGTTAATAGCATTAAAAGTATCAATCCTGCGGTCATTCACCAAGTGTTTACAATTAAAACTTATAATATGATGGATGTCATTAACTGTAGCGATGGCAACATGGCTGCAATCGTTATAAACACGGATTGAATCAGCTTTGGCGAATGCTGTTTTCATATATAGATCTGTTAATGCTTGTGTTTCTTCAGATGAATCCAGAATTATTGGATCAACATCATTAATATGACTAACCAGTTTTCTAAGTAGCTCACCATCTTTGATTGCTTCAATTTCGCGAATTACCACATCAGAGATGTAAGCTTCATAGACGCCTTTTTTCAGGTTTGCAAAAAATTTTTCTGCAACATCGTTCCAATCAGGCCTGTCGTCATGTTCAAGCTGATTCCAGACAGATGTTTCGATATACAATTTTTTTTTCATTTTATATCTTTCAAGTGTTTTGATGCGAAATTGCATTCACACTTCTAAAATTACGTTCAAAACAAGTGTTTTGTCGATAATCTTTATGCAGAAGTGGGATATTCTGCAAATGGGAAGCCCTTTGAAGGGCTGCACGGGCTGGGCCGGGGCAGGTAGATCTGAATAATCCGCGCGGACCGCAGTTACTGAGCACATCAGGACCGGGATTTGTACGCCGGGGATAATGTGGAACAGTAGAACGGCGTACAAATTCCGCGGAGCGGCTGACCGCGCAGGGTGGGGAGTATAACTCGCATTATGTAAAGCGTAGTCTTCGAAGCGTACTTGGCCCACCCAAAGCACAAGCGTTTCGCTTACGAGCAGCCCTCAAGAGTGGCTCGCGTGCTTTGGGTGGCCAAGTTTACATAATGGCAAGTTATGGGCCCCGATCCCTGCCGGCAGCCGCTCCCGATTCAAGCCTGCAATGATGGTTGTGTCGGAAAAAACGTTTGGGTCTGGAGCCCGGCCTTCGTTCTACGCAACCAGATAACGCAGTAACCGCGAGATCCGCTTGCGGTGATTTGACCAGAATACCGCATAAACCGCTAAATCCTTAAGAATATCTAACCCCAGCCCTTATCAAAGGGAGCCGGAGCAAAAACACGTGCCGTCGCCTGGCCACTCCGATGGGTGCTGCTTCCGGCACGGTTTGTTGCTGCGGTAGGCTTGGCGGCATCGGGAATTGGTAGCCTTTTGTTTAAAAATTCGATTGATACTAATTGTTTTTTTCAGTATTTTAATAGTATCACTAATGATACCATAAGGACGTAATATGTCTGGAATAGATAAGATTCTTTCTCAGATGAAGCGGGCTCCGCAAAATGTCAGATATGCAGATCTAAAAAAGGTTTGTGAACATTACTTTGGGGAACCTCGGCAAAACAGTACAAGTCATTCTGTTTTAAAACACCTTGGAGCGGCGATCCACGAGTGAACATTCAGAATAAAAACGGAATGGCTAAATCATATCAGGTTAAACAGGTTTTAAATGCTATTGAGAGGTTAGAAAATGAAACCACTTCAGAATGATCATTACTCTTATCGTGTTAGCTGGTCTGAAGAAGACAATGAGTATGTTGGACTTTGTACAGAATTTCCAAGTCTTAGCTGGCTGGACGTATCTCCGGAGAATGCACTGCATGGCATTCGTGAACTTGTAGCAGAAGTTGTAGATGACATGCGGAAAAATAAAGAACCAGTTCCGGAACCAATAGCTTCGAAGCATTACAGTGGAAAGTTTTTAGTTCGAGTCCCTCCGCAGGTGCATCGAAAACTTGCGATTGAAGCTGCGGAATCAGGTGTAAGCCTGAATCGTCTTGCAAGTTCCAAGCTTTGCCATTGATAAAATTGTGTTGTATAACAATGTCTGGAAATATTCTGGGTTGTTGTACAACAAATATACCCATAAGGATTTACTTTTTACAGGGAGCCTTGAGGCGGACGGGCCGGGTGCAATGCCATTGACTTAAGCTTTCTTCGCGATAATTGTTGGTTTCGAGAGCCTCAACCAACGGTGGCTGAGGCTCTCGAAGCCACCTTCAGAAGTAGCTGTTAACCTTAAGACAATGGCATTGTGGGCCGGGTGGGTGGTGATCCAATAATCCGCGCGGACCGCAGCCACTGAGCACATCAGGACCGGGATTTGTATGCCTGAATCTAAAAAATACTCTCCAAGACCATTTTCCTGAGATTCATAAAATTTAAATCCATGTGCTAAATCATCCAGTGCATCTGGAAGTATTTTGATTTTCATTGAAGAGATCTGCAGAGAGTGTTTTTTGCGATATTCCAATCAACTGCAGATGAATTATTATCCTCTAGCTGTTTGGATCTTTCTTTAAGTATTTCACCATGCCAGGCAGGTGATAATAAATCGCTGCTATTTTGACACAAAATTTCCAACAGAATGTTCGAATAAATGAAAGCAATATTCCTGTACATTTGGAGTATGGATAACCAAAAAGTATCTTCTTTTTAAGTTAAATTTTGGTCTATCAAAGCAGACAACCATTTGAAAGCTGGAAGGATGAGCTTACTACTGAGAATCCGGCTACAGATACGGTTTGTTTCAATATCCAGCAAAATTTCATGGGAATAGTATAAAATGATAACAATCGGCTCAATCTCCATTCCGGAACAAGTGGTGAAAATAGTTCTTCTGTTTCTCGCAGCTGTTTTAATTCATCAAATTGCGTTCAGAGTTTTCATACCTTTTTTTAAGAGTATGGCAAAGAAAACAATGTTTGTCTGGGATGACATTATCATCAAAAGAAAGGTGCTGAAACGGGCATTTCACCTTCTTCCGGCGACGGTACTGAGTTTTGGTTTACCGCTGGTTATCGATACGTCAAAAGAGCTCTATATAATTCTTACAAAGGCGATAATCCTTTACTATACCATTGTGGGATTTATGGTTTTTGAGGCGCTCCTCAGTACGGTGCAGGATCTTTACGAGCTACATGAAAAATCAAAAAAAGTGAGTATTCGTGGATTCCTCCAGGCGATCAAAATACTGGGATTTCTTTTCTCGCTGATACTTGTTATCAGTCAGCTGGCAGGAAAAAGTCCCGTTGTGTTTCTCTCCGGGCTTGGTGCATTTACAGCAATTCTTCTTCTTGTTTTTAAAGACTCGATTCTCGGACTTGTTGCCGGCATTCAATTGACAACTATTGATCTTGTTCGAAAAGGAGACTGGATCGAGATACCTAAACATGGTGCTGATGGTGATGTGATCGACATTTCTCTTACCACAGTAAGAATTCAGAACTGGGACAAGACAATCACTGCAATTCCTGCCTATGAGCTGGTTTCTTCTTCATTTAAAAACTGGAGGGGGATGAGTGAATGTGGTGGGAGGCGGATAAAACGCGCTATAAATATCGATTTGAATACGATACGGTTTCTGCAACCTGATGAGATTGAAAAATTGATGAAAATTAAATTGCTTCGTCCCTATCTTGATGAAAAAATCAATGAAATTAAAAAAGCGAACTCAGAAAACTATGGCAGTGAAGATTTACTGGTGGTTACCAATGGCAGGCGTCTGACAAATATTGGAACGTTCAGGGCGTATTGCGCTGCCTACCTGAGAAATCACCCTGCGATTCATCAGAAACATACATTTCTTATAAGACAGCTTGATCTGACACCAAACGGGTTACCTTTGGAAATCTATGTTTTTTCTAACGATACTGCCTGGGTTGCTTATGAAGGTATTCAGGCAGATATTTTTGATCATCTGCTCGCTGTACTACCGGAGTTTCACCTTAGAGCATTTCAAATGTTGTCCGGTGAAGATATCAGAAGAGCGTTACAAGGCACAGGTGTCCCGGTGTGTGTGTGAGCAATATCTGCGCACTGATTTCCTGGATAGAATCGTGCGAAAATGATCAATTCGCTCTGAACTACTGTTCAGATCTCCCAGGCGGTCGCCACGCCAAACCCGTTTCGCAATCGATATGACTCAAACTAACACCTGATGGATCCAGCTGAAGTACTCCAAAAACAATGGGTAGTCCCAAGCGTCGTGGGCCAATCGATCCTGGGTTGAACATGGCGATGCCATGGTGACTTCCGATGAACGGAATATGCGAATGGCCGCACACCACAAGTGATGCTTTTTCTGTTCGTGCCATTAAAGTAACTTCCGAACGTAACCGATGTCCGTATATTCCAACATGCAAGGTTAAAATTCTCAGCAAGAGTTGCTCTTTTGAAAAGATATTAAAGAGAAGAAAATCTGGAAGCGCCATAGAAGATGTATCGATATTGCCACGAACTGCGTATACTGGACATATCTCAGAAAACGTGTCAATCACAGAATACTCACCAACATCACCTGCGTGAAGAATCGCATCGGGTTGCAAGCTATTGATTAATTCAAATGCACGGGGGTGAGGCAATGAATGTGTATCTGAAATGACAATCAGTCGAAATGATCCATCCTCCCGAACCTGTACCTGTTCGGATTTTTTTATCTTTGGTAAGCTCATTGATATCCTTTACATTGTAAAATAATTCCGCCAAATAATTTTGCCAGAATCAATCCATTCATAAACAGGTTCAGTATTAAGATTTGACAAAACTTTGATCTGACGTCAGAACAAAATAATACCTGTGAAAAAAAAGCACCACTATGTGAAATAATTTCCTGGCGCATTGTTTCACCCCAGACCTTCTATCTTGCATAATTTCAACACAGGAGAGGTGAACTCCTCAAAAAAGAAACTGTGAATATTATTTATAACCGAAATGGTTGATGGCGCCGTACTTCATTAAAAATTGGGGGGGGGGAAGTAGTAGGCGCTCAATAGAAAAATCAGGAAAAATTCTGCCTATATTATATATGTCACCAATCTATTTTATCTATATGGCTTTTTGGGCTTATGAAGAGCTCTGGGTCTGGTTGAAAATCGGCTGAAAAAGGCATATTGCAACAGCGAGATGTTACTTAAATTTTTTGTTTAAGGGTATGAGTTTTTTTTAAGAATGGCACAATCTGGAAAATTTCAATTAGGTATTGATATAGGTTCAACTACCGTAAAAGCGGTATTTCTGGGCGAAAATGACCGTATTCTCTGGAAAAAATATGAACGTCACAATGCCCGGCAACCTGAGCTGGTGCTTGAATTTCTACAGCTTCTGGAGCAGCAGTTTGGGAAATTTCAGTGTGACGTGTATGTGACCGGCAGTGGGGGACGGATGATTGCCCCGCTTATCGGAGGACATTATATACAGGAAGTTAACGCTGTCACCTATGCTGTTGAAAAACTGTATTCCGATGCCGGTTCGGTGATCGAGCTGGGGGGCCAGGATGCAAAGGTTATTATCTGGAAGGTGGATGAAAGCGGCAGGAAATCGACTCTGACATTCATGAATGATAAGTGTGCCGGCGGGACCGGAGCTACTATCGATAAAATTTTCGGCAAGATCGGGCTCCCGATCGAGCAGGCATCAGCGGTGAAAGCCTCAGGGAAGACGATACACCATATTGCTGCAAAATGCGGTGTGTTTGCCGAGACTGATGTTGTCGGGTTGATTAAAGCCGGTATCGATCGTGAAGAGATCTTTGTTTCACTCTGTACTGCTATCGTCAAACAAAACCTTGAAGTGCTGGTACGCGGCAATGTTCTTCGGGACAAAGTGATCCTGCTTGGCGGGCCGCATACCTACATTTCGGTGTTTACCGAGATCTGGCGCAGTTTTATCCCGCAGACCTGGGAGCTTCACGGATGGAAACCATCATCAGATGATCTTGAAAAGTTGATTTTTGTTCCCGATGATGCACAGTTTTTTGCCGCTATGGGGGCGGTATTTTTCGGGCGTGAATCGGATATGCTGTTCAGTGCGACGCACCAGTCATCTCAGCAGCAATTGCGTTATGAGGGGACTTCACGGCTGGAACAGTACATTCACCGTGGGCGTGCAGAGCGTATCGCTGAGTACGGAGCAGTACGTGATGGATTGGTGAAAAGCGAACAGGAACTTGCTGAATTCAAAAAACGGTATACGATTCCACCATTTACTCCACTATCTGTTGCCCGAGGATCTGTTTTAAATGGGTTTGTCGGTATTGATGGAGGTTCGACCAGTTCGAAGCTTGTTATCATCGATGAGAATGGTGAAGTCCTCTATAAAGATTACATTCTGTCAAAGGGCAACCCGGTTGTTGATGTCCGGGAGATGTTCGGAAGGATCTGCCGCTGGGTTGATGAAACCGGGTGCACATTGAATGTAATGGGAACCGGAGTCACCGGGTATGCATCGTCGATACTGTATGAGGCATTTAATCTTGACAGTATGGTTGTCGAGACTGTCGCGCATATGAAATCTGCAGTCGCTTTTTATGGGGAGATCGATATTATCTGTGATATCGGTGGCCAGGATATAAAAGTGATGTTTATGAAGCATGGACGTGTAGTTGATTTTAACCTCAACACTCAATGCAGCGCCGGTAACGGCTATTTTCTTCAGAACATGGCAGAGCAGTTTGGTATACCGATTGAGAAGTATGCTGATCATGCATTCAGTGCGCAGAAAGCACCAGCGTTCAACTATGGCTGCGCAGTGTTTATGGAACAGGATAAAGTGCATTTCCAGCAGCTTGGTTTCAGTAAAGAGGAGATCATGGCGGGGCTTGCGCTGGTGCTACCGTTAAATATCTGGAATTATGTTGTACAGGAAACAAATATCGCACGTCTTGGAAAAAAGATTCTGCTTCAGGGAGGTACTCAGAAAAATCTTGCGGCGGTGAAATCGCAGGTTGACTTTATTTTGAGTCGAGTCCCTGATGCTGTTGTGCATGTCCATAAATATGCTGATATCAGTGGAGCTATTGGTGCGGCACTGGAAGTTCGTGAGCAGCAGGGGGCGGAGGAGAGCCGGTTTATCGGGATTAAAAATAGTTCCACACTTAAATTCGAATCAGTCAATAATGAATCAACTCGCTGTACATTCTGTTCCAACCATTGTCCGCGAACTTTTATCGACATCCAGACGTTTTCAGATAAGAAGGTGCGTTTTATTTCTGGCTACGGATGCGAAAAAGGGATGTTTGATAATGTCAAAAATATGAAAAACCGTGAATCGGAGAAGGTGACACTACGGGAGAAATTCCCCAATCTGGTCGATCTCTCAGGACGGATAGTTTTTGACACTTATAAAGTGGAGCCGCTTCCGGAAGCAGGGAGTCGACTGGAATGGCCGGAGTATCTTCATCATGCAGACGATGCAAAAGATCCTTATACGAGGGTAAAATCGCTCAAACGTTCTTCAAAAGAAGCTGCTGCATATCGAAAAACAGTAACAATAGGTATTCCCAGACTTTTAAATCTCTACATGTATGCACCTTTTTTCAACAGCTATTTCAGAGCGCTTGGGGTGAATGATGTAATCTACAGCGATTATACATCTGCAAAGCTCTGGAATGAGGGAAATAAGTGGGGGGCGATCGATCCCTGTTTTCCGGCAAAGGTTGCTCCGGCACATATATATAATCTGTTCGGGAAAAAAGGGGTGACCGATATCTGTTTCCCGATCATAACGCATCTTCAATCGGTAGTCGGTAACACTCTTGGTAATAACGCCTGTGTTATTCAGATGGGGACACCGGAAGTGGTCCATGCGGGTTTTACAAAAGATCGTGATTATTTCAAGGAAAAATCGATCCGGTACCTCAAACCTTTTGTAAAGATGGATCGTCCAAGGGAGACTGCCGGGTTGTTGTATGATTATTTTAAAGATCAATTGCAAATTACCGAGGATGAGAACACCTGGGCTGTTGTTCAGGGGTTTAGTGCAATGGAGCAATATTTAAGGATTATGCAGCGTGAAGGGGCAAAAACACTCAATCAGCTGGTGGAAACTGATTCGATCGGTATACTTGTTCTGGGTCATCCTTATCATCATGATCCGGGGCTTAATCACGGAATTCCTGATGAGTTTCAGGTGCGGGGATTTCCTGTGCTTGCCATAGAGTCATTGCCGATTAATCCGGTGTATCTTTCAAAGCTGTTTACCAATAAAGAGATTTCCGAGATGTTCTCTGTTAAGGATGTCTGGTTGCGTAATTTCAATCGGAACACCAATCTGAAAATCTGGGCTGCGAAATTTGCGGCGCGTCATCCGAACCTTGCTGTTGTTGATCTTAGCAGTTTCAAATGCGGTCATGACGCACCGACCTATTCATATGTAAGTAATATTCTGGATTCATCAGAGACGCCACATTTTCTGTTTCATGATATTGATCAGAACAAACCCCGTGCAGCGTTCAACATACGTATACAGACAATTGAGTATTTTCTCAGGATCGAGCAGCGTCGTCTTCGTGAAAAAGTAAAAGGTTACAATAAATAACTATGGATATAAAAGAACAATTTCCTCTGCATACACCAAAATTTGTCAAAAGTTCACAATGGGAGGGGTATGGGTATGCTCCCTGGTTGCGAAAAGACAAAAAGAAGGTGACCATTCTTTATAACTTTGTAGAGCGCCGGAAATCATATTTCCTGAGAGCGCATTTTGAACGCTATGGATACATTTTTAAAGATCTTGGTGATCATGTTGCTGAAGATGTTCGCTGGGGCAAGGAATATGGCAACAGAATGGAATGCAATCCGATGTATTTTACATCGGGGAGTATCATCAAGAATCTTTTTAAAATTGAGAGGGAGACCGGGCTTTCAAAAGAAGAAATTGTCAAAAAGTATGTGTTTCTCAGTGGGGGAGGCCAGTGTGGGCCGTGTCGTTATGGGATGTATCCTCAGGAGTATCTCAAGGTTCTCAACGATACTGGTTTCAAGGGGTTCCGGATACTGATATTTTCATCTGATATTATTCAGGATCCTCAACCAAAAGGATCTGCATTTACCTTTTCGCTATTGTTTAAAATTGATATTCTCTGTGCGATAATTCTGGCCGATCTGATGCATATTGCCGAATGTGCACTGCGGCCGTATGCAAAAGACAAAAAGTTGGCATTGGAAGCGATTGAAAAAGCCGAGGTGATGCTGCTTAAAGCATTTCGGAGTCCGTTTTTCCTGTTTACCGTTCCGCATACGTTAAAAAGAGTGTCAAAGATGTTTGCTTCAATTCCGCGACATGATAAAAAATTACCCAAAATTTTTGTGACAGGAGAGTTCTTTGCAAACCTGGCACACAATGAAGGTAACTATAATTTAAGGCGATTTATCATGGATGAAGGGTGTGAAGTGTATCCGGGGTTATTTACTCAGCGGGTACTGTATGATAACTGGCGTCGCAGTTGTGAAGCTAAGCGGGGAATCCGTTTCGCATCGAGTGCAAAGGAGAGGACATTTCACCGCAGCTCGTTACGAAAGCAGAATGTCAGTTCTACCATTGTTAACTGGTTCTGGAATGGCTGGAAAAAGGCGTTTAATCCGGCAGTATTTGGTGGTCATGCAGAAATTATGGATCTTGATGAACTTGCGGAACTTGGGCGTCCATACTATCATCCGGAAATTTTCGGGGGTGAAGGGAATCTCGAGATTGGTGAGGCAATTCATTACGCAGACTCCATTGACGGGTTTATTTCATCAAAACCGTTTGGTTGCATGCCCTCTTCGGGGGTGTCTGACGGAGTGCAAGCCAAAATAATGTCAATGTATCCGCAGTTGAATTTTCTTTCGATAGAAACAAGCGGGGATAATGAAGTCAGTATTCTCAGCAGAGTCTCGATGTTGCTTTTTAAAGCGAAGCAGAATGTAAATAAAGAATCACTTGGAAGGGAACGTACATGAAATATCCTTTCAGAAAATATATGCAAGCTGTTGCCTTACTCACAGGGTGTTGTATCCTGGCAACAGGTGGAAATACACAGGCTCAAACATCCGGGCTTGTAGATAAATCACTTGATCAGATCAGGCAGATTGATAGCAGAATAGGAACTCTTGAATCTGAATTGATAACTCTTGAATCGCAATCTGCCGAAACTGGTCGTGATAGTGCTGCCATTGTTTCTGCAAGCAATATTCAGCTGAATCAGATTCAATCAAAGATTGTTCAGGTGGATAAAGCTGTTTCCGCTAAAAAGAATGAATTTGCAGAAGCGAAAGCCCAGCGCATGAATCTTTCAAGAGACAGTCTTGCAAAGGTAACAGCATTCAATAGTCAGCGTGCTGATTTAAAGGAAAAAATTCGTAAAATGGAACAATCGATAAGTGCTGCGGAGAATGAACTGACGACACTTAATCAGCGGAAAGCACAGATGACGATGTATGCGCAGCAGACATCAGATCCATCACAAGGTACGATTCTAAAGGAAAAACAGAAATATGATTCAATAGTTGTTGCAAAACAGGAAGTGCTTAACGCATTACATACACAGTTAAAACAACTTGAAAATGATAGTGTTGTGCAGGCCGGGTCGCTGAAAACACTACGGGCAAGAAACGAACAGGCGTTACAACAAATTAACAATGATATTGCCGCTGCTGAATCAGGATTTGCATCTGCAAAAAGTTCGCTCAATCAGTCGAAGGCAAAGCTGGCTCAACAGAAAAGCACAATCGGAGCCATGGTTCAGAAACTTATGTCTCGTAAAGCATCACTTGCTTCATCGGTAACACAATCTCAAAGCAGGTTAAATGGGTATGAAACAGAGTTGAAAAAGCTGAGAGTCAGTGCCGGAGCTTTACAGCAAAAATATGAAGCAGGCAGAGCACCACTTGTCACTCAGCTCAATGAAGCTTCTGCTACTCTTGCAACCCGCGAACAGCAGAAGCAGATATGGACATTGATAAGTGAAAAACATGTTGTTGACAGTATGGTCAGTGTGGCAAGAAATGAGCTTGATCAGACAATTCAGGATGCCGCGACCGGAAAACGGGGTGCAAAAAAGCTGATCGATACCAGGGAAAGTGAACTGAATGCACTGCTGGGAAAGCAGGATACTTATTTGAGAACCCCAGGTTTGAAACAGATGGAAGCGCAACTTGCCAGTATGACAGCATCTCAGAAACGCGCTCGAATCGAACAGGTCCTGGGAAATATAATTGCCGATATAAGTAAACAGCAGTCAGCGAAAATGCGGGCAGAACAGGCTCTTGCGGCGTATGATGCAAATAACCCGGTAAGTTCCGATCCATCATTGCGACGAATGCGTTCACTGGATACGTTACTTGCAGTTGAACAGCAGAAAAAAGCAGCATTAAGCACGAGTATCGATTCTGCAGATTATTTTGTAAAGGTATATAAGGATTCGATTACCGCTCTTGATGCTGCATCGAATACTGAAATCAGTGCATATGATAATGAGTACAGGAACGCTTTGAACCAGAAAAATACGTTGGTTGCGCAACGTAATCAGCAGGTCAAAAGTCAAAAGGACGAATATGCTGTCAATAGTTCAACAATTGCAGGTATTATAGACCGGATGAATGGAGTGCGGCTGAAAATCGGGTCTGTTGAACAGGAGATTCAGAATGCTCAAAGTCGCAGTGCAGATGCCCAGCAACGATTGACTGCAACACAACAGAAGTTTGAACAGGGGAGAATGGTTGCTTCCAACGAAGCGTTGGTTATTGGTAAAACGATTACAGATAAGCAGCTGGCAATAAAAGGGCTTACGGATAATGTGCAGCAGGTACGTGCACAGCAGGGTGTGCTTGAAACAAATTTTCAAAATGAGATTATGATGATTACAAATGCGATTGTTGCGAAGAAACAGCAAATAAATAATAAAAACGCGGAGTTACAGCAACTGAACAACCAGCGTAACAGTCTTAAATTTGAATATGACAATGAGGTCAGCAAACAACAATCATCACTTGCATCACTGCGAACTGCAGCATCGGGGAATGCAAGCCGGAGAAATTCTCTTAAAGCAGAAATTGCATCACTGCAATCAAAGCGATCAACCCAGCTTTCTATGATTCAAAATCAGATAACAGCACTTTCCCGCAGCATCAACAAAGCCAACCTTGATTTGGAGAATGTCAATTCAGCTTACAGTGCCGCATTGCAGGACAGCATTAACTTTGAAAGTACGCGTGATGCTGCTTTTATGACTGTTAAGCGGATGGTTGCCCGGCAGGACAGTATCATAAATTCTTTACGCATTGAGATGTCAGCTGTATCGGCTGCATATGAGAAAGACCGAGCAGACAGTATAGCAGCTGTTTCAAAGAATGCATCATCGGTTGCTCCACATGTAAAAAAAATCAAACAGCTTGATAGTCTTATTCTTCTGAAGGAAAAAGAGTTGAATTCACTTAAAGGTAAACGTATGCAGGCTGTGCAGGATAGCATTGAAAGCGCGCAGGGTACCGAAGAAGCTCTGCAGCGAACTGCCGGAGAACTGAGAAAAAAACAGGAACGTATGAATGCTCTTGAGATCCAGTATGCGATGCAGGAGAAAGAGAAAAAACGCATAGAATCTGATGCTGCTCAAAAAGGAGAACAATTCAAAGATACCCGACAGGTTTACTCGTCGAAAATTAATTCACAGATGATGAAACTGGCAGAGTATCAGACCAGGCTTTCCAAACTGACTTCGGATCTCCAGGCAGCTCAAGCTGCACTTGCAGCCGCAGAAGGAAGACCGACTGCACCTGTAAAAGCATCTTCGGGGAATAATGCAGCTGCAAAAAACAGTTCAGTTAAAAATGGTAAAGATGCTCAGCTGTTGATTGAAAAAATCTATACCCTTATGGGCGAAAATAAAATGGGTGAAGCGAAGAAACTGTTTGATTCAAACATCGCACAACTTAAAAAGTTTGCATCTCCCGATGCAGTAAAAATGCTGGAGTCTTCATTTTAAGGGATATTACCCTTTTTTCTATACTTTTTTTGGGGGTAAGATACTAAAATTAGGTTTAGAATACCTGTGAGCATACAATTGCGTTCCTGTGAATCTTTTGGAACACTTTTGATTCTATATCGCACTATACAGATTAAAATGACACAAAACAGCTCTGAAACTATCCATCAAGATCATCTAAGTGTATATACCAGACTTTTCACTCAGAATGTATGTAATACCATTTCTGACATGACAGGGGTTGTTTTGTCCCCACGTCCGGATAGTTATGTTGAGCAAACTTTCAAATTTCATAATGGAATGATTGTGTATCTCAGTTTTTATGGAAAAGTTCAGGGTGAATTTATTATCGGGATCACAATAAAGGATGCGCAGTCAATTGTGGGTTTACCGGATACTGTTGATGGACAAAACATAGATCAGATGAGGGAGGATGTTTCCGGTTTTTTTAAAGAGGTACTCAATATAGCTTCTGCACAGTCGTTAGTTGATGTTGAGCAACGGTATGAAAATCTTTCCTATTTTCCGCCTGTTGTCATTTTTGGCGATATTATTTTCCCTGAAGTCAGATCTGCATCACTGGTTGTACAATCTCCGAATGCGTTATTCAAGTGTGGTTTTTCTCTTAATATGGTGAAACAGAAGATTGTTGACAAACTGGAGAAAGTGCAGAAATCTCTCGAAAAAACAGAAAAAATCGCTGCCACTGATGCGTTGACAAAGCTGTATAATAGAACATTTTTTGAGAGTATGTTCAAAGTATATATCGATGAAGCTCGAAATGGAAACCTTCATTTGAGTATTCTATTGATGGATATCGATCATTTCAAAATGGTAAATGATACTTATGGACATTTAGTAGGTGATCAGGTTATTAAATATGTTGCACTGGTTATTCGAAACAGTTTGCGAAACAGTGATATCGCGGTACGGTATGGTGGTGATGAAATTCTTGTTGTCCTCACTGGAACACCTATAGATGCTGCTATTAAAATTGCAGAACGAATGAGGAACGCGATTAAAAAACTTGTCTCTCTCACAACTGCAGATGATCAGAAAATCACCGTTTCTCTTACGGTAAGTATTGGGTGCACTGCTTTGACAGATGCTGACCAGCCGGTAAGCTTGTTTGAACGTGCCGATTCATACCTCTATATGGCAAAAGAGTCCGGTAGGGATTGTGTAATCTTCGATAATGAAATTACACATCTCCATAGACCCCAGCCGGATATGGTCTGACATCCCATTTCTAATGGTTATCAGGAATGATTACTCTTCAGAGTTTGAAGGCTCATCGGGGATCGCTTTCTTCTGGCGGGATTTTTTTTCTGTAGCAGCTTCATCATTATCACCCTCTGCAGCTTCTGTTCGGGCAGCTCTTTTCCTGGTTGTACTACTTTTTCCACCAATAGAAATGGATGCAAGTTTTTCCATCAGTGCTTCGCGGTCTTCTGCGTACACTTTTGCATATGCAAGACCGCGAGAAGCTTTTTGAAGTAACTCATTCTGGCTCGCATCCAGGGATTCCCTGATACTTGCGATTTTCGCCTGTACTTCCTGAAGCTCCAGAGCTTTTGCCCTGACTTGTTCGGCGTACTTTTCGAGTATATCTGCATTTAAATCCGGAAATGATACCGCTGAAAGTTCTTCGCGGAATAGCGAAAGAAGCTCTTTTATAGATTCCGGGATAGGATCATCAATTAATTCCTGTGTCATCCGCACTCTCCAAAGAAAAAAAGTAAATATTGTTGGGGTAGTTTGGATAAAATAGCAGCGGGAAGGGGTGGATTGCAAGATTGAAATTTAAATTCTCTCTTGTTGAGAAAAGAAAAAGCACTGATTAAACTCAGTGCCTTTATAATACCTTTTCTATCCTTTCATTTTCACTTATTCTATTGAGCCTCCTATTTCAAAGCACCAGTTTTTGCAGGAGCCGCTTTAGCCGGTTGAGTTTTCAACGAGTCAGTTTTCGCAGGTGCTGCTTTGGCATCATTTTTAGCGGGTTGAGTTTTAGCGGTATCTTTTTTAACCGGAGCTGCTTTAACCTCCGTTTTAGCCGGTTGAGCCTTCACCGAGTCAGTTTTTGCAGGTGCTGCTTTGGCATCATTTTTAGCGGGTTGAGTTTTCGCGGTATCTTTTTTACCCGGAGCTGCTTTAACCTCCGTTTTAGCCGGTTGAGCTTTCACCGAGTCAGTTTTTGCAGGTGCT
>JBNKZD010000026.1:0-22754 GCA_050301235.1 Chitinispirillaceae bacterium | reverse complement strand
GTTTCAGCACCTATGGTGAAGCGTATATCGGGCATATAAACCAAACTGCTACAATGCTTGTCTTTTTATAAGGAGACGAGCCGGGATGGTACATCTATCAGGTGCAGTACCATCCCCAAGGTATTTATTCTAATGGTTCATAATCTCCGCATATAAATTCATCTTCATCGATCTGATCTTCACGGGTCGATTTACAGAATGTTTCCTGCTCCCCACCCTCACCATTTTTGCTGCACATCAGACAGATTGGGGGTATCGGTCCCTGCTCATCATCATAAGTTTTTCCATCCTCATCGAAGAGCCCATCTTCATCAAACCCGCTATCATCATCCTGATCATCGAACTCAAACGATTTGCGCCCACGCTTTTTGGGTGGTGGTGCTAAATCATCCAGCTCATCAAGATCATCAATGTCATCAAAATCATCCTCATCCAAATCTTTCATATCTAACCTCCCCAGGCAAACCAGACTGTTTTTTACAAATATAATTTCAGATAAAATAGTATCTCACTTATATAGAAACGCAATACCTTTTTTGATGGTTTTCTTCATTTTTTAAGATAGTATAACAAATTTTTTCGGAAAAGTACAAAACTTATTTTTGGTGATTAGAATTTTTTTATTTTTTGTCCGAAATACAGGGACCGATTGATTACAATTATTGCATAGTTTCTGAAAAATAAAATCATTCGGGCGGTTCCCCTTTGGGTCGGCTCTCCACCAGGCTACACTGGTCACTGAGTAAGTCGAAGTGGGGTGTTTTCTGCTCTGCGGTGGAGGAACTCACTTATTTTTGTATTAAGAAAAAAGAATATATTTGGGCGTTCCCTTCGGTCGGTCCTCCGCCAGGCTCCACTTTGTTGCGGTCTTTACATCCCTGCGGTGGAGGAACCACCTTGGTCTGTAAAGACTGCCACCCTCCATTGCCATTCCGGGTAGCACCCTCTGTCCTCCCTAACGCGGTTTAGAGTGTAGCTTAGTTGCTAAAGAGTAGTTTCTTCTGATCACCATCATTGTGTTCACTGGTCCCCCTGGACCAGGTTTTTCAATATGGAAGCTCGATGTAAAATGAAAATCCATTTTTAGTAATATTCCATATTCGATATTACCTATTTTCGTGTATTTCGAGTGTTTCGTGGTTAAAAGTCCTCACTCAAACCTCAACGCCTCAATAGGATTAAGTTTCGCCGCTTTTTTTGCCGGATAAAAACCAAAGAAAATTCCTACTGCAGCCGAAAACAGAAGGGCTAATGCAATAGTTACCATGTCAATTGAGGTCTTAAATCCAAGAAAAGTTGTCGTCGCCCATATCAGAACCAGCGATATGACAACACCAATAATTCCACCTATAGAACTTAATACAACCGACTCGATAAGAAATTGCATAAGGATATCTGATTCACGTGCTCCAATAGCCATTCGAATCCCTATCTCTCTTGTTCTTTCGGTTACAGAAACTAACATGATATTCATAATTCCAATGCCACCAACAAAGAGAGAAACTCCCGCTATTGCGCCAAGCAGCATGGTCATAGTCTTTGCGGTACCTGTTGCTCTTGTGAGAATATCAGATTGCGTCCGAATTTGAAAATCATTCTCATCACCAATTTTAATCCCATGTGCAGTTTTTAAAATCGTTTCGATCTCAGAACTAACCTCAGTGATTTTATCCATACCTGATGCACTGACAAGTATCTGCTGAATATATTTCACTCTATTCATTCTGTTAAGAACTGTTTTTACAGGAGCCAGTACAACATCATCCTGATCCTGCCCCATGGCATTTTGTCCCTTTTCTTTTAATACCCCGACAATCTTCAGTGGTACTTTTCCAAAGCGAACACTCTTCCCCACCGGATCCTGATCAGGAAAGAGCTGATCGGCAACCGTTTTACCAATAACAGCGACTTTCGCTGAGGTTTGCAAATCTTTACCTGAAAACATCTCCCCTGATTCAATTTCCCACTCCCTTATTGTCAGGTATTCGGGACCAACACCATACACCGAGGTCTGCCAGTTGCCGCTGCCACCCACAAGCTGCCCGGATGTACGCGCCATTGGTGATATTGCAATCACAGACTCAAGCTGCTGTTGCAACAAATCAGCATCTTTAAGCGTGAGTGTCTGCCTGCTCCCTGCCCCCATCGAGAATCCGTGTGAACTCAGAGATCCTGGCATTATCATTATGATATTAGTTCCCATCGATTTGATCTGGTCCTGAATATCCTTCTGAGCACCCTTACCAATTGCTACCATGATTATTACCGAAGCTACACCAATAATAATACCTAACGTTGTAAGGAAAGAGCGAACCCGGTTCCGAAGAATACTTTTTGAAGCTGATTTTAACAATTGTGATATTCTCATCGTACACCCGCTGGTCCATCACTGATGATTGACCCATCACGCATGGTAATCAAACGTTGAGCAAATTGTGCTATCTCTGGTTCATGAGTGACAAGAATGATGGTCTTACCGGTTTTGTGAAGCGATGTAAAGAGACCCATTACCTCGATCGAAGTACTTGTATCAAGTGCACCGGTAGGCTCATCCGCAAGGATCAGCGGTGGATCATTCACTATCGCACGAGCAATTGCGACACGCTGCAGCTGTCCTCCGGAGAGCTGATTGGGAAAATGATGCATGCGTTCGCCAAGACCAACCTTCTTCAGAGAATGCATTGCGATTTCAGCAGGATTTCCATCCCGTCGCTGCCTGCTATACAACATAGGAAGTTCCACATTTTCCAGGGCAGTGGTGCGTGACAGTAAACTAAAATTCTGAAATACAAATCCAATACTACTGTTACGAATATCAGCCAGTTCATTTCGCGTACAGGTATTCATCAAGCGCGACAGGAAAGAATATTCTCCAGCAGTTGGAAGATCAAGACATCCGATAATATTCATCAATGTCGATTTCCCGGAACCGGACATTCCCATGATGGCAACGAACTCTCCCTGTTCTATTGTCAGATTAACAGATCTTAAAGCATGAACTTCAACATCCCCCATTTTATACACTTTTGAGAGATTTTTTATTGAAATAAGTTCAGACATCACAACCTCCCGTGTGGTGGCCCACCTGCTGAAGATCTCCTCCCCGATGAACCCTGCATCCTGGGTGGTGCAAACAACGATCTGGATTTTGTCTGCTTTCTATTTTTCTTCTTTTCGATTATACCGGTAACAACCTGTGTTCCTTCAATAACCGACCGACCACGGATTTCAACATCAGCTCCATCGGTAAGTCCGATTTTTACAAACTCCGGCTTTATATCACCACTATTTTCGAGTACCCAGATTACCCCACGATCATTTTTTGACCCTGAATCCCTGTTACCACGTTCCTTTACAAATCCTGCGTGAGTAGAATCCAGCAGCCGTGATGACTGTTCCCCTCTGCTCCTTTCACGCTGGTCACGTAACGCCTGCAATTTTGAAAGCTGAGATTCCGATGGTTTGAAACGTAAAGCAGCTGACGGCACCAGTAACACATTTTCTACTTTCTCGGTTATAAAATCGACACTTGCAGTCATCCCTGGAAGCAGTACCCCATCAACATTTGATGCTTTGATCACCACACTGTACGTCACAACACTCTGTGATGACTGTGGCTGCAAACGTATCTGACTGACCTTACCCGTAAATTTTCTTTCCGGATATGCCGGAACAGTAAATGATACATCCTGATCCACCTTAATTTTTCCGATATCACTTTCATCAACATCCGCTAGAATTTGCATCTTCTGCAAATCTTCAGCAATTATAAATAATGTCGGAGCACTGAAATTGGCAGCAACCGTCTGACCGACTTCAACACTGCGGCTGATGACCGTACCGTTTACCGGAGATTTGATAATTGCATAGGTTAAATTGTTCTTTGCAGTTTCCACATCAACACGCGCACCCTCAAGTGCGGCTTTTTGCGCATAATAATCAGTCTCTACATCCGTAAACTCATCGTCAGAAACAAGCTGTTTTTCATGGAGTGGCACCATACGATTATACTTTGTCTGAGCCTGTTTAAACAATGCTTCGCTTCTGAGATATGATGCTTTCACCTGATTCAACTTGTTCAATAATGGTTCCTTATCAATTTCAGCTACGATCTGACCCTTCGTGACAACATCATTGTAGTCTGCATTTACTTTAACAATTGTACCACTCACCTGTGTACCAACCTCGATAGTACTGACTGGATTGAGAGACCCTGTGCTTGAAATTACTATCTCAATCGAGCCGCGACTTATCGGCGTAGTTTTATATTCCGTGTGTTGTAATGAACCACTGTTTTTGATAATTACTACTGAAGTTACTGCTGCAGCAACCACCAGTCCAGCTATTATGAATACACTCTTTTTCATGGATGTACCTTTTATAAATTACTATTATTTTCGTCAGTTAAAAAATGCGTCTGCCCGGTTGTTTTCAGAAGAGTGACATACGAAATCAGTAAGGCACTTTCGGCTTTTAACCGCGCATTTATCGCATCCAGATAATTTTTATTTGCAAGAGCTGTCTCGACAAAGGTCGACATTCCCGATTCGTACCGTGCATTCACCGCTTCCAGGGACTGTTTCGCAGCGATTAATCTCACCAATGAAACTTCCATCTGTTTGTTGGCGATTTTCAGATCAGATAATGCGTGTTGATATTCAAGACGAATACTCTTTTCCAGTTCCTTGAGCTCAATGTGTACATTTTCAAGGCTCAGGTTTGCAGCGTCAATCTTGTTTTTCCGATCAAATCTGTCAAAAAGAGGATATGAGATGCTGATAGAAGCCTGAAGATCAGGGACACCAATTCCTCCTGCACGACTGATTTCAGATGAATTATTCAGTCCTGCAGTAATCGATGGAATGTATGCCGCTTTACTTCCTTTGAGTGACAATTCAGCAGCTTCGATCTCCCGCTTTTTTGATTGATATCGGGCAATGTTATTCAGATCCAGTATCGAAACAACAGAGGAATCCGTTTGTAATGCATTCTGAAGAAGCAAGGTGAAAGAATTGGTATCCGGAGCCATACGACTGTCAAGAGGTAACGATGCACAATCAAACAGTGAAAGCATCGCCCGATTATACGATTGCTGCGCTTCCAGAACAGTAGCTTCACTTTGAGCGGTCTCAGCCTGTTGCTGAAGAACATCAGAAAGTGATTTTTTACCCGCACTACGGTACTCCTCGATCTGTTGCAGCTTCAATTTCTGATACTCATAATCATTAACAGAGATTCTGCTGTTTATTAAGGCATACACAGCATCAATGTATGCCAGTGTTGCATTGATAGTAATATCATCAAGTGTCTGCTGATAGTCTGACTCCGCAGCATCCTTTTTTTTCTGGGTACTTTGAAGGTTGGGGACCGATGACGGCGTGAATGTGTACGAAGCTCCAGCAGAAAGACCATTGGAATTCCCCCATGATGTTTTGTTGTTCCACCCGGAATTAGCCTTAAAACCAGTTCTTACCTCTGGTAAAAAATCTGAAGAGGCCTCTTTAACATTTATAACCCGCTGGCGTAGACGATTCTTTGATAACTGAGCATCAGTACCGTTTTTGATAGCGAGGTTTATTAGCTGCTTATAGGATAATATGGAATCATTATAGTTACCGACACTATCTCTCTGAGCGAAAATATCAATCACTACTACAATAATAAATAAGGCACTATGTTTTATTTTCATCTAAAAAGCCCAATTTTTGTTTATTTTCTGCAATTTAGACTGTATGGGTATGAAGATTGTTTCAGGAAAAAGCTTTTATCCCTTAAATTGTTTTAAAATACCACATCACTAAAAAAGTTGCATTGATTTCTCACTCTTTTTGCTGTATATTCAATAGTGGGTTTATCCCACCGTAATCTTTGTGCCGTGCATGGTAAGACTGGTTCTACAATAGATTTTGATAAATATCAGCAATACCTGAAAGATGATGAATAAAAATGGCTTTCACTATTAAGATGGGTGTTCCGGAGATGGATTACTATTGGCAAGATATGTCAAACAGAGCATTAAATGGAAAACTTGATAAAAATGAGCTTAAAACATTCAAAAAGCTCTTAAAAACTTTTTTCATCTTTCAATATGTATCTTTTCATACCCATAAATACCCATATCTATCTGCTGCATAGAAACTTATAAAACACGGCGTACCAATTCCTTTTGCCGCCATACCTACCTTCGCAACAAACCTTGCCGGAAGAAGCGCCCGGCGGAGTGGCCAGGCGATGGCACGTGCTTTTTCTCCGGCTCCCCTTTAACCAGAAAGCCACAGTAGGCGGCAATTGAAAGCACAGAGATCGATTCAAATTCCAAAGCGCCACCGCAGCGGGCTTAGCAGTTGCGCTAAGTTCCGAGGATGGGAACGCTGGAATTTGGGTCGAGATCAAGCAGGAATGTAAAAGGTATTTCGTGCCAGACCCTGAGATGATGGTGCAGAAACACTTGAAACAATACAAGATTTTATCAGACAAAGTGATATCCATATCCGTAAAAACCTCGCAAATATGGATACGTTAAGTTATTTACCAATTTCAATTTTTATTCAATTGGATCACCCCCACTTCACTGTTCACCCGACTGCACTCAAAAGTGTGCATACTGGTCTCAAGAATTTTTAACCCCTCAAACATCTCTTTCCATTTGATTGTCAGGGCTGGAAAAATTCTTATGATTGTTCCGTGTTTAATATTAAGGATCAATCCTTTCACGAGTGCAAGATCATACACGGCCTGAGCATACTCTTTTTTTGTAAATTCTATCGCCAAAAGCAGCCCTTCACCCCGTACCTCTTTTATCAACTCAGGAAATTTCTGTTTCCATCCGTACAGAACGTTTTTGGTAGATTTGGAAATGGAATTTACATTGATACAGATGTACTCATCGAGCATATACCGTATGACCGCTGCTGCAACAGCACACCCCAGCGGATTGCCATTATAGGTCCCCCCGTGATCACCATGCTCGATTTTCTGTGCGATTTCAGTTGAAACTGCCACAGCTCCAAAAGGAAAACCGCCGGCAATACCTTTCCCCATTGTTAGAAAGTCAGCATGTACTCCTTTTTCACCGGTAACAAATGCCGGACCGGTTCTGAAAAAGCCTGTCTGTATTTCATCAACGATCAGTAAAGCCCCGGCTTTTTTACACAACCCGGAAACAATTTCAAGATAGTAGGGATCTGGAACATATACCCCACCTTCACCTTGAATAGGTTCTAAAATAACAGCTGCGGTATCATCATCCAGCTTGTTTCGTATCGCTTCACAATCATTATACGGAACAAATTCAAAGTACGGCATCAGTACATTGAACCGGTCGGTCTGAACACTCTGACCTGTTGCACTCACCGTCCCTATAGTCCGTCCATGAAAGCTGTTCAATGCAGAAATCACTTTCTTTTTTCCCGTTATTTTCCGGGCGAGTTTTATAGCAGCATCATTAGCTTCTGCCCCACTGTTAGTAAAGAATACCTTTCCAAGATGTTCGGGTAGTATCTGCTTTAACAGCAATAAAAGTTGTGCTCTGGCAGGAGCGTATGTCAATCCTGAATTAGGGTTATGAATAATCTTCTGTGCTTGTGTGCAGATTGCATCAGTAATGACATTGTGCGAATATCCCAATCCGGCAACCGCCCATCCTGATGTAAAATCGATATATTCATCACCATTCTCATCCTGAACTTTCACACCTCTGCCACTCTCTACCGATACTGGGAGTTTATGACAAAAAGAGATCATCAGTTCATCTTCTATCGCTATTGTTTCATTATGTCCCATTAAAATCTCCTATTAATCAGATAAAATAAACGTCAATTAACCAGACTCAATACCTTTGAGTACTACAGATTTCTTCCACACATGCACCATTTCCTGCCAAAGTTGCCTTGCAACCAGGATACGTGACAACGTATCCCTGATCTCTCCTGCTGAATGTTTCACACAATTCATAAAACTCCCTTGAAAAATGGTATACCTGAATTCAGTGACAGCTTGACGCGATTAACGCGCAATCTATTTGGGTTCTTCATCATTACCTTTCGCCGAGTTCGGATTAAAAAAAAAGACCCGCACATTTCTGAGCGGGTCTTTTTTGATTACTTACCTTTTATCTCTTTATCTCAAAATCCCCGCTCTTCTACAATAACCATGACGCGCACCGGCATTACGGCAAAGGGCAGCTGCTTGCATGGATACCGGGTTTTGTGCAGAAATAATGTTCATTGTAATCATATCTCGAATATATACATTTTTTTTTGAGAAGACAAGATATTTTTTTGAGGCCAGTTAACTCAGCACCGTCTGTCCAACACAGATCGCTATACAAGTCAGATCATCATGAGATGGCGCCCCTTGGGCAAAGACCCTGATATCCTGTCTGATTGACTGAATCATAGATTCAGGTGTATCTCCAATCTCTTCCATAAGAACACGATGCAATCTCGCTACGCCGTACGTTTCCTTTTGAGGATTAAAAGCTTCAGTAACACCATCGGTGTAGATAAAAAAGCGGTCTCCATTTACAAGTGGCATAGTCAGTTCATCAACGGTATCAGCAAACATCTTTTTATCAGCCAGAATTCCCAATGCGATTCCACTTGATGTCACTGTTTTAACTCTGCCGGTTGTTCCATCTATGTGTAGCAGATGAGGATGTCCCGCACGTGCATACTTCATAACCGTTCCTTCAGGATCGATCATCAGACAGATCGCAGTTGCAAACATCCGTTCATCGAGGTTGACACGCATCGAATCGTTTACAGAACTCAACAGCGCTTTTGCAGAAGTCTCGGCCCGTCCCTCATTTCGAAACGAACTGCGGAGCAGTGTCATCAGCATCGCTGCTGGAACACCTTTACCGCACACATCAGCAATTACAACAACCCAGTAACCAAGGTCATTTTTGAAATAATCGAGATAATCTCCTCCGACCTCATATGCTGGAGCATAAAACCCTTTAAGGTTAACATTTGCTATTTTCGGTTTATGGGCTGGTGTAAGTTTCTGCTGGATCGTACGCGCAGCTTCAAGTTCACCCTTCAACTGTGCTTTTTCATTAAGTTCCTTGTAAAAAACCGCATTACTCAGACTGACTGCTGATTGTGAAGCAATTGTCAGGATTACCTTCATCTCCTCCTCAAACCTGGCTTCAACCTCCTCACTGCCAAAGAGCTGCAGCAGACCGATCAATTTGTTATCAACTATACATGGAATACCAATATATGATGGATATGAACTTAGTTCATTTTCGTCGTCTGAGATGGGGAAACGTTCTGTCCAGTTACTGATTAGTACCGGTTTTTTTACCTTATGAGTAGAAAATTGAAGAATCAATGATTTTGAAATCTGCTGTAACTCTTCAGAAAGTAGAATCCCTTTTGCACCTAGAGATTCAAATTCCGAATTCCGGCATAAATAAAGCTCTGCAGTTGCATTTCCAAAAATTGATGAGAATGAATCGAGAATTACACTCGCCAGTGCTCTGATATCATTACACTGTGCCATTTGAAATGATGCGGCTGTAATAAAATCAAGCTGTGAAATGCGTTTTTGTAGATCTGTATTAGCGTTTTGAAGGTCTATGGTACGAAGACGAACACGCTCTTCAAGTTCATTTTTCGCGTTCTGAAGTTCCGTTTCATACTTTTTTAACTCAGTAATGTCGCGAGATATGCCAAATGTCCCTATGATAGCACCCTTCTTATCGAAAATTGGCAACTTTGATGTAAAAACCCACTTTTCCGGCATACCTGAAGCTGTTTCGCGTTCAATTTTGCCCAAAATCGGTTTTCCGGTTTTAATGATCTGCTGTTCATCATCAAATGCAGACTTTGCATGCTCATACGGAAAATAATCGAAATCCGTTTTCCCGATAGCATCATCCGGAGATTCTACATACTGAAGTGCAGGATGAGCCTTGCTGATTCGCAGAAATCTACTTTCAAGATCTTTAAAATAGATTGCATCGTTTGAGTGGTTGAGCAGTAGATGCAACATGTCGCGCTCCTGCGCCAAAGCCGCTTCAACTTCACTTAAAGCTGTTATATTATGACTGATTCCAAAAGTCCCGATAACCTCGCCACTTTCCTGATTAAATACAGGAAATTTGGATACGGTGGTCCATCGAACAGGACACCCACCAACTTCAAGTTTATCGACTTTACCGATAATGGGTTTTCTTGATGTAATAATACGTTGTTCATCCTGATAAAAAACTTCAGCCAATTCTTCAGGAAAAAAATCAAAATCAGTTTTGCCGATAACACTTTTTATATCCGATATCCCCTGCCTGCTCATCCAGGCTTTATTTACCATGGTAAAACGGGATTTGCTGTCTTTGAAATAGATACTATCCGGAATATTATCGAGTAGAATATCAAAATAACGAGCTTTTAATTCAAACATTTGTAACTGAAGCCTGATTTGAGATAGTTCAATGTGGATATCTTTGCTTGATTCATCATTTTTTGAAGTCATCAGAAACCCTATTCAAAATGTCATTACAAAACATTTTATATAAATTTATCTCGAGCCATTATAGATTACAACTACTTGTACTATTTTATTTCAGCACATGATATATAACATGTAATTATACTATTCAATCATCAGTTTTGCAGATTAGTTTTTTTCGCATCACGCTCTATTTGAGTTTTTTTGAAATACCCGTAATTTAGTACATTCTGCCCAGGCTCTCTGCATTTTTATAACTGTTCTGGCATTAATGTTGTTGTAACTTTACATAAAGGTAACAGTTAACAGGTTCAGAATTAGAAGGTTCAAGATTTAACGACTTTGAATTTTTTGAACCCTGAACTTTTGAACCCTCATCAAGAGGTACCCCATGAGAACTATATTTGCATTGTTTCATGATATTTCTTCAGCTGAAGCTGCAGTACAGGAACTTCTGGAAGCTGACTATACAGAAGTTGAAATGAACACTATCGCTCAGGAGGTAACAGTCAAAGAGTATCTGGACATCTCTAATCCTAAATTTACAATATACAAAACGGACAGCCTCGGGCATAAGGAAATCATCGGTTTGAGGTCTCTCTTCATTGGTCAGAAAGGGATCACGCTCACTGATGCTGGCAGGGTACTGGCGTGTGGAATGATCGGAAATGAAATGGCGGGCCTTGCAGCAGATAAACCTCATGGAGGATTACGACTGGCATTCAAACTGTTTGACATTCAGGATCAATTCGCAGACAGCTATGTAAAAGGGATCATTGCAGGAGGTATTCTGTTTTTCCTGAAAACAGATCTTGACAGAAGTGGTGAAGTTATCAGGATTTTTCATGATAATAAGGGTGAATGGATACTGGGAGTACCTTAAGAAGTTCTTTATTTCTACCTATTCCCCCACACATCTACACTTTTGGTATAAAAAAGACGACTTATCCTTAATATCCCAAATTCATCGATTTTCATCTACCCCACCAACCTGTGATTCCAGGTTTAAATTATTTAGTGCATTGAAAGTTTTAGAATTATTTTATAATTATACTGACTTTCGTTAAACAAACAGTCAATATTCCATAACACCATAAAAGGAACTGAAAATGAAATGCCCAGTCTGTGAAACAAGTACCTTTATCCACAAGGATCTCGAACAAGGCCTTCACGCTTTAACGTGCACAAAATGTGGAGGTAACTGGATAAACTCATTCCAGTACTGGCTCTGGAAAGAAAAGCACCCGGAAAATCTGCCTGAAAAAGAGAGCAGTATTACATTGCAGGCAACTGATGTAATCAAATCAAAAATCTGTCCGGAATGTGGCAAACTGCTATCCCGCTATCATGTCGGCCACGGAGTTTCCTTTACGATAGATCGTTGTGAACAGTGCAGAGGGATCTGGTTTGATGCCAATGAGTGGGAAATCCTTCATGATAAAAACCTCCATGACGAAATCCATTTCATCTTTTCGAATCATTGGCAGAAAGCAGCGCGTGAGGAAAAGATGGGGATCAACCGAGATAATAATCTGAGCAGAATAATTGGTGATGAAAATATTGCCAGAGTAAAAGAGTTCAAATCCTGGTTGAAAAGTCAGAAAGAGCGATCTACTATTATTTCTTATTTGTCGAATTAATATTTAGTTTACAACATCTTCTCATAATACTCACACCTCCCCGTCTCACAAATCTCCCTGATCAACTTCGCTGTAAACGGACCAATACCTCTGATCGATTTTAACTCATCAGGATTCATTTGGTCCACAGGTTTCTTTAACAACGATAATGAATATGCAGCATATCCATAGGGGCTTTCCATCCCCTTCTGTTTTACAAGATAGTCCAGCTGTTCCAGAATCAGCAGTACGAGTTCATTTCTTGAAACAACACTATCAAATAGAAATGATGGCATGCGCCTGGGCATTCTATATTTTGTCGCAACATCTGAAAATCTTTTATCAATCATTTGCGAATATCGCGGATCAGGCCAACCCCAGGGATCATTTTTCCCATAGATCTTTTCGTAGTCATTAAAGAGATGGGGAAATTGCTTTTTAAGGAATGTAATAAAATAGTCCTTTTGTCTACCGGGTTTCAGGCTCATACCTCCGAATATGATAAAATCAACTCCGGTATTTCTGGCTATCGAGACTGTCTGTTCCAAAATTTCATTAGTGTCGGTAATATAGGGCACAACCGGCATCAGATACATCCCACAATTGATTCCTGCATCCTTGAACCTTTTAATAGAATCAATTCTTTTTGATGGTGCCGGAACACCAGGCTCAAGCAGTTTACTTATAGTATCATCAGTCGATGAAAAACTGAAACTGACAACAGATTTATTCTGTTCGTTGATCTTTAAAAGGATGTCCAAATCCCGTTCCACAAGTGTTGATTTTGTAAGGATATGGACAGGATGCTTAAATCTATAAAGTAACTCAAGGGTTTCCCTGCATAATTTTCTTTCAGATTCAAATGGCTGATATGAATCACTCACACCCCCGCACACGATAAAGAATCCGCCATTAAACGGAGTTCTTTTTTTTGAGGGGTCCAGCTCCTTTGTAAGCAGTTCAATCGCATTAGCTTTCACCTGAACATTTATGTCAAATTCTCCCTCAACCTGATACTTTTCATCCCGACCGTCACAATACACGCAATTATGCGTACATCCCCGATACAGATTGATTGCATACGAACTTACAAACCAGGAATCGATCTTTTTGTGTTTACGGAGTATTGTTTTGGCATTTATTTCGGTAAGCATAAGTTATGAGACATCTTTCCTCTCAACATCACGATCTTTGTATTTATACCGATCAATTTTTAATATATCCATAACCAGTACCGGTTCTTTTTTAACCAGGTTTCGACAAGCCCTGTATGCAATCCAGTATGAATTGTCATTACCACTTCCAGCTAATTTTTTCACGACGCTCCATACTCTCTTTCTGTCAATTCGCATCCAGTCACTGAGACTGTTTCCTACTTAAGTACGCGGATATTCAGCATCTTCCTTATACATCAACTCAAGAATTGAAAATGCGAATTCTGGATCTCTTCTCATCCAGTTATTTTCAACTACTGGCCTTAAAGATTCGATCGCAAATCGCCGCTGCATTGGATGTTTTGATTGTGCCATTTTTTTATACCTTGGGTAAGTAAGAAAAAAATACAAACCACGTTTGATTGGGGCACTATCTCTTCCTCTTTCCTCTTACCATTCTCAGCCCCTTAAACATCGGCCAGGTGGTTAAAAAAGCAACTATCCCCGTTATTGGTGACAGCACAAGTGTCCCGATAAACCACTGAATGAATCCGTGAAGAAAACCGCTTATTGTTTTGCCTTGTAAGAAATCGAGAATTATTTTCGGCAGAACCTCTTCCAGAACATCTGCAATATGTATAGCAGTATCCATTGGAACAATCAATTTCCCGAGACCAATACCAGCTGCAATCCACAAAGGAATCATTGGAGCAGAGGAAACGCTTACACCAAGCAGTGCCAGTGGGCGGTTCAGTTTGAGCAGGAATGCAATCGCAAGCAGCATCAGTACCTGAAAGCCATGGAACGGCGATACCGCTATGGTTACACCGATACCAAATGATAATGCCGCCTTGAATGGTGTTGCGTTAGCGGTCAATTCCTTCTTGATTACATAAAGCAGCTTTTTCCGTATCCGCAAACCTGGAACATTGATTAACTGTGGCGGAAAAAAGAGCCTGGTAATCGCAGCCCGACCATTAACAACACTTATACGCATAAAATCCCGAATGGGACGGAAATGAGAAATCCGCTCTTCCTTTGGCTGATACAGCAGATGGATTGGTACACTTTTGACAGGAATTTTATTCCATGCTGCACAAATAAGAATCTCAATTTCATATTCGTACCGATCACTGTCACAGCCAAGATTAGAGATTGCATCAACTGGATATGCACGAAATCCGGATTGCGTATCACGAATTGGATTGCCTGTATACAGTTTATACCAGAAGGCTCCAAAATGTCGTCCAAAGCGGGATCGTGGCGGTTGATCAACACCACCAACAACCGGTATGATTCTATCACCTATCCACAGAGTTTCCGGTTCTTCTTCAATCTTTTTCAGAAACAGTGGAATATCTTTTGACAGGTGTTGCCCATCAGCATCGATAGTGATTGCATGAGTAAATCCATTATCCAGAGCATACTGGAATGCAGTTCTTAGTGCTGCACCTTTTCCACGATTTACGTCATGACGAAGCAGTTTGATTAAAGATATTTTGCTGCATACAGAATAAGTATCATCTGTCGATCCATCATCAACAACAACCACTTCACGAATGTACTGCAGTACCCCCTCAACGACACTGACAATTGTTGATGCATTATTATATATCGGAATAATGACAATTACGTGTGTCTGCTTAATCTGTTTTTGATCTGTCGGATCTTGAATAGTTTCGGTTTGCCCGGTTTCTTGACTCATGCTTTTGCTGTCAGACTCTTTCTCCAGTCAGCTATCCTCACTTTTTTACGGGAATCACCCCGAAATGACTGGATTGTAGGTACATTTGAAACAAGAATCGGAAAATTGACCCGCGTAACCGCCCGAAGTTGATTTGCAATCGCTTCAACCGCAGATGGCGCAGCTGCAACATGTATAGATACTCTGTCTGAAAGCGCATCATCATTTTCGAGGATAATGATATAATCATTAATAGTATCTATCGAATCGAGTACATTGGTCAGTGTCAAAGGGTAGACGGTTGTCCCCTTCAGTTTGATCATCTGAGACTTTCTTCCCAGAATCGGGCCAATCCGAACCGAACTTCTTCCACAACTGCAGGGCTCAGAAATTTTGAATGTAATGTCGCCTGTCTTAAATCTCACAAGCGGCACCCCCTCCACCCCAAGAGGTGTAGCGACAAGTTCTCCCGGAGTACCATCAGGTACAACAACACCATTGTCATCAACGATTTCTGTATATACAAGCTCCGGATGAGCATGCCCACCCGTGCACGATTGACACTCACAATAAGAAACTGATAATTCTGTAGATGCATAGCTTGAATATACCTCTGCATCCCAGAGATTTCCCAGAGCTACAGCAAGTGAATTTGGTTCCATTGATGCAGTCTTCAAACTTTCTCCAATACATACCAGTTTCTTTACACTGCATGCTCTGGTGTCAAATTTGAGATCGTTTAACTCTTTCGCCAGTTTTTTTAGAAATGATGGTACCCCGACAAGAACAACCGGCTTGAAAAAGTCCAGATAGTATTTCTGCATCTCTACAGGAAGCACCCCGATACGCATCGTATTGGCTCCAAGCAGTGACAAACCCCGATAATAAGCAATCCCTGCTATAAACAAACGATCCAGACTTACTAATATGTGAACCGGATCACCCTTTTTGACTCCAACACCATTAAACGACAATGCTTCATTAAACGCAAGACGCTCCAGATCAGTATTTGTGAGTGAAAAGGGCACCGGTGCCCCGGTTGACCCGCTTGTCACGACAGTTTCTACGATTTGTTCATCTGTAACAGCTTTAAAATGCTGCCAGTGACGAGCGAGATGCTCTTTATTGGTAAAAGGAATCTTTTGAAAATCATCTATGGATTTGATATCACCGGGTTCTATCCCCGCATATGCTTCCCGGTAAAATGGTGATGCTTCCCTGGCATGTGCAACATGATTCCGAAGCGCTCTCAACGATTTGGCTGCGATCTCATCTGAAGACAGAAATTCCCATGAAAATTCAGGTTTAAAAGCCAATGATCACCCCTCCTGCAGGAAAAAATGGAAGTTGATATATCTTCGTTTCTTTTTTATTCTTGTCTGAATAGATATAGGTCCAGATGTTTTTCCTGTTGTACACATTCTGAAAATCAAAATAATACATCATATGTAACAGACCAAACCCATAACGCCGTTCAAAGCGTATATCAAGCCTGTGGTATGGATCATACTGGGATCTGTTATACAGTATAGGATCGACAACATAGCAATTGTACTGGGTACTCCAGGTTTGAATTGTCCTCGGTCTGCCACCAAGATACCGCCACTTCGCACTGATCTCAACCCTGTCTGCAAGTGGAAACACCGGCGACAACAGCTTAAGCCACAGTTTGTCGTGCATCGATTTGTACCAGGCTTTATCAAGCAGCTCAAATTTGTAACCACCACTGATTGTTGCGACATGTCGGTAATCAAAATCGCTTCGGATCCAGTGGTCAGAAAATCCAGACCTGAAATCCCGCTGTTCAGCTTTTGACAATGAATAAGAAATAGTAAAAAACAGATTTTTCACCAGTTTTTTCTGTGCGAACAGTTCGACGCCGTAACTTCGTCCCTTACCAGTTGTCATCAATATATCAGATTGATCATACAGCTCCGGAGTAAGCAGACTTTGCTCTATCGGAAGGTTATTGTAATGTTTATAGTAAACTTCAGCAATACATTTCAGGGAGAATTTTTCTATAAGGTATTCAACACCGGTGATAGCTGTCGTCGCACGTTTCGGTTTCATCGTACGGTTCTGCGGATCTGCCAGAAGGTCTGCGTAATCAGGTTCCTGATACTGTATGCCACCAGATGCTGTTAGATCAAGTACAGGTGTCAATGACCAGGTCAGTCCCAGACGTGGTGACACTGTGAAACTCTTGTTTAGAGTAAACCAGTCAACGCGAAGCCCGGGAATAATCTTCAGTTTTTCCAGTGTGTGAAAAATACCCGAACAGAAAGCTCCATACTTATATCCAATTGCATGCTGCTGCGCATCATGCACATAGATATGAGTGTCGCCCGATAGATCAAATACTGTGTCGGGTTTCTCTTTAATATCAATATCTGCATCACATCGTTTAACATTGACACCAGCCTGAATTTTAACCTCCGAAGGAAAATTCAGTGTACCCTGCAGTTTAACCTGCTGTTCCCGTTCAACCGACTGATTGGTAAAAAAAGTGTCGCGTTGCAGCTCATCACTGATTGTTGTATCGGTATATTCCAATCTGTCAAAGCTATTTCCCGTACCCGAAACAGTCAATAATGTAGAAAAAAGATCGGTCCAGGCAGATTCCAGTGATGCCCCCGTAGCATATATAAATCCTCTTGCCAATATCTCCTCGCCAGCACACCCTGTAGCCTCAAATGCATCTGCGATATGAATCTCATTATTCCCAAGAATCAGATTCGCATACAAACGGTGATTTCCCATTCTCTGGGTTACTTTAGATTGTACTCCCCAGTACTGCGGAAGTGCTGATATGTCTGAGTAGTGAGCGACAATGTCAAGAAAGCTTTTAGTTGCGGATGCCATGAATGTACAACCGGACCACAACGGGCCCTCGATATGACCACCAAGGCCTGCGATGCCAATATCGATCCCGCCAAGTATCAGTTTGTCATTACCATCCTTGAGCTTTACATCAAGAACCGATGATGCCTTTCCTCCATATTGTGCCGGCGGCGCTCCGGCGCTGAATGTCAATCCTTTTACCAGAAATGGATTGATCAGCGAAATCACTCCCCCACCCGACCCCTGATCAGCAAAATGGTTTGGGTTCGGGATTTCAATATTATCCATAATTAAGAGATTCTCTCCGGCAGTCCCACCACGAACTATAATCTCATTGGTATTGTCCGCTGCAGAAGAGACACTTGGCAGGTCCTGAACCGCTCTCTGAACATCAATAAGTGCCCCCGGAGATCGCAGTATCTCATCAAAGGTCATCTGTTTTGTCGATGATGCCATATCAGGAGCTTTACGGAATGAATGTCCTTTCACTACCATCTTTTCAAGCGTGTATGAAGATGGATTCATTTCTATACTGAGACTTTTAATTGCATCACCCGAAACAAATACATCATTGAGTGTCAGCGGCTCCGATTTCTGATGAACACAATGGAGATTCCAGGAACCCGCTGCTACTGCATCAAATAAAAAATAACCACTTGAATCGGTAAATACCGAGCGACCGCTGCCCTCAAGCTCAACCATGACATCTGCAATTGGCTTACCAGATTGGCTGTTACGAATAACGCCCTGAATCGCTCCGGCTGAAGCTACTTCCGAAAAAATGAACAACGCCAGTACGAAAACTGAAACTATGACAGTGTGAAATCGCATATCTTTAAATATAGATGAATGAACGGCTGCTATGCTAACAAACAAATCATCGGGGCCAGCGTGGCAGTTCCCGAAGACTCACCACTTTGTGGCTGCAGATTATAACATGATCAAGCAGTGGTATTTCGAGCAGTTTTCCGACGGTGAACAGCCGCTCTGTAATCAGCCAGTCTGCTTCTGAAGCATTTGCACTTCCACCGGGGTGATTATGCGCAAGAATCATCGATGCCGCTCCACAGCGAAGTGCCTTGTCGATGACAATTCGGGGATATACCGCACATTGATTAACTGTTCCTTCTGCGATAATTTCCGTACGGATTATGTGATTGGCATTATCAAGGAACATTATGGCAACATACTCATCCCGACGGTGCCCGAAACTGAACCGAAGGTACTCTTCGACATCACGACGATGAGAAACAACATCCTGTTTCTGGTATTTTTCGTTAAGGCATCGCGAAATCAGGTCCCGTATTAAAAGAAACATCGTTGAGGAGCGTGTTCCAAGCCCCTCCACTCCCGCAAGCTCTTCAGGAGGAGTATTAATCACTCCTCCGATAGTTTTATACCGTTGTAACAGCATCCGGGCAATTGGCTTTGTATCTTTACGGGGAAGAACGTAGGTCAGAAGCAGTTCGAGGATTTCATGATCGTGAAGCGCATCGATCCCATTTTTCTGGTAACGTTCAAGCAGTCGCTTGCGGTGCCCCTCCAGAGGATTTTTTTCAGGTTTTGCAGATGGCTGCTCATCAGTAAGATTACCTGCTATCTGCTCCCCGGCATCAGAAACCTGTTCATCAGGACACATGGCATTCGCTTTCGGGCTACATTACCACTCAATTGACATACCGGCAGCAGTGACACCTGCGCCAACTGTACAGAAAATGAGTTTATCCTTTTTCTGAATACCACGTTCAATTTCTGACAATGCAACCGGAATACTTGCACTTGACATATTACCAACCCTGTCGATATTTATGAAAAAGCGATCGAAGGAGACCTTCGTTTTAGCAGCAGCAGCTTTTAAAATACGGCTGTTTGCCTGATGAGGAACAACCCATCGTACATCATCTGCGTTCCAGTTACTCTTTACAATAAGTTCATTTATCAGTGATGAGAACCGTTCGGTAGCGAACCGGAACAATGCTTTACCATCAATACGTACCCAGGGATCACAATTCAATGAATTTGAAGGAATCTCATTTCCAAAGGACTTACGGCTGGCCATTGTGATTCCAGCTGGATCAGCGAGCATTATTTCACTTCGGATGAGATGCCCCTTTTTGACACCAGATACAACAGTAGCGCCTGCACCATCACCAAAGAGAAAGATTGTATTGCGATCCTTTTTATCAAGCAAACGGGACTGCATCTCTGAAGCAACCACAAGAATATTGGATCCCATCCCGGAAAGTATCAACCCCTTTGCAACCGAAAGTGCATACAACCATCCACTGCAGGCAGCATTGAGATCAAAAGCAAGCGCACCACGAATTCCCAGTTTGTCCTGAAGAATACAGGCGGTGGAGGGCATCATATAGTCCGGGGTTGTTGTTGAAATAATAATCCCATCGATCTCTTCAGGTTTAAGTCCCGATTTTTCGATCGCCAGTCGTGATGCCTTCAGCGCCATATCTGACGGTGATTCATCAGGACGGGCCCAGCGTCGTTCACGTATGCCGGTTACGCCGAAAATGTAGTCTTCATTGATGTCGGTATGATCAACAAGTATTTGACTATTAGGAACGATTGTCTCCGGAATATAGGTACCAATCCCCAGCAGATACACATCCTTGACAGCAGGTTTACCACTTATGACAGCAACCGGCGGTTCGGTCATTGCTGGAACTGATTCAATAACTGGCGCAGCACCAACTGAAGGGATCTGCGTTTTCATTGATTCATCATCAGTCTCAATTTCTGCAATCGCTTTTTCGATAGGGAAAGAGATACTCTCTGCAAAAAACAGTGTGAGTATTTTGCCATTGCAGGGAGCATTGAATTCAAATGTCGATTTTGCACTCTCAACTTCAGCCAGTACCTGATCTTTGGAAAAAGTATCACCGGCTTTAACCAGCCATTTTGTGATCATTGCTTCAGTCTCGGCTGCAGCTTGAGCGGGTAAAAACAGCGAAATTTTAAAAGTACCGTTACTCACATTGAACTCCCTAATAGTGAACGAATTGTCTCATTAATTAATGCTGTATCTGGAATGTGATCCTGTTCTAACTCTTTTGCAAATGGAACCGGCATATCCGGGGCACATATAAGAACCGGGGCTTCTTTAAGGTGTTTAAAACACTCCCTTACTGCTTTTGTGATAATATGATCCCCCAGTCCGTTTATCCCGCTACTCTCCTGTACCACCAGAAGACGTCCGGTTTTCTTAATCGATTCGAGAATCGGAAGGACCTCAAGAGGTGATAATATAAATGGATTCCACACCTCTGCGGAATAGTTCTGTGAAGAAATTACAGATAAAACGGTTTCAACCATCGCTCCGAACGCTACAATTGTGATATCCTGCCCACTGCAATACATCCTTGGACGAAATACCGCGTCGATATCTCCATCAAATTGTACATCAGCCTGTTTTCCCCAATAGAGTTTTTTATGCTCAAATACCAGACAGGGATTAGGATCATAGAAACCAGCTACGATTGCTTCGAAATGTTCCTGAGGGGTTGCAGGATAAAATACCTTGAGTCCTGGAAATCTGGACCAGAGTCCTTCATATTCACCTGAATGGAATGGCCCAAGTGTTATACCTCCACCACCTGGAAGTCGCACAAGCATCGGAGCACCTTGTTCGGTTCGGAAATACCACGTACCGGCATTCAAACCAAGCTGTGTAACTGCTTCGGTACTGAAATCCGCAAACTGAAATTCCAGGATTGGTTTTCGACCAACCTGCGATGCACCGAGACAGAAACCAACTGATGCCGATTCACAGATAGGCATATCAAGTACCCTGTCAGCACCAAATTTTTCAATAAGTCCCTTACACGTTTTAAATGCTGAGCCATAAACTCCAATATCCTGCCCGCAAATAAACGAATCAGGATTATGTTCCATTATATAATGAAGTGCACTGTTAACCGCTCCCTGATTTCGCAACCCGCTGCCATTAAATGGTGCGACTTTAATCGATTGAATTCGTGGAGCATACGGCGTTTTTGGCAGCACCGCTGATGATGGTCGCCCAAAGGAAAGCGCTTCAAGAACAGCTTGATCGACCAGTGTATCGATCTCTTCATTAAGCGTATCAATATCTTCTGTTGTTACACCACTCTCAAGTAATGTTTTTTTAAGGCGTGCAATGGGTTCCCGTGGAAGCCAGCTTTCATATTCAGCCTTTGAGACATACTCTGCAGTATCATACACGGCATGCCCCTCAAGCCGTAATGTCATGCACTCTATTATTCGGGGAAGTGAGTCCTGCTCCATTCCTTTAAGTGCATCATAGGTGGCACTGTACACTTCCCAAACATCAGTACCATCAATCGTAACCCCTTCAATTCCATACCCTTTGGCACGATCTGAAAGTTTTTCACAATTATATTGCAGTGAAGTAGGTGTCGAGTACGCATAGTGATTATTCTCTATTATAAATAACACCGGTACTTTTCTGACTGATGCAAGGTTGAGTGATTCGTGGATATCACCAACACTAGTTCCACCATCTCCAATGATTGTGAGTCCGAACACTTTCTCACCCCCACTGCGGGCTGCCCATACGGCACCAACAGTAGGTGCGGCCATGTTTCCCAGATGGCTGATCATGGGAAAACGACGCTTAAACGCATCCCCGTGATGAACATTCCCTTCACGACCATGAGTAGGACTGTTAGCATTGGCCATGTACTGACACATCAGCTTCATCGGATCAGCACCGCATACCAGATGCCCTGCAAGATCGCGATGCATCAGTGACATGACATCAAATCCACTTCTGAATGGAAGAGTCATTCCAACCGATGTCGCTTCAGTACCACTGCTGATAATGACAGTTCCTTTGACATGTCCCTTTTTAAATAACTCCTTGATTTTAGTCTCCATACTACGCGAAAGATACATATAGTAGTACGCCGCCTGATAGAGACTGCTCTGGTCCATCTTCTCGGGATACCTGAGTACCAACTGAGATAGTTGAGCTGCATTGAGCCTGGT
>JBNKZD010000025.1:0-8334 GCA_050301235.1 Chitinispirillaceae bacterium | reverse complement strand
CCCGAAGATATAATTATCATTTTTAAATTACAGAAATAAAAAATTCAAAATTCCGTCCGCGTGTCGCGTAGAGACGCCGAGTAGGGCTTCTGTACACGCACACCGGCCGGATCAAAAACGTTTAATTGTTTTTGAAAAAATTTTAGAACCGCAATGTCCCCGTAACCTCAGCAACCCGAGGACCGGATACCAAACCAGCCCAGCTGGACAGATCAACCATCAGATCAAGATCGAATATACCTTTGGTAATGCCGATACCGATGGTGGGATATGGTCTGAAAATAGTCTGCCCTTTTTCGCTTAGATCAGCTGTATCACTTTCGGCTCCACGAAATGGCGTAGTTGCACTCAAACCAATACCGCCACGAACATACACCTTGCTGAAAATCCAGACACTATCCCATGCGTTTTCAGCACCAATGGCGAGAACCTGTCGAAGAGTATCAACACTCAGATCATTTGCAGAATCACTGGCAGTAAGATCATTTTTAGCAGCATTCATCTTAATCTGATACAATGCTGACCATAATCCGTTAGTAAAGGCTTTTTTTGTAATACCAGCGTAAACTGCCACTCGATTATTTCTGTACTTATTGGCGGCATCATCACTGTTTGCCTTAAACGCATACGACTCTGTTATAAAATCAACACCAGGTGTAAGAGTTGCACCAAGGAATGGTATTCCTGCTTCTCCACCGAATTCGAGGTACAATCCGCTCTCGGATTTGAGTTTATTTTCAGTAGTAGTCGTTGCTGCTCCTGATGTTTCATTGGTGATTTTAGATTTTCCGGAGATTCTCGGGAATCCAACTCCGGCTTTTAACGAGATCGGCACATTCTCAACCCCAAGCTGTAAAGATCCAATAAACCCGGGATTGTATATGATAGCACTCTGTTTTGTAGTAATCGTTGATGGAGCAGCTGCTGCACCGGTTTTATACTCATCGGAGTATCTTGTACGTGCCCATTCATAAAAAAGATCGATACCAATATTCATTCCACCTGCTGACATGCCAAATAGAATATGTGGAATATAGGTTGGATCTGAAGTTATATCTGATAAAGGGGCAATCGCATTGACTGCGCCACGACCGAGGGCATAAAAGTTTGTGGCAGCATTTGACTGATCAAGCATCAATCCATTACGAACGTACGCTCCTGCAGTGAAATTCTCCCCGAGCGATTTGATACCCAGCATCGGCGTCGGGAATGTCACCTGTATATTATTTTTATACTGATTCATTCTGGAAGCATATCGATAGACATTTGAAATGTCATCGATTATAAATATATCTGCCATACTCCCGATACGGGCATTTGATTGAGTAAACTGTGCAGATGATGACATCGCCAGTGCGAAGACGGACAGCAGAACAGCTTTTACCTTACGTGTCATTACGACCTCCTGAGACTGGAAAATGCGAAAGTCCAATAGTGCCTGTTTACACACCTTGGTTTATAGATTAGATGTAACCCAGACTATTATTTGTACCTTAATGAATCAAAAAGGTGCGAATTTTACATTATTGTACTTAAAATAACCACTGTATCTTGAAAATTCAACTTCAGGAGGTAAGTAAGCTCATCACTTGGTAGATTTCTTCCCCGACCGTCTCTTTTCGGCTGGTGGAACTACATGCTCCAGATCAGATTCCTGTACACTCTGTTTCTCCTGATTCAAAGATACTGGTTCAGCTAGTGAACCTTGCTGCTTTTCTCTATGGGTTAAATCGGATCGTTTTCTGTTACTTCCACTTAGTTCCATAATGTTCCCCCGGATTTTAATTGCATCTCATTTAGCTATTGTTAATAAGATTACGAGGGGAAAAGCGTTTTTACTCTAAATTTGTGAGAATTATTGTATCTCAAATTCCTGTTGCTGAATTTGAAGAAATTTAACATTTGCTTTACAGGGTGTTTACGTATAAGTTTTAAATCTGCATACAACTTTTTTTCTGGGATTTTCACAGTACCCGGTTCGGTAAGTGTGTCGCGAGAAACGATCCTGGTTCAACCGGGACTGCCGAGGCGTGTGTCACTACCAGAAAACACATTCTTCATTATTTTCACTAATTTGGCGAGAAACATCACACTCTATATCTTATTTTCGTATATTTTGTGTATTTCGTGGTTAAAAAGTTTTCCGATTCTGCAAAGTAATAATATTAAAACAATCTTACCAGAAACCGAAGACTTACACTATTAGTAAAAAACGTCTCTGAATATCTCACCCCGAAAGCAGGAAACAGATCCCTTCTGGTTATATAATCAAGCGGTTTCCAGATCCGGAATGTGTATCCCAGAGATATCGCCTGGCGTTTAGATAGTATCCAGTCGATTCCGGCACCAAAATCGCCACTCCACACAAATCTGCGACTGTCTTCAACATGTTCGGGGTCACTGATCCTGTAGTAGGTATCATTTTTTAAACGTTCATCCTCAACATATACAGAATAGTGAATTCCCCCGCCTGCAGAAAGGAAAGGATTCAGACGCTTGTTTTCCAATGGAAGTGTATACTGCAGAACTGGAATCAGACCTAAAGTGATATATGTCTTTTTTAAAATGAGGTTCTCATATCTGCCATCATCCAGCAGCACAAGCTCAGGAATCTCCTCCCAGGAGGATCCAATACTTATTTCAGCCGGAACTGCCAATCTGAACCCTAGCCCTATAGGAAATCGTTTACCAAATTGCACACCACACTTAAATAATGGTGATGGAGTCACATTATAATCCTTTCCTCCATCCAGGTGATAAACTCCATTTCGTGGAGTCACCGATCCATGCAGTCCCATTATAAACATATTGTCAGCTTGTAAAAGGTGTTTTTTCTGAGCAACAGCCGGTTTGGCAAACAAAAAAAGTGACACAATAAAAAATTTATACAGGTTCAACAACATTAATCCCTTAAATGAATTCCACTATCCAAAGTATATACCTCCGGCAGGCCCAGCTGCCACAAGTTGTATAATATAACCCAAGGACCGTTTATTTTTCCAGTCTATTAAATTATATCGCATACTTCATACTATATTCTATTTTATACCTATGAATATTTTAGTAAGGCTGCCTAACTGGCTTGGCGACATAATCATGAGTACTGGTTTTCTCAACGCCCTTTCAGCCAGATATCCTGGCAGTACAATTGATGTTATCATTAAAGATTCTTTTAAGGATTTCATACCTCTTCTACCTGGTATTACTGATACAATCGTTTTTTCCAGGAAAAAATATAGCGGTTTACGAGGATCCGTTCGATTCGGCCGCGAATGTGCATCCAGAAATAAATATGACTTATTTATTTCACTTCCTGATTCTTTTTCATCTGCGTTGACTGGTTTTTTCAGCAGAAGTACACGAAGAGTCGGGTATGCAGCAGAAATGCGCTCATTTTTACTCACTGATGCATTTAAAAAGCCATCCGGGATGCATCGGGCTGAAGAGTATGTCAACATTTTGAAAAAATTGCATTCAGATACCTCAATACCCTGTACTATTTCACTAAAAACACCTGCTGTTAAAGACGATCCGGTATCACTTCAATCAATTGATTCTAACCAGCCAAAGATTCTTGTCAATATTCATTCCGCCGCACAATCACGAAAACTGCCACATTCAAAGGCGGTTTCTCTAAGTAAGAAACTCATTGCCAGCTTGAACTGCATATTGCTTTTTACAGGAACACAAGCTGAAAAAGAGTATACCAATGAAGTTATCACTGCTATTGGTGCTCAGGACAGTTGTATCGATTACTCTGGAACGCTTGATCTGGCAGGACTTGCACAGCTCTGTGCAACTGCAGATGTCGCTTTGTCATCCGATAGCGGAATCGCACATCTTGCCAATGCAGTCGGGACTCATGTTGTTGTTCTTTTCGGGGCAGGTAATGAAAAAAATACTGCACCGTATAATTCAGATACATGTACCGTTATCAGAGCAGAAGGGATCAAATGTGCACCTTGTGTGTCAAATACCTGTCGGTACGGCCATATTCAGTGTATGCATTCCATTGATGAAAATCAGATCGTCGAAACAATTTACCGGCAGATAGCAAAAAAAATATGAAACCTGAAATATCGACAATTATCATAACAAAAAACGAACAGCGTACAATCCGTCGCTGCCTTGCAAGTGTTATATCCTTTTCAAAAGAGATAATCATCGTTGATTCCGGAAGCACTGATTCCACTGTTGAAATTGCAAAGGAGTTCACCGATAAGGTTTTTACCCACCCCTGGAGTGGTTACACACCTCAAAAGTTGTTTGCAATTTCTAAAGCTTCAAACGACTGGATATTCTGGATCGATGCTGATGAAGAGGCTCCTCCGGAGCTTCAGAAAGAGATTGCCAGCTGTCCATTTGATAAAAATGGGTACGCACTTCCCCGTCTCGTTCACTACCTTGGAAGATGGATCAGACACTGCGGCTGGTATCCGGATTATGTAGTCAGACTTTTTGATAAACAACGCGGGACATTTACCAACTCGATAGTCCATGAATCTGTTACCATTAATGGAACTACTGGCTACTTTAAATCACCTTTACATCATTATTCATACCGTTCATTATCTCATCACTGCGAAAAAATAAACTCTTTTACATCACTTCATGCAGAGCAGTTTAAAGATAAACGTTCCGGAACTGATATAATCTCACTTTTCTCAAAACCAGCCTTTTATTTCTTAAAAAGTTATGTTATCAGAAAAGGTTTTCTTGATGGAATTCCCGGGCTTGCGGTTTGCATTATGGGAAGTTTCTACACATTTTTAAAATATATGAAACGCTGGGAGTTACAGAATACAACAACGAAAACTACACAATCAGAGGAAACAGTATGATCAGTGGTTTTTCATTTGCCAGAAATGCCGAAATACTTGGTTATCCAATTGCAGAATCGATTAGGTCAATACTGCCAATCTGTGATGAATTTATCATTGCAATCGGAAAAGGTGCAGAGAACGATCACACCAGAGCAATTGTCGAAGGGATCAATGATCCTAAAATCAGGATTATCGACACCGAATGGAAAGATCTTGACAAAATTCGCAGTCTTACCTATAGTCAGCAGACCAATATAGCATTGAGTCATTGTAAGCATCCATGGTGTTTCTATATCCAATGTGATGAGATCGTCCACGAAAAATACCTGCCGCATATTAAAGAGATATGTGAGCGCTACATAGACAACAAGGAGCTCGAGGGATTTCTGTTTAAATATAAACATTTCTGGGGTGACTATGATCATTATGTTGTGAATCACAAGTGGTACTCAAGAGAGATCCGGATTATCCGCAATGGTATTGGTATTCAATCTATCGGTGATGCACAATCGTTTAAAAAAGGTGCTGACAAAGTGAAAGTTATTCCAATCGATGCTGAAATATTTCATTACGGGTATGTGCGCCACCCCAAACTGATGCAATCACGCACACGTGCAATTACCATTAACTATTGGGGTGAATCAAAGACAAAGGAGATGTTCGATAACAAACCAGATGCTTTTGATTACGGTCCGCTCAACAGAATAACGCGCTATAAGGATACCTACCCTGAAGTTTTAAAACAGCGTATAGCATCTATGGACTGGAAACATCTGTTGCGTGACACAGGCAAATTGACAACTATACATGATCATGATAAGTTCAAAAACCGGTTTCTTACTCTGATCGAGAAGTATCTGTTTGGTGGTGTTGGGATGCAACCCTGGGGGCATAAGCCTTTCAGAATTGTGAAAATGAGCAGCAGCCCCCCCAAAAAATAACATCTGTAATTATGGGTTATTTGAATCTTCGACTATTCTTTCGTAAATCGAAGGTACTATCTTTTTCCACACAAATTTATCTCTGGAGAGCGCAATCGTATTCTTAAAATACTGTTTTAACTTTGCTGTATCAGAAATCAAAGCATTAAGTACATTGGCAAGAGATTCCGGGCTTTCACTTTTAAACATTAAACCGGCGTTGCCATTATCAGTCAGGTCCCAGCTTGCTGGTAAATGATCCGTAAGAACCGGTACTGCACCAAAATAGATAGCCTCACTTATAACATTCGGAAAGCCCTCGCTTCTTGAAGGCAGGCAAATTATTTTAGCATCATTATAAAATTGAAAGAGTTGTGTCTTGTCACTGACATACCCATCAAGTAGTATATTTTTTTCAAATTCAGGATACTTTTTTAAAAGTTCAGTATAACTGTTTTTAAACAAATCAGAACATGCGCCCACAAATCTGATTTTCCAATTACCGATATGGATCAAAGGTAATGCATTCAAAATTAATTCAGAGTTTTTCGCATTATCTCCATGTTTTCCAACCAGAACTATAACATCATCCTTCTGTTCAAATGTTTTCAATTCAATTTTTTTAATTTTGGGTAAAACATCATCAAATGCATTCGGGACCAGAAGCAGCTTTTTTTTATCTATCCGTTTAATATTAGCATAACTGTACTGAGTCTCAACAGACAAAAGGGTACATTTTCGTAAAATTACCATTCCCAAACCAGTCACCAATAATTTTACCGGTAAAAATGTCTTTTTAACCCGAAAATCGATTTCCGGTTTTGGACAATCAAACTTATAATAAAGCTTTCCCTTACTGTTAAAAAGAAGGTATATAAGCCCATAGATAATACTTCTTTTCTTTAAGTGATATAAATTTAAAACATCGATTTTTTTTGCATTTTTCAACAGATACAGCGTCACTGCCAGATAACAGTTCCGCATTCCAAAAATCAGAGGTAAAAAATCGATTTTCAACCCCTTAACTTCATTTTCCAGATAGGTATAAGTGTCGCAGTTAAATGTTACCATGTAAGAGTCGACATTAAACATCTTATGAAGCTGGTATGGAATCTGTCCCACATCCTTCATCAGATGGACATTTCTTGTGCCTTCCATCAATGTAACGAACTTCAGAGCCATTTACATTCCATGTTTATCGGTGTAAAAATTGTCAGGTTGTTTGTTCAGGGTCAGGATGAAGTAACCAGGCAGTTCATCACCTTCACCAGCATCTCAACTGTCAGCCTCGACATACACTCAAGATGCATTCCGGTGCATTCATGCTGGTCGCAGGGTGAACATAAAATATCAGCATAAAGCACTCGGGATTGTGCTCCCAGCGGATGAGTTCGTGAGGGTGCACTTGAACCGAATAGTCCTACTGTTGGCACTCCAATATATCCAGCCAGATGAAGGTATCCCGAGTCATTGGATACAACCATTGAGGCACCGGCGAGAATTGATGCAGCCCTGCCAAGTGATACTTTCCCTGCAATATTCCGGACCCGATGTGGCAACCGTGGTGCAATCGTTTTACACAGCTCAACATCATGCTCATCACCCAGGATCACAAACTCCTGTGAAGATAGATATTTTATAAGATCTTTATAGTATGGCCAATGACGACCTGCACCATTTACCGATCCCGGACAGAGTATAACCATCCCTTCATATTCGGGATCGCACTCAAGTGTGATACCAGGCCACTGATCAATCAGAGCTGATTGTAAACCTGTAATCTCAGAATAATCATCAGTGATATGTTTGCGAACCCGCGGAAAAACAGCACTTGCTTTTTTGCTTTTTTCCTCAAACAAAGAAACTTTTTTGATCGCATTACATTTTGAAAATAGCCATGATTGCCTGGTAAAACCCGACAAATCATAAACAGCTTCGAATGCCTCCTGCTTAACCATATTATTAAGTTTTTCAAACTCATTACTGTCATGAGCATCAGAGAGTACACAGCCAAGAGGAGAGAGTACACTGCATAGCGGCGCAAGATGCTGTTCGGTAATCAAAACGATCTCGTTTTCACACTCTGCAGCCATCCGCGTGATAACAGACAATGCCAGAATAAACTCAGCAGTCTCTCCCGGCATGATCACAGCAATTCTTTTTAAGGTAGTTATCTGGTCCGGCACAATTTGCAACTCGCTTTATCTTACAAACTAATGAAGAGGGAACCTGAATTAATATACATCTTAGCAAAGAGGTGAAAAAGATCGATTTGTGATAAAGATTCGCAACCGTTCGCAGGGTTCTGGGGTTCAGAGGGCCGAGGGGCGAGAGCATTAGAGCTTTTGAGCATTAGAGCTTTTGAGCTTTTGAACCTTTGAGCTTTTGAACATTTGAACCTTTGAACCTTTGAACCTTTGAACCTTTGAACTCTTGAACTCTTGAACTCTTGAACTCTTGAACTCTTGAACTCTTGAACTCCTGAACTCCTGAACTCCTGAACTCCTGAACTCCTGAACTCCTGAACTCCTGAACTCCTGAACTCCTGAACTCCTGAACTCCTGAACTCCTGAACTCCTGAACTCCTGAAC
>JBNKZD010000024.1:0-7543 GCA_050301235.1 Chitinispirillaceae bacterium | reverse complement strand
CGTTAGTTCGGACGGAGGGTGCAACCCGTAACGAAGTGAGGGTTGCAGTGTTTTCTGACCCAGGTGTACTCACCGCAGGGCAGAAAACACCGAAACGAAGTGTAGCCCGGAGGAGGAACGGCCGAAGGCAACGCCCAATATATTATTTTTCTCTTCAGTTGTAATTCTGAACCTTACCATTATCCCGCTCTTTCAGAGCTTAAAAAAAATTCGGGGATTGTAATTGCAGGTACACTACCTGAAAATAAAATCGGAAAGATTTCTCAACACGCAAAGCGATTAACAGAATATTATTGAAGTAACACCTAAAAAAATAATCCATAATAGAGAGTGTTACTCCCCTTCGTTAAAACTACGGAGGGCAGGCGAGAGGTTTGATCCAGCGATTCGCACGTCAGGAGATTCGCATCGGGACAAACCTTTCGTATCGGCTGACCATGTGATGCAGTTACAAATAAAAACTGATTCTGTTTAGTCAATATAGGCACAGCAAGGGTTATTGCCGATACAGGTAATGAACGCAATACGCCAGCCGTCGTGAATAACGCAAAACAAAATGTTTAAAAAAACGACAAAAAAAATGTTTATTTATTTTTATACCTGATCTATATTAAAAGTATTGTATTCAGTAAGCTGCAAAACTCAAACTGGTTATGTGAATTATGAGTGATCTGGAAGAGATAGACTATGATTATGCTGCCCAACCGTCAATAAAATTAGAATGCGGTAAAAAATATCGTATTAAAATTCATCTGGGGACTCAGGTTCATTATGTTGAAGTTCCGGATATTCTTTTTAACCATAACAGTGCAGTCCCCTGTCTTGATGAAAACGGATGGCTTTTAGGTGCTCTGATCACTACTCTCAAATTTGCGCAAGCCCATTCTGAACTTGCACTTGTGCTTATCGGTCACGCTGATACATCCGGGCAGATCAGTTACAATTACGACATCTCCGGTTTACGGGCTTCAGCTGTAAAAGCGATTCTTTCAAACAATGAACCACTCTGGAAAGAGACCGTCTTGTCTAAAAACGGTGTCAAAGATTACCAGATGATCTTTAAAACGCTGAGCAGTTCATTCGGCTGGGATTGTGATCCCGGAGCTGTCGATGGTGTTGACGGTCCCAAAACGAAGTCGGCTGTTAAGGGATTTAAAGCGGAAGCAAAATCAAGGTATGGATTAAATGTTACAAACATTGATACCGTTGATAACGATACCTGGGGTACCATTTTTCAGGTGTATAGCAAACTTATAATCGAGGCGTTGCAATCCACGACGCTGCCCGATCTTCAATTCACCTATGATACCGGTAAAGGAGTATATGCCTGCGGTGAAAGCTTTCCTATCGATAATGCTCAAAAATCAAATTATAAATCGCAGGAAAACCGGCGGGTGGAGATTGCCTTTGGACAACCCGGTTTTTTCGATTGTATGCCACAACCAGATAAAAACAAGCTCCTGACACGTGATCAATGCCCGGTGTTAAATCATGAGAGCTATCTCTGGACACTTATCCCCAACGAGATGTTGAGTTCAAATCTGTTATGCAAAGCCAGTATTCAGGATCCCATTGAAGGAGGTATTGCATCCCTGCAGGTCACTATACATTTCGAAGATGGTTCTACTGTTTCAAAAACGACCGATTCAAAGGGATGTCTTGAGTTTGAGTGTGCAAAAGAGCAGAAATTTGTCAAATTTGAGTATAAACAAGGTAATAAAACTTACATTCTGGAATATTTTCCACGACCAGCTCCAGTAGATACCGACGATGGTATCTGGCAGCGACTTGTCAACCTGGGTTACTGGGGTGAAGGTGATGCACCGCGTTCTCCATCAGAAGAGCAGCTTCAGGCTGCATTGCAGGCATTTCAAATGGATTTTGAAATTGATGCTACCGGTAAAACAGATGCAGAAACACAGGATAAACTGGTTGAACTATCCTCAAATGATAAGTATTGGAAAGATGAGTCATTCAGTACGGTTGAAAATCAGAATGACGACAAACCGAAAGAGAAGGTGGCATAATGGCACCAGCAATTCAGAAAAGTCTACAGTTTGCCTGGCTTGAATACCAGCACCATGGCGATGCTGTTGTTTTTTCACAGCAGTTTTCATCAAAACTGGGTGGTCAGAACCTGTTTCAGAATGTGCCATCCGGGCCGTCGATTTCAAAAATAAAAAATATCAAATCCACCCCGCAGGTCGGAATGGAAGTCAAGTTGCTATCCTATGGGAAATCGCAGGGATGGATTGGGATGCCCAAATCCGGTGATGAAACATTCCTTGGCAAGTGGATACTGAATCCAGGTCTTGATACAGATACCCTTACAGAAAATGTTCTTATTACAAATCAGGCAGATCTTATAATAGTCAGTGGACACGGAGCGGGAGGCACAGTATGGGGTGATGGTCTTAAAAAGGGAACTACAGAATCGATCTCTTTAGCTAAAGTGTTAAGTGATAATGCATCCCAGGCGTGCAGTGGCAAAATGATATTTCTTGTTATCGCCACCTGCTGGAATGTGTTTGTTGACACATTCGAATTATGGGAAGCTGTAATGCGAAAACCATCTCCGATTCTCGGCATATTTGGTTATGAGAGAACATACAGTGGTGGTAATACAGGTGCAAAAGTTATGGAAAGTTTCTGTACACAACTAAAAAAAAATCCATCAAAAACCATTTTGAATACCTGGAAAGATGCGAATACCCCTTTTGGTCAACCATGGGCATGTTTTCTCCATAAGGGGATGGAGACATTCACGTTTAAGAACTGGCTTGATGGTACATTTCCATCAATAACACCTTCGGCTAATAAAATTTTCCACTATGGAAAGTTAAATCCTGCGGGGGTTGAAGCTAAAGCAGTTGAATTTCCCTATAAATTACGATTTGTAATGGAGAATGGTATCGCTGTTAACAGAGCGAACAACTACCAGAATAACACTGCGGTCGGACTCTTTCCAGGTGAGAAAGGACAGCTTCTCATTGAAACCGTACCTGGAACGCCGGCACTTAAAAAGGGTGACACAATCAACTTTTTCCTGTTCCGCTATCGTTATGATAAAAAGGGAGCAAAAATAGATAAATTGCTGAAATTTGATGCATCACTTCTTTCAAACAATCCGTCAACCGGCAAACCTGTTGTCACACTGAAAGCAAATCTCAACCCCTGGAGCGGTGATCCATCAGGAACTATCAACGGTATACTTATTACGGTTCCATCAGATGGCACATCACTATTACTCCCCTACAAGATCCTTTCCACAGCGCACAGCCATTTTGATCAGGATGGTTCTTACAACTCGTACGGGCGATTTGTACTGGGGATGTTTGAACCGAACAAACCGGTTCAGGGTTCGGGACCTCCACCAATTTACGCCTACAATGATGGAGCTCAGTTATGGTAAATAACCCTAAGTTATTGTATGAAGTACTCACCTGGAGTATGATTCTGATACGGATCGCATATGGCTCAACCTTCATTAAACCGGCACCTGAAGAAGGCTCTACACAACATATAATAGAGAAGAGTATTATTGACTATACGGTATCAACTGACTCATTTAAATGGGCAGCCGATATCGCTTCAGACATTTCCTTTCGAAGAGCAACAGTAGAAAACAGCTGTGCCTGTGGTTCAACCTTCACATGGATTGACAACAAGAGCACAATATACCTGATAAAAACAGGCCCGACATACTATACAATTAACGGATTTACAGACCCGCATGCGCTTTGTTGTAACCCACAATGTACCTTTTTCTACTTTATTTCAGTTGATCATGTATACCGATGCAATGTTGCAACCCGAAAATGTGAAAAAATATTTTCAGCTCCCGGGATTGGCTCCGGTGGTACACGGATTCTCAGCAATGAAAAGTATGTTGCAGTATCTTGCCGTCAGGACAGTTTGAATGTAATCTACATTATTGATAATCAGACTATGAAAAGTCGAAGATGCTTCCAGACCTCCGACCCGATCTCCAACCTTGAAGTCAATGATATCGGGTTATTTTTCTATTCTGCAGGCCGGTTGTATAGATACCTGCTTAAATGAGATCGGCATCTTCACAATCCAAGGCAGATGAAGTTTGTGGTAGATATCAAACCACAGAACACACTTATACACTGAAATAGATTTTGTATAGAACAATAGTATTTTCATTCAGTGTATTCTGTGGTTTCAGTGGTTTACAGTGGGCAGTAGAAAGAAGATGAAATTGAAGTTGAATGTAAGTGGTCCTGCGGTATCCCGGTGATAAAAAAGGATGAAACTTGCAGAAAAATAAAAAAAATAACAGTTTTATTAATTTACATCAGGAGTAATTTGCGTGATGGCTTACCTTTCTGCAACTCTGACAGGAATGATTCGATTGGCCGTAAATTTGTCTCTCGCTGCCCAGATATCAATCCAGTAGATAATCGGTCGTTCTTTATTTGTGCCCTTTAGGGGTCCATCGAACACTTTTGTTTCAAAGAAGCCGTTATTCAGTTGCAGCGTCCTTGTATCTTTTTTTTGTATGCCATGACACTTCCAATGACCGCCATCATCCTGGCCGCCTTCGATAGTCTCAAAGGAAATGGATGTTGCAGTAGTTCCATCCGAATTACGTACAATGGTTCGGCTGCCATCATCTGTCAGGGATATGGTTTTTCCATCCATGATAGCGCATATCGTAAAAATATGACGACTGCCATGGTCGTTTTCGACACGTCCTCTTTCCACATGTATGGCGTCACCAATTTTGGGCCAGAATTTGTTGGGTGCTGTTCCGGGTAAATTCTGTCTACATTCATCGAGCTTGTCACTGTCCAGGATCGCTCTTAAACCGTTGCTCCCTAAAACATTTCTGGAACCACTGCTGTATGCATTGTCCATAAGGTCAGTACCGCGCGCCCCACAAAGCCACCAGATATTACGGATAACCAGACCGCATGAGGACATTGCATCTGCCTGACTCGTTCGTACTGAATATCTCATCGCAGAATCCCAGCTGACCGCATCACAATAGGCATCTGCACGATGGGCGCCTTTTACCCGATTAGCGCCAAGGTCGTAGAAACAGAGACCCGTTTCAACAATGGCTTGTCTGAATTCGTTTTCATTGGATTGGCTTAATACAACATCCGATTTCCTGAAGTCGAGAACGCCTGGTGCAGATGCGTAATGGAGGTATTCGTCATTGTCATTTTTAAATCCGGGACGATAGTCAAAGCGAACAACAGCGGCGGTTCGTTGCACGGGTGAACTTCCCGGTTGATTATTCAGGTTTAGTGGTATCAGTTCTTCGTCCGCCAAAGTATTGCCTTCGATTTTCAATGTTACTCTGATTCTGGCCGTATAAAAACTTCGTTTGACATTTGTTGAATGGAATATCCATTGATACCTGTTGGTGTCCCACATTCGCTTTTGTGGTTGAATGCTATCTTCCTGAGTCCGAATCAACTGTGTCCCTGCTTCCACGAAATCGAGGATCATTTCAAAATCTTTATCCGTAGGATCATTGTTTGAATCAAAAATGATACTTATAGCCCTGTAAAATTTATCCGGTCCGTTTGCATAGATATACTGTTTGATTTCTGCGGCCATTTATCCACCTGAATATTAAATGTGAGTACCGGTTACGGCTACTGCTCCGATTCGTGTTCTTCAAAAAGGACGTATGCGCCGCCTGGCGGAATATCATCGACATCAATCACACCACTGGCATCCGTTTTTCCGCTGAGAATACCCCATTGTGTCAGAAGTTCAAAACTGGTATTCGTTACATCGGTGTCGTCCCCGCTATACTGGATATAAACTCTATCCCCATACGCAACAGGCGGAGCTATCTGCTTTCGGCCGGCAGCTTCCACAATAAAATCAAAACTGACTTTTGGAAACCGGTCTCCAGCCTGCATGTTCTCGTTCACCACTACCCGATCTGCAGCATACCACTTATCGAAGGGAACCAAAATTTGATTCTCTGCACTTGTGGCGTTCACAACCGGCAGCGTGTATGCAAGCATTTCATCGATATACTGCCGAACCGTAATTCTGACAGGGGTTCCCTCTGCCAGACCAGGCGCATCCACGAACATTTTCTTTTGGGTAGTCATAGTGGCTTTTTTATCGTTTTCTGACCATTTTGCATGCCAGGGTTTTGCACTCTGCATCGGTGCGATCATCACCCTTCTGCAATTTTCTGAATTATAGATGGGGCAGCTGGTGCCACTGCAGCTGTCTCGATTGGCACTGCATGTCAGAGTGGGAAGATTATCGTTGGGGCTGACAAACATAACTTCAACCCTCCGATTATTATCACATGGAAAATCGTTCAGATTTTCTGCTGTTCGTGGATGATATTCGTTGCATCCAACCCATTTATCCGGAGTGAGAAATTTCAGCTGGCCCTGTAAAACACGCAGCTTCTCAATGTCAACACCCAGTTCATTTGCAATGTATTCCTGCAATACATTGAAATGAGCCTCCCAGGTTTCAAGGCCAGTTTCAGTTCCTACATTTAATCCACCATACTCTTTGACTTCAGGGGCCCATCTGGAACCCGGTCCAAATTTATTATACGCAACTTTAAATTTATTTGTGGTCTGGCCGTTTTCACTGTCGTCAATTTTACCTGGATGGCAATCCCATCCAAACGTGTCTGCTTCCCAGGCAAGGAACTGATTATGATCTTTAAGTGTTATCCGTTCCCAGGAATTGCAGACCTCAGCCCACCTTCGTCCATTATTGGTCAGCAAGGCAGTTATATTCTCCGCGCGCCAGGCTGATAACTTCTTGTTATAATCAAGGTTACCAGCAGTATCTGTGTGACCTGTAACTAATATTTGATCATCAGGGTGTTCCTGAGCATATCGCAAACAGGTTGCGATAATTCCTACTGAGGTTACATACCGTTCTTCTATAGAAACACTGGGATCTTCTCGTTCTGGTAGAACAACGGCACTATTGGTACGAAACAGTTTATCTTCAAATTCCAATACAGTTACACGACAAACAGGATCAGAGAGTACGATACAATAAGTTGATCCAGCTTTTAACCCTTTGATTTCAGGCCATTTCTTCAGTGAATGATCAAAATTAATATTAATAGTTTCCATGTCAAGTTTACATACCTTTGACAGCTTTTACTGATAGCTGACAGGAGTTTTGATCTCTTTAAATTATGAGTTTAATATAGTGCCTGCTTTGGCCTGTTCCAATTATTTTGATTAATTTATTGTGGAAATCAGCACCCATTTTTTAAACAGAAAGCAGCTGTGTTCAGTGTAAAATTGGAGTCGGGCCTGCCTATGTTTTTTGATATTGCATTAATTTCATTAGAAATGCAGGAACATTTGGCAGCCAAAGTTTCTTGTTAAGTACTTCTGCCAGTTCTTTATTAAATGAGGTATTAGTCGTTTCATCACTGATACATGCGTTGTAAGTTCCGTGCACAGATTCATTGGTGATGGCTGTTTTATAGATTCCCACGATGTCTCTCATATGAATCCAAGGCATGTATTGATTCCCTTTTCCAATTGCGGCTCCGAATCCC
>JBNKZD010000023.1:0-25504 GCA_050301235.1 Chitinispirillaceae bacterium | reverse complement strand
GAACCTTTAAACCCTGAACCTTTAAACCCTGAACCTTTAAACCCTGAACCTTTAAACCCTGAACCTTTAAACCCTGCACCTTTAAACCCTGAACCTTTGAACTCTGAACCTTTGAACTCTGAACCTTTGAACTCTGAACCTTTGAACCCTGAACCTTTGAACCCCTAAGGATCCATATGCTTAAAGTAGTACTGGCCCGACTGCAACAGAAACACAGGACAATGAAATATCCTGATGCTCCGCCACCTCCATTGCCTGACCGATTCAGGGGACAACCGGTTATCGATGCCGCGAAGTGCGCATCTAACTGTGCAAAATGCGCTGAGGTCTGCCCGGTTGGTGCGCTTACTATTGAAAACAATAAGAGTGTTGATCTTGGAAAGTGTCTGTTCTGTACTGATTGTGTTGATGCGTGTCCAAGTGGTGCTCTCAGCCACTCGACCGATTACCGTTTATCGACAAGTAAACGTCAGACGCTTATTGTTGATGCCTGCAATAACGAACAAGCACTTGCGGCTGAACTGAATAAAAAAATAAAAAGCCTCTTCGGACGATCTCTGAAACTGCGTCAGGTAAGCACCGGTGGATGCAATGCCTGTGAGGCCGATGTGAACGTATTAAATACGGTTGGCTGGGATCTGGGACGTTTTGGAATTCAGTTTGTTGCATCACCTCGTCATGCGGATGGAATTTTGGTAACCGGCCCAGTTTCTCAAAATATGAAACTTGCACTGAAAAAAACGTATGATGCCACACCAGATCCGAAAATAGTGATTGCAGTTGGTTCCTGTGCGATATCTGGCGGCACATTTGCAGGGCACGATGAAGTATGTAATGGAGTAGGGGATTTGTTTCCGGTGGATCTTTTTATACCGGGTTGTCCACCGCATCCGTTGACTATTCTTAATGGTTTGCTTCAGTTGATCGGGAGGATTTGAGTCACAGTATCTTTTTTACGTTTTGAATACTACAGACATTTGGGCGATGGGCATTCAAGGAAAGGATAAATTAAAATATAAAAAAGCGGTAAGTCCAGAATGGAAATTACCACTTTTCTAAACGGTACTTATTTTTACTTTTAGTGTATTTAGTGTGTTTCGTGGTTAAAAATTAATTGCATGGGGGGTTTTACTTAACGTGAAAACGAATAACTTTTTTCTTTGCCGTCAATATTGGTTCTGAGAACGTACAGTCCGGATGGAACGTTTTCAGCTTTCCAGATTACTTCATGCTGACCGGCAATAACTTTCCTGTCTTCAAGTATTGTAATGAGATTTCCATTGATGGTATACACCGAAATCTTAACATGTGTTTCATTTTTAACATTATACGAGATAGCAGTGGAACCATCAATTATGTTATTCAGGATTGAAAAATCATTATGAATAACTGCAGGAGTTGAAACAGAATTGTCAGTTTCACCGGTAGTAACTTCATCCATTGTTAATGGGTGAGGATAGCTGTACTGTGAGTAGCCTGGCATTTCAGTGTAAAAGTAATCACGATTAAGTTGCAGCGCTCTGGAGCAGGCATTTACAGGATCCACATTTTTGCTGCCGACTTTATTATTCCAGAAATATGCGTGATTGATCAGGTCGGGGCAGGATGTGCCCATGCAATTTTGGGCGCAGGGGCCATTGCAGGTTGCATAATCGGTGATAGTGATCGGTTTGGATGGTGAGTATCCCTGAAATACGTTATTGAACACAACCCCCTGACCACCTCTGAGGTGGATTACCCGATCCATCGATGGTATTATATTGAAGGTATTGTCATAAATTTCCCAGGTTGCAGAACCTCTGCCTTTTACTTCGCATGCTCCATGTGCATCTACAATATCCCAGAGGGATTTCTGGTAGTTAAAATTGTTATGACGTACCACATACTTTGAAAAACTATTACTTGCAATAAAATGAGGTGGAGTTCCTGAACGTGATACGTTAATAGTATTGTCTTCAAAAAACAGCGCATCATTGGTTCCAAGTTTAAATGGAGGGCGTGTGACAGCATCGTTGCTTCCGTACAATCGCGCACCATAAGTGTTTTCAAAGACACAGTGATCGAAAACGCCAGTAGCAGCACCATTTGTTTCGATTGCAATGTATGTACCTGAGAATTTGCAATGATCGACCCTGAGATTTTTAACAGCCTGTCGGGGAGTTCCGGAACCATATGCAAAAATCAATTGAGAGCCAGAACGGAATTCGATCCCGGTGATTCTGAGATTGTTGGCGGTTTCTCCACTGAGGGAGATTGTTTTTGTTCCACAGGTAATGACTGTCGAACCGATTCCGTTTCCTTTAAGAGTCAGATTTTTCTTGTTTATGGAGAGAACTGAAGTCCACGAACCCGTTCCCGATGGTAAAACTATGATATCTCCTGGCAATGCATTTGCAACTGCTGTTTTTACACTGGAAATTGAACAGTCATTTACCCTGATAGTCTTTGCATAGGGAAGCGATATACATGTTCCCATAAAGAAAATTGCTCTGGTGAAAATAACGAATCTTCTACTGACGTTACGGATTTGAGATGGTTTCATGTAACCCCCTGCTGTTTAATGAAATATGAAAAAAATAAACCATAACGCCATCCAAAATATCTCTTTCTAACAGGGAATAGCAATACTGTTTTTGTTAATTCCCATATGTTCACATTCAAACATCAAATACCATGTGGTGAATGACTGGTTGTATGTAAATTAATAACACATGGCAGCTGGTGGCGAAATAAAGCAATTGTGTCAATGATGCAGTAGTTGCAAAAGTGAATTTTATTAAGTGTGTGGTGTTTTGCGAGATGGCTTAATAAATGGGGCAGATACCAGTCCGGTTTTCCAATTACTATTCCATAGAAAATAGCGTGCCTCGCGAACATCGAAGGCGGAGTAATATCGAATATCGAAGTTAAAAAACAAATTTTCTTCGTTTTACTCTTTTACTTCGATATTCCATGTTAGATATTTCCAATCACATCCTCTTATTGCCTCCAAGTCCCTTTGCCCCTCAGTAATCCCGTCATTCCCTCCCCCCCCCTTGACATTTTAAATTCTTCCTAAAAAACCTCTCGACATCAGGACATCATTCAAATTACAATTCTTAGATAGGAGACTTTTTGAGGATGAATGCACTTCAGAGACTTTCTGAAATACAGGAATTGCCAACATTACCGGAAATGGCGCTTAAGATTAGAACACTTATCTATTCCGATGAGTGTGATGCCACTATTTTGGCGCGACTTATTGAGCAGGATCCATCACTATCTGCAAAAATCCTGAAAGTTGCAAACTCCTCGTTTTACAGTCAGGGAACAAAAATAAACTCTGTGAAGTTGGCCGTGACCCGGATCGGTTTTAATGAGGTGGGGCACATCGTTCTGGCGATAAGCATGATAAAGAAATTTTCAAAGAAATCCGACCTTCTTAACTACAAGCAGTTCTGGAGACATTCACTTGCAGCAGGGTATCTATGCGCAATGTCGGGAACATCGGGAATACAGGATGTTAATCCTATTGACAGCCACCTGTTGTTTCTTTCGGGGTTGTTCCATGATATTGGTATTTTAATCTATGATCAGTATTTTCATCAGGAATTTGAAGATATACTGAAATATACCTGCGAGAATGAAATTTCGTTCCTGGAGGCTGAAAAGATACTGTTTAACAATGAAAATCATTCGGTTTTTGGCAGCGCGCTTCTTGAATTATGGAAAATTGATCTTCAGATAGTTGCGGGGGTTCGCTATCATCATCAACCGGAGAAAGCTCCGCAGAATTATTCATTAATTGCTGCCGCGACGTATCTGTCAGAGTATGTCCTTTGCAATTCCGGGCTTGGTCATTTTGAAGGATCTATTTCTGATGGAAATAAACAGGCAATGGAGATGCTTCATCTAACTCCTGAAATGGCAGCGCGTTATATGAATCTAGCTGAATATGAGGTGCAACGTTCAGATCTGGTGACAGCCTTAGATGCAGATGCATCATATTCGCAACTGCGAACAATTTAATGTCGAATTTGTTAAATGAATTACTTGCATTGATACAAATAGTAATGATATGATGTAATAAATAAGTTTAAGAAAATGGCAGATAATCGGCCGGGGAGATAGGAAAAAAAATGGATGTCTCTTTTATTAACCCTTTCATAACAGCGACGATTGAATGTTTTACTACGATGTTGAATGTTAAAACAGAGCCTAAAGCTCCTATTTTAAAAAAGGAGCCATATCCACTGTACGACATTTCCGGGGTCATAGGGCTATCAGGAGAAGCTCAGGGTTCTATTTCTTTAAGTTTTCCAAATGATGTAGCAATTAAGTATGTTTCCAAAATGCTGGGAACGCCAGTTAATGAAAAATCACCTGATCTGATTGATGCAATAGGTGAGTTTGCAAATATCATTGCCGGTAATGCAAAAAAAGATTTATCAAAGTTTAACTTGTCAATATCACTTCCCAATGTTATTATTGGAAAAGCTCATGTACTCGCGGGACAAAGTGGTGCTCCTACTATTTTAGTTCCATTTTCGAGCCCGCTGGGAATGTTTGCAATGGAAGTATCACTAAAAACAAAATAAATTCAAGGAGTAAAATCCATATGAAAGTCATGTTGGTAGATGATTCTGTCACAATGAGACGTATACAGAAAACCCAGATTCAGGGGCTGGGAATTAATGATATTGTTGAAGCCGGGGATGGGGAAGAGGGGATGCGAAAACTTCAGGAAAACATGCCTCTGGACCTGATTCTTCTCGATTGGAACATGCCGGTGATGGATGGTTTGACATTCCTCAAGAAAGTACGTGCTGATGCTTCATTCAAAAGCGTGAAAATCATTATGTGTACTTCGGAATCGGAAAAGACACGTGTGGTTGAAGCGCTGAAAGCCGGTGCGAATAACTATCTCGTAAAGCCATTCACTCCTGAAGCTCTGAAGGAGAAATTAGGAATTTAAACTTGATTCCATAATCTGGATTAAAGAATCAAGTTTTATTTCTAAATCAGGGAATTATTTTACTGATTGGATATTCAACGATCCCTGATGCTCCGGCTCTTTTGAGCAGCGGAATTACGTGTTTGGTTTCCTGAACATGAAGAATTGTTTCAACCGCAAGCCACCCTTTATCATACAGATGTGAAATTGTAGGATTGTGCAGTGAGGGTAAAACTTTAATCACCGATTCAAGATTCGCTTCTTCAACATTACATTTTAATCCGACAAAATTTTCGGCATCAAGAGCTCCCTGAAGCAGCATCTTGAGATTTTCCAGCTTGTTGCGCTTGAAATCATCAGCCATAGCCGCATGGTTTGCGATTATAACCGTACAGGTTTCCATCAGGGTATCAATAATCTTGAGACGGTTTGCCCGAAGTGATGAGCCGGTTTCGGTAATATCAACAATTGCATCAACAAGCCTCGGCGGTTTTACCTCTGTAGCTCCCCATGAAAATTCAACTTCAACGGGGACATTTTTCTTTGCAAAAAAACGTTTGGTAGTTTCAACCAGTTCAGTTGCAATTCGTTTTCCGGCAAGGTCTTCCGCTTTAGCAAAAGATGAACTCTCGGGAACAGCTAGAACCCATTTGCACTTTTTGCGGGTACTTTTACTATAATGCAGTTCGGTAACTTCATGAACATCGACATTATTTTCCGCAGTCCAGTCCTGCCCTGTAATTCCTGCATCGATAATGCCTTGATGAACATAACGGGGTATCTCCTGAGGTCTCATTACAATAAGATCAAGTTCGGTATCATCACATGTTGGATAATAGGAACGTTCACCTTTTCTGATTTTGATACCAGCCTTAAGAAAAAGGTTGATAGTTGATTCTTCAAGACTTCCCTTTGGTAAACCTAACGACAGTTTCATAACACCCCGTTTTTGTTGAAAAAATTAATTACTTACCGAGTTTTGCCCTGAACGCTTTTGTTAGTTCCGGGAGAACTTCCATCACGTCGCCGACAATGCCAAGATTTGCTATCTGGAAGATATCTGCATTAGGATCTTTGTTGATAGCGATAATAAAATCAGAGGATTGCATACCAGCCATATGCTGCACCGATCCGCTGATACCACAGGCGATGTACAGTTTTGGACAGACTGTCTTTCCGGTCTGACCAACCTGGTGTGCATACGGAATCCAGCCGCTATCAACTGCTGCACGGCTTGCACCAACCGCAGCACCGAGTACTTCAGCCAGTTCGCGGAGCAGTGCAAAGTTTTCGGGTTTTCCCATACCACGTCCACCAGAAACAATAATATCAGCTTCAGTGATGTTAATCGTTGACTCTACATTCTTTACGATATCAAGAATCTTTGTGCGTTCATTGATACTTCCGGGAGCAACTTTATGAACAACCAGTTCACCTGTTCTGTGATCATCTTTAACAGCAGCCATCATAACCTTGTGGCGAACAGTTGCCATCTGAGGACGATGATGCGGGCAAATGATCGTTGCCATCAGGTTTCCACCAAAAGCAGGGCGAGTACCCAGGAGCAATTTCTTTTCAGGGTCTACTTCAAGTTTTGTGCAATCTGCGACCAGACCACCCCAGACGGTTGCTGCAATTTTTGGAATAAATGATCTTCCTATTGCAGTTGCACCTGCAAGTACAATCGAAGGTTTTTCGTTGTTTATAAATTGCGTTATCAGATGAGCGTAGGTGTCATCTTTGAACGTCGCAAGGCTTGAATCATCAACGTAATAGACTTTATCAGCTCCATATTTGATCAGCTCTTCAGCAGCTTTCTGCATCTCGTTTCCAAGAAGCACTGCAATGAGTTTTTCGCCGAGTTGATCAGCCAGCTTGCGGCCTTCACCAAGCATTTCGTAGGAAACACCGGCAACAACCCCATCATGCTGCTCGATAAATACAGCGACATTCTTATATGCGCTTAAATCAATACCATCGGTGCGCGCTTCCTTAGTAATCGTGATCGCCTGATACTTTTTACACGCTTCAACACATGCTGCGCAAAGGTTACACTTTGATGTATCGATAAATGCCTTACCATTAACCACTTCAATAGCATTTTGTGCACAGGCACGAACACACAATTTGCATCCAATACATTTTTCTATATCTACTTTAATAGCCATGTTTGTGCACTCCTTACTTTATAACACCGAGATCAATAACTGTTGAAGCGATTTTTTCAACAAGAACTGGAACTTCACCACTGATTTTTTCGCCACCAGTTTTTCTCTCCGGAACAAATGACCGAAGAACCTGTGTTGGACTCCCTTTCAAACCGATCCTTGACGGGTCAACTACCATGGATGTTGCATTTAAAACATTGATTTTAGCGCTTTTAGCACGCATTTTTCCTTTTAATGATGCCATACGAGGCGTATTGATCTCTTTAACAACAGTGATCAGACCCGGAAGAGGCATCTCAACGACATCGTACCCTTCCTCCATCATGCGTTCAACTTTAATCGTTGATTCAGTGATCTCTTCGATTTTTCGTACCCATGCAACAAACGGTAAACCAAGCATTTCTGCGACGCCTGGGCCTACCTGTGCAGTGTCTCCATCAATTGCCTGCTTACCACAGATAATAAGATCTACTTTGCCGAGAGTTTTGATTGCACCGGAAAGAGTGTAAGAGGTTGCCCAGGTATCAGATCCGGCGAATGCGCGATCAGAAATAAGATAGCCTTCATCTGCACCCAATGCTATTGCGCTTCTAAGAGCAGCTTCAGCCTGAGGAGGACCCATGGTTACAATTTTAACTGTCCCGCCAACACGCTCTTTGATCCGAATTGCCTCTTCAATTGCATATTCATCAAATGGATTAACAACAGCTTCAACACCATCACGAATAAGCGTACCTGTTTCAGGGTTTATTTTCACCTGGGTAGTTCCAGGTACCTGTTTAATGCAGACGACAATATTCACGTCTCGCCTCCTAAAATTAATCGGAAAAACTGAGTATGAAAAATAGAAAGCTCAAAAAATAGTTATTTCCCTTATTTATTGCAAATTTCTTGTGAGATTTTCAAGTAGACTATTAGATAGTAAGGTGTATTATTATATATTTAATAACAATTTAAATTCATTTTTCACACCTTTATGGAGGTTTTTATGAGTCTGTTACGCAAAAGTCTGTTACTTATGGTCCCCGTTTGTGGACTTTTACTCTCATCCTGTACTTCACCGCTACTGTATGAAGATGCACTCCCTGAATTCAAAGCGCCTTCAGATAAAGCGCTCTGCGTCGTAATCAGACAGGTGAGAATGTTTGGCAATTATACACCGATCTGGGTGGATCAGAAGTTAGTCAGTGGAACAATAGGGGGAACAGTCACCTCTTTTAATGTTGATCCGGGCGAACATCTGGTAATAACAAAAGTTACTGTCAAAACCAAATTGAAGTATAATTTTCAGGCTGGTAAAGTGTATTATATCCTGCAAACAGCATGGACTGTTCCGATGGTTGGAGTGATGACCGGCTTTACACCGCTGCCTGCTGATGAAGCTGTTGCTTTACTGGAAAAAGAGAAAGGCTCTGTAAAATACAGCCGTGCTAATCCGGAATATGATGGCGACGATTTGTCAGAAGACGATGTCAAAGAAGAGCTCGAGGATTATGCAGAATGGGCAGAGAAGAATCCTGATAAAGCAAAAGTTGAAGCTGAATACCCTGGGTATTGAGAGTTGATACTGTACAAGGCACCTGTTCTATATATGTAATATAAAGGTTGGTGTCACAACAGTTTGAATCCAGAGTTTACACTGATGCGTATTTTTCCTCAGATACCTTCTCCTGCAATTGTGGAGTAGGTGTCTCTTTTTTTCTTTTTCTTCCAAGTCATTCAGTCACAGACCTCTTAGTTCTCTTATGTATATGGACGCCCGGGGCGATTTGGTGGGGCCCAGACCGGTATTGCAGACGATCATCTTCTGGTTTGCCCTCACCTAGTGGCTTTTGGTGTCGTCGGAGGTATGGAGTCACGAAATTCTTAGGGGCTCAAAATTTTGAACCCCAACAGATGCGATTGTGAAAATGGGTACTTTGCCATTATTCACCTATAGTCTCTTTATGGGATTATCCGAAATTTGCTTTAATCACAGCCTCCAATAGTAAGGGGTAGGGGCGCTATTCCGAATCGTGACGGAGGGATTAACATGAGAAAGCGATTCTGTAAATGCAGGTTGTTTTTAATTCACGACTGATCATTCGGATTTTTTATTTAACGAATTGTATTTAAATTATATAAAATGCTTTTTCTAAAAAAAATACTATTATACGGCATACTGAATACGTATATTATAATAGTGAATACGTATTGGAGGTGTTTATGCTTTCAAAATTGACCCTTTCTGTAGATAATCGTGTGATTTCCAAAGCAAGAAACTACGCCAGAGCACATCATACAAGCATTTCAAAAATTGTTGAAAAATGTCTTACTGACATTGTTACCAAAGAGGAAGGTTCCTTTGAAGGTTACGGTGAAATTACCAAGCAATTAATGTCTGGTGCTCCGTTTACATCAGAACTTACTGTAAAAGAGCTGATGAAAGAACATATTGAAGGAAAATACAAGTGAAACCATCTGTTTACATAGACACAGATGTGATTTTTGATGTTCTATCTGTAAGAGCTGAGCACCTCGTGTTTTCTTCGAGAGTATTAGATCTTTGTGAAAAGAAAATTGTAGAAGGGTTCACATCAGTGATAACAGTTGTTAATTGCAGCTTTCTAATGGAACGCTTTAAAATAGAAAACCGAGTATTGAAAATGGATCTGTTGTGCAGAATAATCGAAATATTACCTTGCAATAAAAATGATATTCGAAATTCCATAGATTCTGGTTTTACTGATTTTGAAGATGGAGTGCAGAATAGTATTGCTGAAAATTCAAAAAAATGTAAAACGATCATTACCAGAAATGTTAAAGATTTTGAAAAATCGAAACTTCATGTTATGACACCTGAGAATTATATCAGGACATTTTTTACTAAGCATTTTGGTAAAACTTGAAACAACTGCTGAACTATGCGCTGTTTTACATTCTGTTAAAGTCGATAGTTAGTTTCTGCCCATAGGATTTAAAGCAACAAACCTTGCATTTTAAAGAGTGCCACACCTATTTTACTTTTATATCTAAATTGTAATTAAAACGATTTTTGGAGACTCATAATGCGTTATACTCTTGCTGTGGCTCTTTTTCTGGTACTACTCAATTGCGTTGCTTCAAACAATATCGCAATTCTTGAAGGCGAACGGGCTGTGCAGTCAAACAAACTGGATACTGGCACACCGAGCTATTACCGGTCACTATCTATCAGCGGGTATTACAGCATGGCTACCAAAAAGCCAGATCCATTTATCTCAAAATCGAAGATGTCCGTTAAATACCGCATTGATTCAACAACACAAACAATACACACAACTCGTTCGAGAAGCACCATGTTTGAGACTCCTCAATCACTGGGTGGAGAGCTACGGTATGATATATCAGAATATTTTGGTATCGGAACGATATTTGACTACTCATTTAATTCAGAAAAAAATGATTCACTCATATATTATGAAGTACATGAAAATCCAGGTGTCAGTTCGTTCAGTTTTTATCTGAGGGTTGTGAATAGTGATGATTTTTTCGTTTTTGGGTATCGGCCGGAGATCAGCGTTACATCAGTAAAGGGCGATTATATTGTTTTTTCTGATACATCCGTGTTTCTCAGCCCATCGAATTACCAGGACGCCCTTGAGCACAATCGTTTTAAAGAGATCGATCTCTTTTTTCGGCAGACACTGTTTTTAAGGTTGTTTCCAGAACTTCCATTCTCAGTTTTTGGTGGGGTACAGCATGCATTTATACCGGCACATATGCGGTATAACGAAGCATCTGTAAACAAGGTGACGATCGATAGAGAGCATATTTTTATGGTGTATCCCGGAGTTGGGATCAATCTCGCAAAAAGCCTGCACCTCGATGCATTCGCTACGTTTCCATTATTTCATACCAGATATGAGAACACATCTCCGATATCTCTTGGTTTAAAAGCTCAGTTCAGGTTTTTCTGAATGGTGTCTGGTTCGATTAAAGAAACATCCCAACCAACTGTGAACACAACACTACCGCTGCAAGTTCCGTTCGAAACCGTGGCTCTCCCATTTTTACCTTTAATGCATTCTTACTCGAAAACATTATAATTTCGTTATCACTGAATCCACCTGGCGGGCCTATAAAGCACGTAAATTCATTGGTCTGAATGTTTTGGCAGGCTTTCATTACCGGGATTCCATCCTGATCTGCAAGAAGTATCGGCGATGTGCAGATTTGAAAGGATTCCTCCAGTGTAAGGGGATTATCGAGTGTCGGGAGAAATGGTGAGAGTGATTGTTTCATCGAGCCGGTTATTTTGGTCATAAAACGTTCCTGGTGCTTTTCCCATGAGTATTTCCACCAGGGTTTCTGACAGTGTACAGCAATGACCGGCGTGATCCTGCTCACTCCCAGAGCGGTACATTCAGTAATGGCAGATTCAAACTGATCCCGATCCGGAAGAGCTATAAGCAGGTGTATGGATACTGGTCGTGTAAAGCTGCGCGAATCAACAATTGAAGCACTGAGAAGCTTTGCACCGGCAGTACTGATTACGCAATTATAGATAGTTCCCTTGCCATCAGTAATTTGAATAGGATCATCAGGTTGCAGCCGCAATACGTTGAGTGCGTGGTGGGATTCCTGTGGATCAAGAGTCAGTGTGTTATTTGAAGGCTGGGTAGAGGTGTAGAATAAAAAATGATCTGAAGATTTCATAATACTGTTCAATGTTATGGTACTGTTTCGGTTACTGTTTGCAGATATTTATTTAGAGTAAAGTATGCCTGAATAACTTTTTTGTAATAATTTAGTGGCAGTTCCTGTTTGTTTCGCATTGTTTCTTTCACTTTTTCCGGGCCGATATTGTATGCGATAATGCCTAATTTGAAGCTGCGGAAACGACTGATCAGCTTTGTAAGGTATGCAGTTCCCAGAAGCATATTTATGTCCGGTTTGAAGAGGTCATCTTCTGTGAGTGGTGGCATTTTCAGCATTTTTGCGGTTTCCTGTGCAGTTGCAAATTTCAGCTGCATCAATCCGTATGCACCACTTAAATCTCCGGAACGATAACGCCCCTTTGCTTCAGGATCAAACACACTTTCAACTTTCATTACTGCAAGCAGCAGCAGCGGATCATATCCAAATTGTCTGCTGTTGGTGTGTAATAAGTCGGTGAGTGCAAGGATCGTGCTCTCCGAGACCCTCTTTTTTGCAAATGTAGAAATTACCGTATGAATCCTGACTTTTTCCTGCAAAATCGTGAGCGTATTTTCTGATTGAACCATTTCGGCCTGAAGCGAATGTATTGTATTGGCAAGACGAGTTTGAATGAGTTCATTTCTTAAAACCATTATCCCCATAGCAAGTAACACACCGAGGACAAGGGTTGCAATCAGATAACTGAAAATTTCCGAAAACCAGATTTTATTTCCATGAAATAAAATTCCGAAGCGAAGACGGTTTCTTTTTTCAGTGCTTTTTGACATCGGTAGTATCTTCTATGATGCCAAGTTGTACCAGTGGCTTGATTCGTTCACGGAGTGTCGTGATTTCCAGCAGGGTTTTCTGTTTCCAGAGGGAAAGCTCATTGATCTCATCACGCTGGTTCTGGATATTGCGGTTCTGAATATGTATAGTATAGAGCAGGGTAAAGAGCCAGCCACAAAGGAGGGCCAGAAGAAACAGGGCGACCGGTCGCGATAACCTGATTCCTGTTTTACGGAAAAGAAATTTGGTTCGTCGGCGGATAGCACCAAGTACACCTTTATCATTGATAGCTGTGGGATCTGTATAAATACTGATAATATTCTGATATGGTTGAAATGATCGTGAAACGAGATCATTTTTAAAAATAAAACGCAGTGTCCCACCTTTGATCTTTATATTACTGAGCAACTGAAGAAACATCTGGACAACTGTATCATCGATGGTGGTGATATTCTGCAGGTCAATGACAAAAAATCGGTTACCATCGTTAATAAGTGAAGTAACTTTTTCGCGAAAGCCGGGAATCTGATCCTTTTTGAATGATCCGGCGACACTCATCCAGATCTCTCCGTGAAATCGCATGATCGTAATATCAAGAGATTCAACAAACATCGTTGTGGCTTCCCGATTTTCTAAGTTTTCTGCAGGTTAACTTACCAACATTTTTCCAGTTGGCACTTGGACTGAGATTTATTTCTGTTGCAATTACCATGGTCAGACCTTGATTTGGTGAACTGTGTCTGGTGGCAGGTGCCGGAGGAAGAAACCACACTTCAACCGGTTTCTGCGTTTGAAAATGGATCCTTATTCCACCGGTACGATCATCGATGGTCCACCGTGTTACATTTTCTAACTGAAACAGCTGCCATCCGGGGTTTTCGTGAATGGTTGATCCATGAATTACACGAAGGTCTGCGCTTCCACAGGAAGGAAAACTGAAATTGAGTTCAGTCGTAAATTTAAAGTTAACCGGGACAAGTGATGGATTGGTTAACTGGTAGACAAAACTGAATATGGAGCTGTTTTTTTCGAGACCGAATACCTTTTCCACCCTCAGTGGAATATTTCTATCTTCTATTGTATACGAGCAGTTCCGGATCATAATCGCTTTGACACCACCGGAAGCAGCGCTGACTTTGTAGTCGAAGGGGTGCTGGTAAAAATTACTCAGTGATGCGATTTCTCCTTGAGCATACTCATTTCCGCCTGCGTTCGAGGGTAAAATGCGGTCAAGGAACCAGGTGCGTGATCGCCCGGGTGACACAATGTCGGGAGGATCATGCAGTTCCGGTGAGTAGGCTGATGCAAGGTTCAGCGAGCGGTCACGGTGATCAAATGAAAAGATCTGCCCACCATTCTTATGATCGATATACACCTTGATATGCTTGTTTGATAGAATGACCGTCTTTCCACCGTCACGAAAATAATCGTTAACATGAATCTTGCCCCCTTCAGGAGCCTGAAGAGCATCGAGACTGCTCTCAATATCAATCATTTTTCCGAAAGACCACATACGGTCACCAAGCAGGGCAAAACCGCTCTCTCTGCCAGGAAAAAGTCTGTTTATATCCTGAATAAAAAAGAGTTGCTTTCGTAAGGCCGGAACTGTTTTCAGGTTTGTTTGAGCAGTGATTTGATCGTGCACATCGACAAGTTTCCTCTGAAGAATACCTGCCTGGTCACACGAGTAAAGATAGTTTAAAAAGTGACGGTCCGCTTGCCCATGCGCTTCAGTGACCATGCTTGATGGAATATATTGAAAGCCACGTGATTGCGAAGTATTAATAGCATCACACAACCGGACTGGCTGGTAATTAAGCAGATGTTTATCAAGTTCTGATGCCATAAAGCGGAGCCACCGATACGGTCCGGCTTCACGCGAAGGATCCAGAGAGAATAGATAATGAATGGTAAGAAGGCGATCGAGTTCAGCATCTGAATTACTTTTGTTTATTTTTTCTATCCAATCAATCAGATCTGCAGGTGCATTGGTTTGATGGATTGATATAGATGGAAAAATTGATATCGATTTACCGGCGTGTTCTGCGGTCCAGTACCCGCCGCTGTTTTTTATATTTGATGGAAAAAGTTCCTGTGAAAGGACTGCGTAGGTAAGACCGATTTCGCGCAGCATCTCTATGGTAGATGGTTCCCAGTTTGAAAATGGGGGAAGATAGCCGGTTGGTATCACACCTGTGAGCTCGTTAAAAACTCTCAGGCCATGCTGAATATTTTCCCGGGTGAGAGCGGTTGGAGACAGACTGAGAAACGGTTCGGTATATCCGGTCAGAATCAGCTCGACTGCATCTCTTTTGAAAAGATTCCGTACCTTCGAAAGGTTCAATGCGTTTGCATGTTCCAGAATGTATGCGGGCAGGCCACAAGTGAGTCTCAGATGAGGAAACTCATTCATCAGTTCGATCAACTCTCGGAATAGTCGATCGATAGAATCCCTTACCACCGATGTCGGCAATAAACGGTTTTTAAACGGTTGTATTAAAATTGCAATAGTCTGTCTCTTCATATAGAGAAATTATTATTCCGGCAGCTGCTTTTTCAATCTTAATTTATTGGATTTAGATTGATAGAGGTCGAAAATCAATGTATATTGTAGTCACTCAGTTAATTTATAGACAATTCCTTGACGATATATTACACTATACCTTTGATCGAGGTTCGTTCCGGGTGATAATTGAGCGGACAAATTGTTTCTTTTTTCAAAAATAATAGATAAAAAAGGAAATGTTGACTTGAAAAGTTAACTGGCTGTACTGGTATGAAAGGCCTGGAAGAGGAAAGAAATAATACCAGGACCAGTACAGATTCAGTGACACCGCTTTCTGGATTATGCTGTATTAGATGATGTTAAAAAAATGGACCATAGTATTCTGATCTCTTTTGAATACAAGCCTTGATGCACGATCCACATTGTTAGTTTCTTTTCCCGGTGATACATCGTTTAATTTGTAAATGTTACGTATATTGTCATTTTACACACAATTTAATATCGGAGGAGAATATATGCCGAAGTATGTGTATTCGTTTGGAGGCGGCAATGCCGATGGTAATGAAACCATGAAAAACCTTCTGGGTGGAAAAGGTGCTAATCTTGCAGAGATGGCCGGACACCCGAACCTTAAACTGCCTGTCCCCCCAGGTTTTACAATTACAACAGATGTCTGTACTTATTACTATCAGCACGGAAAAAAATATCCGGTTGAACTGCAGAAACAGGTTGAAGTCGCTTTGAAAAAAGTTGAAAAACTGATGGGTAAAAAGTTTGGTGACAGTGCAAACCCACTCCTTGTTTCAGTAAGATCCGGTGCCCGTAAATCGATGCCTGGCATGATGGATACCGTTCTTAACGTTGGACTGAATGATGATACAATTGAGGGATTGATCGAAAAAACAGGTAATGCACGTTTTGCCTATGATGCATATCGCCGGTTGATCATGATGTATGCAGATGTTGTTATGGAAAAAGCTGAAGGACTTGAGCCTCATGGCGGAAAAGGTATCCGTAAAGTCCTTGATGAAATAATGGAAGAGGTTAAAAAGGAAAAAGGTTTCCACACTGATACAGAACTTTCAGCTGAAGATCTCAAAGAACTGGTAGCAGTGTTTAAAGGAAAGGTGCTTGAAATTCTTGGAAGACCTTTCCCTGAAGATCCGCTTGATCAGCTTTGGGGTGGAATCGGTGCAGTATTCATGAGCTGGAACGGCAAACGTGCAAAAGATTATCGCCGGATCGAGCGTATTCCCGATGAATGGGGTACAGCGGTCAATGTTCAGAGCATGGTCTTTGGCAATATGGGCGAAAATTCAGCTACCGGTGTTGCTTTTACAAGAAACCCCGGAAACGGTGATGGTCAGTTCTACGGTGAATATCTTATTAATGCGCAGGGTGAAGATGTCGTAGCCGGTATCCGGACGCCATCACCTATAAACGATTATTCCAAAAACGATCAGAGCAGTCATCTGCCGACGCTTCATGAAGTGATGCCTGCGATTTACGACGAACTGTTTTCAATACAGAAAAAACTCGAAAAACACTATCGCGACATGCAGGACATTGAGTTTACTATTGAAGATGGCAAACTCTACATGCTTCAATGCCGCATTGGAAAACGCAACGGTGTTGCAGCGGTAAAAATGGCTACCGATATGTATAAAGAAAAGCTTATCGATGCGCCAACTGCACTTTCAAGAGTTGCACCAAACCAGCTTGTCGAACTGCTGCTTCCTATGATCGATCCGGATGCGGAACTGCGGACCACACCGATCGCCAAAGGCCTCCCGGCAGGACCTGGAGGAGCAACCGGACGGATTGTGTTTACATCGGAAAAAGCAGTAGAATGGGCTGCCGGAGGAGAAAAAGTGATTCTTGTACGTGAAGAAACCTCTCCTGAAGATGTTGACGGTATGCATAAAGCTCAAGCTGTCCTTACACTCAAAGGTGGAATGACATCCCATGCTGCACTGGTTGCCCGTGGATGGGGTAAGTGCTGTGTTGTCGGATGCTCAGATATTTCGATTCATAGTAATTCCTTTACGACAAAGTCAGGTACGACTGTTAATGAAGGTGACTGGATTTCTCTGAACGGCACAAAAGGTCTGGTGTACAACGGTGCTCTGACGCTCAAAGATGTTGATCTGGAACATAATGAATCGTATGGCATATTGATGGGGCTCTGTGACAAGTATAGAAAACTGAAAATCCGTACTAACGCAGATACACCTTCAGATGCACAGAAGGCTGTGTCTTTTGGAGCTGAAGGTATCGGACTTTTCCGTACAGAGCATATGTTCTACGGTGAAGGAAGCGAAAAGCCGCTGTTCCTTCTTAGAAAAATGATTCTCAGTGCAAATGTCGATGAACGTAAAGCAGCCCTTAATGAACTTTCTGAATTTGTGAAATATGATGTAAAGGCAACCATGAAAGTGCTTGATGGACTGCCGTTGACCATTCGTCTTCTCGACCCGCCACTTCATGAGTTTATCCCTCAAAGTGAAGAAAAAATTGCAGCGTTGGCAGATGAACTTCATATTTCTGTTGATGAAGCTAAAGCACGTGGCGAAAAACTGCATGAAAACAACCCGATGCTTGGACATCGCGGTGTTCGTCTGGGTATTACGTACCCCGAAGTTTCCGAGATGCAGATTCGGGCTATCTTTGAAGCTGCCGGTGAATTGATTCAGGAAGGCAATAAAGCGTATCCGGAGATCATGATACCGGTTACCTGTTCGAAGAATGAGATTGCTCATCAGAAACAGATTGTTGAAAGAGTATATGCTGAAGTATGTACCAGGCTTGGTCTGAAGAAGATTACGTACATGTATGGCACGATGATCGAAATCCCGCGCGCTGCCTTAACAGCAGACAAATTGGCGGATACAGCTGAGTTCTTCTCTTTCGGTACCAATGATTTGACCCAGATGGGTTTTGGTTTCTCACGAGACGATATCGGTTCCTTCCTGCCTGATTATCTCAATGCAAAGATTCTTCCGGCTGACCCGTTTCAGACAATAGATACAGAAGGAATCGGAGAACTCATTCGTATCGGTATCGAGCGTGGACGATCTGTTCGTTCAAATCTTAAAGTCGGTATCTGTGGAGAGCATGGTGGTGATCCCGATTCTGTAAAGTTTTGCCACAAAATCGGTATGAACTATGTTTCCTGTTCACCATTCCGCGTACCGATCGCTCGTCTTGCAGCAGCTCAGGCTGCAGTTGAAGAGCTCGCAGCAGCTAAAAAAGATGGAGCACCATCAAAAGCTGGTAAAAAAGATCTGAAAAAGAGTACCGTTGCCGGCAAGAGTAAAGTAGTTGCAGCTGTAAGCAAAGCGAAATCTTCAGTTAAGGCTAAGGCAACTAAAGCAGCTAAAGCCGTAGCGAAAAGTTCGAAGTCTGTAAAAAGCGCAATCAGTGCTAAAAAAAGCAGTGTAAAGAGCAAGGCTCCTGTTAAAAAAGCAGCTGCGGCTGTTGTCAAAAAAACAGTTAAGTCTTTAAAAGGAAAAGCTCAGGTTAAAAAAGCATCTAAAACGGTTTCTAAAGTAGCAGCGAAATCTGCTAAAACTGCTAAAGTGGTTAAAGGCAAAAAGAAATAATAGTAATTATTGATTTTTGTAGGGGCACGTTGCAGCGTGCCCTTTTTTAAACGCAGAGTTTTTTAGTCTCTGCGTTTTTTGTATAGCGTATTTCAGAGAAATCTTGCTCAAACTTATAACTATTTAAAATGTTACAGAAAAAAGATGATAATGTTCTATTACTATCTCCTGTCCAATGTGCATAGTAACAATTTCCAGTTTCGCTCGGGTGACCAAATTTTTAACGAAGTCGGGGAGGAAGGAACGACCCAATAGGGGAACGCCTAAATTATTTCTTTTCCTTCAAAAATATAAATACTATAAACAGTTTGCGCTAACTCAGCTTCAGGAAGTAATTTTTACCTGATTCGCATATATATGGAATAGATAGAGATTGTACGCTGAAGAGTTTCGGCACGAATTTCTGTTATCTATATTCTTGGGTGTACTTTTAGCAAGTTATATTCCCTGCGAGGTTACTTTATAGCTGGCGTGTTCCGGAGTGTGTGAAATCAGAAAATTAAACAGAATCATACGAAATTTATGAAAGGATACGTTTAATGAACATTCCGGTTTTAGATATGGTGATGCGATCCGGATGGGCTGGTCGGCTCATTGTATTGATGTTAGTTGTGCTTTCTTTTGTTACGTGGGCGATCATTTTTGGGCGTATCGTTGTGCTTTCAAAAATTTCATCCGAGAATAAAAAGTTCAGGAAGCTGTTCAAATCGTTCCATAAAATTTCTGATGTTGAAAGTTGTGATGAAAAAACTTTGAATTCACCAATGGGGCAGCTGGGAAAAGCTGGATCCATGGAATACAGACGAATTCTTGAAGATGCGAAGTCACATACCGGAGTTAAAGACTGGTCGTTTTTTCTCAATAACCAGTTTATCATGGCTGGTGATTTTTTAAATAATGCATATCAGTCACTTGTTGCACCATTTGATAAAGGTGTGTTTCTTCTGGCGATGTCGAGCAGTATCGCTCCGTTTCTGGGGTTGCTCGGTACTGTCTGGGGTATTATGAACTCCTTTTTTGATATTGGAAACCAGGGCTCCGCGAGTCTTCCGGTCGTTGCACCAGGTATTGCTGAGGCGCTTATTACAACGATTGTTGGTCTTATCGTTGCAATTCCATCTCTGTTCTTTTATAATTATTTGAATCATCGTGCCGAAAAATTAGATAATGAGATGGATGAATTCAGAGAGCTTCTTATCGGAAGATTAAAACGGGAAATTTTCAGCCTGCTGTATTCTGACAGATCGGCACGTACTGCTGTACAGAATCAGAACATGTAAGACACGAGGAATCAGATGAGAAATAAACGTTCCCGCCGCAATCGTCAGATAATAAGTGACATGAATCTTACCAATCTGATTGATGTGGTATTTGCACTGCTGATCATTTTTATGATCACTGCACCACTGATGACTCAGGGGGTTCAGGTCGATCTTCCGGAAACAGAATCGGAGAATGTGGAATCCAATGAGTCTATTCAGGTATCGATTAACAGTCGGAATGAAATCTATATTGATCAGTACAAAGTGTCACTGCTTGATTTTAAAAAAGAGTTCAGGGAGATCTTTGCTCAGCGTCAGGATGTACCTGTTTTTGTCAATGCTGATAAAAAAGTGCCTTACGGTATGGTGATCAGGATTATCTCCGAATTACAGAACGCCGGAGTTGAAAAACTTGGTTTTTTAACAATTCCTTTCGAAAAATCCGGAAGGTAATCGATGGACGGATCATCAACGGTAAATGAACTGAATTTTCAAACATGCAGAGGTATTCCACCGGGAAGTACAATTGCCATAAGTGTTATTGTACATATATTTCTGCTTGTAGGTATACCACTATTGGCAAAGCTTGCCTGGTCACAAAAAAAGTTTGAACGGCCAAAGACATTTCAACTTGTTACGGCCCCTGTACCGGCGCCAAAAAGAACGGTAAAGACACCTGATGCAGTCGAGCAGCGGGTTGCCCGTAAAGAAACTAAGGAGAAAGCAGCTCCGATTCCTGACAAGAATGCACCGAAAAAAAATAATAATTCTCAGAAAGAGCGTGAAGCTGCACGCCCCAAAGAAGATAACCTCGAGGAGCTTACTTCACTGCTTGAAGAGATTCCATCTCCGGCACAGGTAAGTTCGGTTGGTGATTTTAAATACCACTGGTATCTGGCAGTTGTGCAGTCGAAGCTTGAAAAGAACTGGAAACCGTCTACCGAGAACCGGCAGCTCAAGGTGCTGGTTTCATTTTCAATTAATAAGGATGGAATGATCACTGAACCCAGAATCGCAAAATCTTCCGGGAACAGTACTCTCGATAATCTTGCTCTTCGTGCCGTAAAGCTCTCTGCACCATTTCCTAAATTGCCTCCAGGATTTGCTGAAGATAAACTTGAACTGAACTGTGCACTCATCCCAACAAGAAAGTGATATCATGAACAGAGTGTCGTTGAATATACTTATCCTCTCCCTGTGTCTGCTGTCTTTTGCATCAGCCGAAAAATTCGATCTTGATGTGTATGCCGGAAAATTTGACAGCATTCCTATAGGTATAGTTGACTTCGTGTCGACCAGCGACAAAGTGCTGAGCGGACCTGTTGCCCCGTGGGATGTTATCGCAGGTGATCTTGACTTTTGTACAAAATTTACTGTCATAAAACAGAAAACGTATGACAGTGCAGCTTTTGTAAATCAGAATGCAGGGATCTATATTGATGGGGATTATACCATTGAAGGAACCAGTGTGGTTCTTCAGTGCTATCTCCGTGATGTGATGAATAAAGAACTTATTATTGGTAAAAAATATAAAGGTGATATCAAACAGGTTCGTAGAATGGCACACCGGTATTCCAATGAGATTGTCGAAATACTGTTTGGAGACAGAGGATTCTTTGAGAGCCGGATTGTTTATGTAAAATCTGTAAAAAATAAAAAATCGATTGCTCTGATGGATTTTGATGGATTTAATCCGGTGGTACTGACAAAAAATGACGTAATCAATATTTTTCCGGCGTTTGCTGATTCCGGAAATATTCTCTGGACTTCATACATTAAAGGTCGGCCGGACCTGTATCGGGGATCTATTTATGATGGAAGTTTCAACTCCTTTATGGCAAGCAAAGGGACTGAAGCATCGGCGGATGTATCACCCATTGATGGAACCGTGGCGTATGCATCATCAAAAAAGGGTAATCTCGATATATACACCTGTAATCCGGATGCATCACATGTGAAACAGCTTACGGTACATTATGGAGTCGATACCTCACCTAGCTGGTCGCCAAACGGTTACCAGATAGCTTTTACGTCAGACAGGTCAGGTAACCCGCAAATTTATGTTATGGATGCTGACGGTGGAAACCAGAATCGGATCACCTTTGAAGGAAAGTATGCAGATTCTCCCGCCTGGTCACCTAAAGGGGATAAAATTGCTTATATGGCAATGGATGAAAATGGAAAATTTGATATCTGGACAGTCGCACCTGATGGAAAAAATGCCACAAAAATTACATCTTTGGGTGGCAGCAATGAATATCCTACATGGTCACCTGATGGTGCACTGCTTGCGTTTGTTAATACTTCCGCCAGAGGGAGCGATCTCTATGTCATCAAACCCAATGGGAGCAGATTGAGGAGAGTAACAAAATCCGGTGATGTCAAAATGCCGGACTGGTCTGATTTTTAATTAACTTGAGCTTTACCTGTTAGTATAGTTACAGATTCGACCGTTTCGTATGTGTGCGGAAACAAGTTACGCCTGAATATTGCAAAATTTCAGGTTGAGAGAGGGTGTAGTATGGGATACAAGATGAATGCCACTATTGTGGTGCTGGTTTGTTTTTGTGCATTTTTACTGAATGGGTGTGCTGGTAAAAAAACTGTTTCCAAAAAGGATCTTTCCAGGACCTCATTTCTGGAAGTGAATCCCTTTGCTGATACAGATACCTCCGATGATGCAGATTTCAGAGAAGCTGTTTTAAGTGAAAGTCTGCAAAAAAAGGTTGCCGAAATCCTGAAGCCGGTGTATTTTGAGTATAACAGTTACAGGCTCACCGATGAGGCCATTGTACAACTCAGTAAAGTAATCCAGTTTCTGAAAGAAGAGAAGGGATTGCGGATTATCATCCAGGGAAACTGTGATGAACGTGGTTCATCGGATTACAATATCGGATTAGGCGAACAGCGGGCACGGGTTATTCGAGAGTATCTTGCCGCCTATGGGATAAAAAGTATCCGAATGGAAACGGTTTCTTTTGGTCGGGAAATGCCTGCCCGGAAGGGATGTCATGATGAAAACTGCCATTCATTTAACAGAAGAAGTGAATTTAAAATTTTAGCAAAGTAATCAAAATATTTTGTCAATACACATTACGGGGAAAGAAGTATGAGGAGTATTGCAGTCGTTGCAGCAGTAATTACTGTATCCTGCCTGTATCAGGGGTGCAGTAATGTAACCATGTTAAGAACGCAGGAGCTTAAACTGGTGAAGCAGAGTGTTGATTCATTAAGTAATGAGCTTAAAGCTACACAGAATAAGATCCTTGAAGAGCAGAAAGCTCATGCAGAGATGCTGCGACTTATAAGAGCTGACCAACAGGTACGGTTTAATGAAATCGACAGAAAGGTATCAGCTATCGAAGGTAATCTCTCTGAAAATCAGTACCGGCTTTCAAAAATTGATGAAAAAACTGCGGAGTTTCAAAAGAAGTTTGATGCAAAACTCATATCAGATTCTCTGGCCGGAAGTGCAAAAATTGCTGAAATTGAAAAGCTGTTCCAGATATCAATGACCGATTTCAATGCCGGCCGTTATGATATCGCATTAAGCGGATTTCAGGATCTTACAACTAAGTATCCCGATGCTGTTATTGCCCAGGATGCCGAGTACTGGATGGCAGAGTGTAACTATGCCAAAAAGGTTTACGGGGATGCAGAATCAATCTATATTAACTACATTAAAAAGTACCCCCAGGGAAATAAGGTATGTGTTGCATTATACAAATTAGGTCTTGTCTACGATAAACAGAACAAAGTAAAAGCACAGGGAATAGTCTGGAAAAAGCTTCTGGAACAGTGTCCGGATTCGGATGAGGCAAAGGTAGTAAGGTCAAGAACACAACATTAGGATCATTTGTTTTAATAATGTTAAGGGGGATGTCTCCCCCTCATTTCAGTTCTTTCATTCCTTTCCAAGTACACGGGACAAAACATTACTACCTCCTTATAATTTCGTGAGTAAATTTTTAATTACCTGAATCAATGTATGCTCGTAGCATTACTTCCAATGAAATATACAAAGAAGCTAACGAGAAAAGTTGTGAAGTTTTTTTCTTATATGCTTCTTTAAATTTTCCCAGAGCAACATTAATTCCACCAACACCCTGGTCTATATCATTTATAAATAGCGCAGGTTGTGTTCCAGATGGTATTGGCAACCAGAGAGAATTTTCATCTTCGACTTCAAACTCATTCCATAAAAATTCGCCTTGAATATTATTTATATGAAACCAATCCCAGTTTAGATAGTTTTTGTTTGAGTTATATTTTGAATCTGATGTTTTAAATGTAAAGTCACTTCCATCTGTGCAACATACGAAATATTTCATATATTCGTCAAAAGTTAATTGTCCACCGAATGGCCTAAAACAGCTTATACGTTTGTTATAACTGTGGGTTATATCAATAGCAAATTTCCCATTAATAGCTTCTGTATTAATGCAAGGTTGGGCCCAATTCGGATCCGTAGGAATATGAGACGCATAATCTTTAAAAATCTGACTATGCCATATGTTTGAAACATGTCCAGGACAAAAAAAGGAAATGGTATCGTCACCATATAATACTATACAATAATTTGTCGATAAAGTATCATCGTTTCCTGAAATTTTGAACTGGATGCTATCTCCCAGATTAGAAGTACCTAAAAGTTTTCCTGCAAAATCATACCAAGGTTCCTCTAACACCCAATTATAACAAGCGTTGGCATTTGCAACATATAGAGTATCATAATCATAATAATAATAACAACTGGCGCGCATGTAACAATCTGTTGAGTCTATCTTTCTGCCGGGATAATTTGTTTTCCATGGTAAATTAAACCAAAGTTTCTTTGCATTTGTGGCTGTTGGTAATTTAATATTCCCTATAAAAAATGAAGGTTCCATCGTAGGATACGTTCCATCTGAGGGAATTGTATAATCCCGGTTAATAATATCAAGCTTCTTAAAGTTTTCAAAGTAAATAGAAAAAAGTAGAGAACTCATTTTATGAAAAACACTTTTTTGTGTAAAGAAGTCGTTTGAACTTGTTAATGAGGGCAACATTAAATCGTTAGAAGTCAAAGAATCTAAAGTTTTAATAGCACCGAATATTTTTTGTTTTAAAGGTTTTAAATAATTCAAGTAGCTTTTAGCAACAATACTGTTGTAATTATCTAGTACTATATCTCCGTCTTTCATATAGTATTTATTTAGTATAAATCTAAAAGTAATTACTTCATACAAAAACTCCATATCGGCAAGTGCAAATGGCATAGCTAAATCAGGATTGTAGATAGAATCTTCAAAAACTGCCGTGGTATCAGAAAAGTAATCTGTAAACGTAGGTGAATATTCCGGCGTTTCAATATTAGCAGCAATTCTATCTGTAGGTATACCTGTATTAATATGGAATGGGAAAATGCCTTTTACTACATTTTTCGAATCTATGACTCCCATGCTTTTAGCAGCAAGAAAATTATCAATGCCATATTGGATAAAGTTAAGTATTAAAGCATCATAATCATTAATTATTGTAACTGCCAAATCATAGCTAGGACCAGCAGAAAAAGTATTTATTCTTGCTCTCAGACCATTTATTTG
>JBNKZD010000022.1:0-9669 GCA_050301235.1 Chitinispirillaceae bacterium | reverse complement strand
AAGCCAGCCGAAAACCGGTCCAATAGAAATTACAATAACACGTCCAATCATCGAACTAACCGATAATGTTGTGGCTCTCACATCTGAAGTAGTCTGCTTCTGAATCTTTTCCAGAAACAGCGGTGTTGACATACCCCAGAGCCCAGCATGGAGCAGGACCATCGGTAAAATAACAAAAATATTGTTGCCTAAACCTGCAACCGTAAATAGAATTCCAGGAAGAAACAACATAAGTGCAGTAGGCTTTTTACCCGCCAGATTTTCAAATTGTGAACTGTGTTTCGCTGCAAATGCAGAGGTCAGTTGCATCGACGCAAAAAACACACCATGCCAGAACAGGGGTATGTCAATCTGTCGATACAGTAGAAAATATCCCCATATTGCTGTAACCCCAGTACTGAACATTATTCCCATTTGCAACATCGTACTGAACAGTGATTTTTTTGTCACCGATGTATGTGCAACACTAATAATATTTTTAAATGCATTTCCTGATGGCCGTTTCTCACGTGGAGGTTCTTTCAGCGATATTCCAACCAGCAGCATGACAATAGCCGAGAGAAAATTGATATAGAATGGCAGCTGCAATGTGGTGTATGCACCAAGAATACCACCACCAATGGAGCTGACAGCCGTTCCGGTCCTGCTCCAGAATTCTGCAGTACCTTCACATTTCATATATTTTTGCTCATCTTTCAGACTTTTAAGATGGTCGTATAATATCGCAGAGTCCGTGCCACTGCGTAATGCTCCGGCGAGACCCAGGACCATTTCTGCAAGTATAAAAAGCCAGAAACTGCTGGAAAGTATATATATACTGATCCCTGCAACCATACACGCAGCTGCAAGTACCAGAGTTTTTTTACGGCCAATAACATCAGAAAGGTATCCTGATGGTATTTCAAAAATCAGTTGTGATACAGAAAAAGCAGTCTGAATAGTAAGCAGCTGTGTAGTCTGCAATCCATGCGATTTGTAAAAAGGTACAAGAACTGGAACTATTGTCCAGAAATCAATAAGAAATTTGTAGAAATAGATGCGAAACATCGGTGCTACATCCAGTTAAATAGGGAGCATATAAAGAAAAAACCCGCTACAGGATTTCCGGTAGCGGGTTTTTATATGTTCAGTTTAAATTCTTTGTGTTATTAAACTTCCCGCCACCTCGAAAGATGCATAATGTTACGTGCGCAAGTAGTCATCATGACAGACATTGAGACCACCATGTGTCCTGATACAACAAGTCCTGAATTAGTGACATTTGCGGAATGTTTTGTATTCATATTTCTCAAAATAACATAAATGTAATGCAAAATCAAGTCTTAATAAAAGTTCCCCGGTCCAGCTCTTCAAAAGCCAGATCAAGTTCTTCTTTGGTATTCATAACAATCGGTCCACCCCAGGCTATCGGTTCTTTTAGCGGGGTACCAGACATAAGCAGAAATCGTACACCAGTATCAGCGGCTTTTATTTTAAAGAATTCCCCTTGAGTAAATAGAATCGCATGTTTCTCTCCAACAGTTGTTTCTCCGAAAATAGCTTGTCCAAAAACCAGATAGATAAAGAGTGTATCTTCAGAATTTGTTACCAAAGTCCATTCTGAACTGGGATCAATTTCGACATCAAGGTATGTTGCTTTGACATAATCTCCAATGATGGCACCAGGGGTACCTTTATAGTGACCGCAGATTGTTCGCACAATAACACCATTTTCCTGTGCTATGGGTATATCTTTCGGTGTGATAGACCGATATGCCGGTGTTGTCATTTTGTCTTTAGCTGCAAGGTTCAGCCATAGCTGCGTTCCCAGCATGCGATTAGATGGTTTTGGCATCTCCTGATGAATTATCCCGGAACCGGCTGTCATCCACTGGCACCCTCCTTCACTGATAACACCTGTATTCCCCAGGCTGTCACCATGTTCGATGTTGCCTTCAATGAGATAGGTAACAGTTTCGATTCCGCGATGAGGGTGCCAGGGAAACCCTTTGATATAATCCTGAGGATTTGTTGAATCAAACGCGTCCAGCATCAGGAATGGGTCAAAGTCCTTTGTGTCATGATTCCCGATCACCCGTACTAATTTCACTCCGGCACCATCCACAGCAGACTGTCCAGTGATAACTTTTTTTAAAGTACGAATGTTTCGCACTGAGTTCATAAACCACTCCTTTATCTGAACACGCGTTCATTTATTTTATTGCACAGATCTTTATCATAACAGCGTACCCCGGAATTGTCAATACGTAATACTGGCACAATACCCATTAGAGCATTTGTAAGATATATCTGATCAGCTTTCTTAAACTCCTCAAGAGTGATTGATCGATGCTCAACCTTTAATCCCTGATTCTCAAGCAACGTCGAAACAGCTTTTTCCATTGTTCCTGGTAGTACATGTTTCGAAAGCGGGCTGTACCACTTACCATTGAAAGTACATAGAATATTGGCTGTTGCAGTTTCGCTGACAGTATCATCGCTATTTAAAATCAGTGCCTCATCAGCACCCTGTTTTTTTGCCCAGTCATTAGCCATTTTACATAGCATATAATTCATTGTTTTATGTGATGCCAGTTCTGATTCTCGGGAGTGGGGGTAGGTTGCAAGATACAAACCATCTCTTCCGGCAGCTTTTAAACGATGTGTGTAGGGTCTGGCTGTGACAAGCAATGTCTGGCTTACAGGTTTTCCGGGTTGGCCAGCTGCCGCAAGCACTTTTACTGCAACAGCCTGATCAAGAAGATTATTTCTTTCCAGAACCTGCATAATAACTGCATCCCAGCTAATATCCGGACGATGAGTACCAAAACAAAAGTCCCAGGATTTGTTAAATCTATCTAAATGCTCCTGTAAACGATATGTTTTTCCATTCTGGACCCTGATTGTTTCAAATATGCCATACCCGTAGAGAAAACCTTCATTACTAAAAGAGACAGTAAATTCATCAACAGGACGGAATCTACCGTTACACCATGCGATTGGAGCTTTTTTAGTTTCTTTTTCTGTTTTACCAATCGCATTCATAAGCGTTTTACCCTTATGAAGCGTTTCCTGATATTCATCAGCAGGGTTAGAGTCGTAAACTATGCCGCCTCCAACAGAAAAGACCAGTCTTCCATCCTTTATCGTTGCAGTACGGATTGCAATGGAAAGGTCCATTGTATCATGAAATCCTATATAACCGATCGATCCAGTATAGAGATGTCGGCGAACTGGTTCGAGTTCATCGATAATCTCCATCGAACGGATTTTGGGACATCCGGTGATTGAACCTCCCGGAAATGTAGCGCGTATCAGATCGACTACATCTCTGTCTTTATCAAGAATTCCATCGATTATTGATACATTATGGAGTACGTTTTCATATGCTTCAACACGTTTGTGTTCCCGCACCTTGACAGAACCAGCACTGCATACCTTGCCGATGTCATTTCTTAGCAGATCGACAATCATCGAAAGTTCTGCGTCATCTTTTTTACTATTGGTGAGATCTTCACGAAAATGTAAATCTTCCTCCGGCGTTTTACCTCTGGGGCGGGTACCCTTGATCGGTCTGGTTTCAACGTGGTTTTCCCGCAGTTCGATAAAACGCTCTGGTGAAGTTGAAACAATATGATGATCACCAGCATTGATATAGGCGAAAAAAGGAGCAGGATTACGGGCAAACATCAACATGAAGAGTTCGTAAGGATCCCCATGGAATGATGCTTCAAACCGTTGTGACATATTTACCTGGTAAACATGGCCACGAACGATGTAATCGCGAATGTCTTCTATTGCCTGCATATATTCTTCACGCTTGAAACAGGATTGCATCGGTGAATGGTTCGCTGAATGCGTCATTATGTAAAGAGGTGCCGGTTTGCTGAGTACGTCTAAAAAAGCAATTTTACGGTCAGCAGCGTTCCCGGCAATTGTTGAAATATATAGTGTCTTCTTATTCTCGAACCTGTCTTCAACAACTATTATTGATGGGGCAACCATATACAAATGAGGCAGATGAAGATCATCGACACTTGTACGAGGAAGCACTTCAATGCAGTCTTTAAGGTCGTACGACAGATACCCCAGAAGTCCCGAGATGAGCGGCAGTGGGTAGTTGCCGGATGTCGGGAGTTTGTAGCTTTTCACCAGAAACTGGAGAATGTCCAGAGGATCTGCTTCGATTGTGGTTGTTGTATTCACAGTCGCGATTGTCGCATATGTTAAATTAGCCCTCAGTACGAGCCATGGGTTAATACCAAGTATATTGTAACGGGCACAATCAAGTGATCCTCCGCTGGTTAATGCGATTGTTCCTGGCTGGTATGCAAATCTCGAAGCAATTTCAAGAAACGAAAGATTGGAATCCAGTGGAACCGTAACAATCTCATCGGAGTTTTCCGGAAGAAAATCAAGTTTAAAATCAAGTGACGGTTTGTTCATGATAGTTGCTTCTGAAGCGGGCCGAGTCTGAGAAAATTTTCGATCATTGTAAAGCCTTCTTTAGTAAGAAAACTTTCGGGATGAAATTGAACCCCATGAAGCGGGAATGTTTTATGCGACAATCCCATCACAACGCCATCGCTGGTTTGAGCTGTAATTTCGAGCTCGCTACTGATATTTGTAGCAGCCAGTGAATGGTATCGTGCTACAATTGTCGGATGGCTTACTCCGCGGAAAATCCATTTGTCCGTGTGTTCGACTTCGCTTGTTTTACCATGCATCGGAAGCGGGGCTCTGACCGTTTTCCCTCCAAACGCTTCATTCATACTCTGCATGCCAAGGCATACACCTAAGATTGGTGTTTTTCTGTATAAACATTTGATCAGTTCTATCGAAATACCTGCAGAAGAAGGATCTCTTGGGCCCGGACTTATGATGATATAATCCGGTTTCAGAAGTTCAACCTCTTCAATTGTGATCTTATCTGAGCGAACAACTATTATGTCAAGATGATATCTTCGAAACATCTGGACTATGTTGAATGTAAATGAATCGTAATTATCCAATACAAAAAGTTTCCACTTGAACATGGGCTTTACCTGTTTATCTGGGGAAGCACTGCGGAAGAATTTCTGTTACCTTCGATGCTTTGAACTGAAGATCATGAATTGCATCTGTGGGATCAAGATTCGCATCCTGGGTAACACCCGCGATCATACTCCACCTGAGAGGGGGGTGTATCATCACCTTTTTAAGAAGCAGTGCACTCAACTTACATAGCCAGACAGGTAGATACAAAAACATCTGATATCGGGTATCCATCAGGAATAGACAGAACTTAGCGAAGTAAATCATCGAAATTGATTCACCACCACTGAAGTTATATACTTTCCCGGTTCCGCCAGGTTGCTTTGCAAGAGTAATGAGGCCGTCAATGATATCTTCAACATAAACAGGCCGTTTGAGTGCATCTCCACGTCCGATAAACGGGATTATCGGAAATTTTTTCAAGTTGGAAAGAAATATGTCAAACTCCTGACCACCCTTTTTTCCATACACCAGTGTCGGTCGTACGATCGTATACTTTACACCAGATTCTCTGACGAGGCGTTCGCAAACTCGTTTTGAGATTGAGTAGGGGGTCGTTTTTGTGTAGATAACAGATGCAGAGGATATATGAATAAAATGAGCAACTCCTGCCTGATGTGCTTCATCAAGGATATTTTTTGTTCCTTCGATATTAATCCTGTCATAATCCTCATCATTTTCTGTCAGAATGATTGCCGCCATATGTATGACAACTGATACACCCTCACAGATTCCTTTCAGGCTACTGCTTTCGGTTATATTACCATATCGTACTTCAATCGATTCCTCGGAGTATTTCCCGGCAATTGGATCACCGGGAAGCGCCAGAAGTCTTATCTTAAAATCATGCGAAAGGAGATGGTCTACTAATACGCTCCCTATCGCACCTGTACCACCGGTGATAAGGATTGTTTGTCGGGTTGTTAACATTTGAAATCCTTACATGGAAAAAGATTGAGGTCTTCAATAAAGATAATAAATGTATTACAATTGAGGTGCTTTTAAAACGCATTCAATAACAATTGTAAGTGATGTAAAAATTTCAAAAACAATATATGGGAAGATATTTATAATTCACGTAAAACCATACAGCTATCCTGCTTTAGTTTAAGATCGATAAAAATTGAGTGATTTTTCAAAAACTGTAGAAGTAGATGTCTACACTATTATGGGTCGGAATAAAAAAAATGATGAAATTTAAATTTTAAGGAATTATATTATAATTACCAGCAATTACTATCCTATCTGCAAGGCCCTCTTGCAGAATCAAAGTGAAGGAAAGCGCCGGTCCACAACCGGCGCTCTTCATTTATAATCAACTTGTTACCAGAGACTTACGTTTGGCTGATCAAATTTTTTGTCTTAGCGTTGATGCAGAGATTGTAACATTTTTCTTGTTTCTGCTTTGCATTTTTCTTTTTGCAATTGATCCAAAATCAATTACAATTTCGCTTACTCCATTTTGATCAGCGACGAATACCGAGCGTTCTTCCGGATCAATACTTGCCAGGTAGATTGCGGCATAGTGTAGTTTTATCTCTTTTTCATGAGCAACACCATTATAATAATCAGTAACGGTGTGAGTTCCTGGTCTGAGAAGTCGAATTCCCCAGTACTCTTCGATGGGGAGATCGTTACTTCCACTTACCGTTCCTAAATCCAGTTCAAGGGAAAGTTCATAGCCGTTATGGGTTGAGGTTACAACGAGCATTTTTGTATCGAGATACCATTTTCCACTGCTGCGGGAGAGTGCAGAAAACATATAAGCAAAATCATCATACCCATCTCCATTAAAATCAGCACTAACATATGATGGAATATTGTCGGGGTCATCAGATTCAACCGGGTAGATTTCATATCCATACCGATCGACAGACGGCATGCTATACCCATCAACTACATCATGTATGATAGTTCGCACTGCATAGGGAATAGGTACATATGCGTTCACCTCATAGTCATCAACCCAGATACTGTTTTCATCATCATCGCCACTATATGGTACTTCGATGATGGTACAACCTGTGATCATACACATCGCTGAGCATCCAATTATTATTTTGTTTATGAAATTCATACCTCTCCCTTCGTTAAAAAAATATCTGTTTTCTATGAACATAGACGAACAAATTCAGGTAAACCGCTCAGTAACAGAAAGTTTCTTCCATAAAACAGGGGAGAGATAAGGCATTGATGGAAAAGTCGTTGTTTATTTTGTTTAGATTTTTAGCAAACATAAATGGTAAACTTAGTTTTACGGTCTGATGTTACCAGGGTACCAATGAGCAAAATTAAGAATCAATACATTGAGGATTTTTTTGATAATCCTGCAGAATTACTGATACGGTTGTACCATGAAGGCAAGCGTCTTCTATTTTTTGTAACAAACGCACTGCTGTTTCTTCGAATTTGTATTTCTGAGTTTTCCCTGAATCATTGTATCTCCAGAGCCTCATCAATTGCCTACGCTCTCTTATTGACACTTATTCCGCTTGTCGTAACAGCTGCATTCATGCTCGCAAGTCTCACTGAAATCAACACCGAACATGTAAAGAGTTTATTCTCACTTTTTCTTCCTTTTGCGCCCGAAATCGTACTATCGTATTTAAGCACTTTTTTTGAAAATGCCAAGCAGTTACGTGGTGTCGGCATTGTTGTGCTGGTTCTGGTAAGTATGGGATTGTTTGGCACTTTTGAAGAGTCGCTTAACGGTATATGGAAAGTAAATAGAACGCGATCGTTTTTTGTCCGTCTGAGGACTTTTACCATGGTTGTTGTTTACAGTCCCATACTTTTTTTTGCATCAGTACAGTTCAGAAGGACAATTGCACTGAATTTTGATTTCAGTGGTCAGTTCATGCTGGATCTTGTGCCATTTTTTCTTATGGTACTTGCATTTTCAACGTTAATATGGTTTGTCCCCAACACCAAAGTGCATTTTAAATCAGCTCTGGTTGGTGGTTTGATTTCCGCGGTTCTTTTTGAAATAGAACGTCGTGGTTTTGCAACATATGTTCAGTTTTCGCTTCAGACAAGTACGGTGTATGGAGCACTTGGTATATTACCGTTGTTCCTGCTCTCACTTTTTTTTGTTTCATTTTTTATTCTTATTGGTGCGCAGGTAGCATACGTAATGCAGAATTTCCGTCCACTTTTACGTGCAAAACGCCGCTGGGATCGCCGAGTTGGTGATTATAAAAGTTATTTTACATTCAGGATTCTGCTGGACTGCATAAAAGCATTTACACGAAAGCGGGCGCCTCCCACTATTGAACAGCTCAGTAAAAAATATGATCTGACAGAACAGCAGGCATCAGGCATTGTAAAATGGCTGGTTCATGAAAAGTATCTTCATCAGGTGGGTGGAGTCGAAGCGTATGTACCCACATTCGATTTTTCTCAGATATCAGTGAGAGAATTACTCGAGGCAATCGATAATCAGAACCGGAAGATCCCGGTTGTCCCCGATGATTTTACACGGGACTATGTTGATTCACTTATGAAGCAGCTTGGGAAAAGTGATTCTGCGCAACTGGATTCACTTTCATTTTCGGAAATGCTTTCCGAGATCGAGGTGGGGGAGAAGCGGGCAAATCGTTCCGCTGTAGTAATGAAATAATGTATAATCTGATCATTATATTAATTATGGTTTGTGGCTATGTTACAGTTTGTTTCTGATAAAGAAATTTATGAAGAGGTAATTGTCAAAAGAATTTCACAGTGCAGAAACTATCTCTGGCTTGGAACATCGGATCTAAAAGATCTGCATGTCAGCAAAAAGAGGAAATTCGTTCCATTTCTTGAGATAATTGCCGACCTTCTTGGTGCGGGTGTTGAAGTACGATTGATTCATGCAAAAGAACCCGGCCCTGCATTCCGTGAAGATTTTGATAGATATCCCCTTTTAGCCCAATGTCTCGAACGCATGCTTTGTCCCAGAGTACATTTTAAATGTGTCATCATTGATGGGACTTTTATCTACAGCGGGAGTGCTAACCTTACAGGCGCTGGTATGGGTGCTAAAAATGTAGATAAACGGAATTTTGAATCCGGGTTTATCAGTGATAATCCTGAGATTGTAGCGGCTGTAATGAAGCAGTTTGATGAGGTCTGGATGGGAGCTCATTGCGGTACATGTCATTATGCAGAGAGCTGTCCTGATAGACCTGTGTAAAATCCAGGATATAATAAAAAAAAAAGACCAGTTTTACACTGGTCCTTACAGTAAATAAGTCTTTAACAAGTGGTATTGTTATTTCTTTGCAGGTTCTGCAGCTTTTGCCGGAGCCGGAGTTGCAGCAGCTTTTGCAGGAGTCGGGGTCGCTGCTGGAGCCGGAGCTGGTTGAGCAGCAGCTTTTGCCGGTGCCGGAGTCGCAGCCTGAGCTGGAGCCGGAGTGGCAGCTTTTGCCGGAGCAGGGGTTGCAGCCTGTGCCGGAGCTGGTGCTGCGGCTTTCGCTGTAGCAGCAGGAGCTGGTGTAGCAGCCTGTGCAGGAGCCGGAGTTGCAGTCTTTGCCGGGGCTGGAGTTGCAGTCTTTGCTGGGGCTGGAGTTGCAGTCTTTGCTGGGGCTGGTGTTGCAGTCTTTGCCGGGGCTGGTGTTGCAGCTTTTGCCGGGGCTGGTGTTGCAGCTTTTGCCGGGGCTGGTGTTGCAGCTTTTG
>JBNKZD010000021.1:0-34035 GCA_050301235.1 Chitinispirillaceae bacterium | reverse complement strand
GCTCCTTCACAGGGGCGTGGATTGAAACAGCGTTGCTGGTGATATTAAGGCATCCAGTAACATGGTCGCTCCTTCACAGGGGCGTGGATTGAAACATAAACAAAAGAGTCTAACGTCCCTGTAACGTGTCGGTCGCTCCTTCACAGGGGCGTGGATTGAAACTTAAAATTGTAGCTTTTAAATTTTTTACTTCTCTGTCGCTCCTTCACAGGGGCGTGGATTGAAACTGCTTTGTTGAGATTGTCCAGTTCGCTGTCGATGGTCGCTCCTTCACAGGGGCGTGGATTGTAACTCAAGTGTATCTGGAGTGCCCTTTTTGATTGCTTGTCACTCCTTCACAGGAGTGTGAATTGAAACATGGGTGAGCAAGAAGATCCAATGGATCCAGCTGAATATGGCTCTCAAAAAAACTTTATTTCCAACATTTGGCAGTCGGTAACTGCCAAATTTTCAGTATAGAAACCGTGGTAAGGAGTGAGTTTTCGCCAGGGCTGAAATTGTATCCTCATAATGTATATAGGGAAATGCAAAAATGATTCACCAGACACTGTCTGGTGAATTCAAATGCTGTGGAATAGCATCTGATAGTGCAGTTTAAAACTACGAAGTGCAGGCAATGAGATTGCCGGACTGCGGGAAAAAAGGAAAAACCACGAAAGACACGCAATACACTAAAAATGGGATCTTCTAAAGTTGTTGCCCAACCCCTCAGTCTCTTTACATTTCGTGTATTTCGATTGTTTCGTGGTAAAACCCCTAAGAATTTACCGCGAAATAAAAAACTAAGCGTCTACAGTATCGCATCTGCAAGCTCCCATGATAGGGGAGCTGTCACGATAGCATCGTGACTGAGGGGTTATATGTGAGATTTGCGAATTTCGCAGTAAAGTGGTAAACAATCAAAAAAAAACGCCCCGGTAAAAAACCGGGACGTGAACAATTCTGCTACTGTAACAATCAGGCGCCGGCAGTTGCCGGTTCTAGTGTTGTATCCTTTTCGGTTTCAGGCGAACTGCCTGATGATCCGGGGATCAGTGCTTCGAACAGCGGGATGATCGCTTTATCCTTTTTCCGGAAGACTTTGACACCGATGGCGCTGGTTTTGGTAACCAGGTCTTCAATGGTACGCTGGAGTACGTTTTTATTAACCGTTTTTGCTTTGCGGGCGAATTTCTTTTGTTCGAGTGTGCCATCGGCTCCGATAAGCTGGTCCCGGAGCGCCTGGATCTCTTCAATATCTACTTCCAGTATGCCGGCTTCCTTTTGTGCCCAATCCTGGTGCTGATTGTAACCGCTTATAATAAGGTTTGCGGCGGCAATCAGCTGATTTTGATTATTAACATTTGCACTTGTTCCCACTCCAAAAGCCATAAGGATATCCGATGGCGGGTTGGCTGCTTTCGCTTGTCCCCGGGTGGAGATAATCTCTTCCTGAAGCTCTTTTGCGGTTTCACTTTTGTTTAGTGTCTGTGCTTTCTGGTTTACCAGTGCTTCAGACTGACCAGGTTTTCCCGCCGACTCCAGCTCTGCAACGCTTGTATGCAGTAGTTCAATCTCGCCCGGTTTGAACCGGTTCTCAAGTTCGGTACGGTACTTTGTGGTAAGTTCGACTGCCTGCTTTCCCTTGTCGACCGCTTGTTCGGTAGTCCATTTGGGTTCGTTTTGTGACATGATTTTTTTCCCTCCTATATAGGAAATAATGTAAATAGATTATATCGCACCTGCAAAACAGGTGTTTTTTCATAACTGATGAGACTGGAAATAGTTTAAAGCTTCGAAGCAATATATTTTTAAATTGTTTTCTGCGACAACATGGTGTCAAGAATTATTTATGAACGAAGATGCACGTTGGGGTGTAAGTTATTAATATTTAATGTGATACAACAGTAAAAATAATTTACGGTTTATATTGATTGTTTCAGGAAACGACATGCGGACATTGGGAAACGACATGCAGACATTGGGAAGCGACATGCATATAATGGGAAGCGAAATGCGAACATTGGGAAGCGAAATGCGAACATTGGGAAACGACATGTGGACATTGAGAAAAGACCTGCGGATATCGGGAAACATCATGCGGACATCGTGAAACGTCTTGCGGATAGCGGGGAGCGACCAATGTAATTCCGGGAGCAACTGAAATACTTTGAGGAACGACCAGAATATATTAAGAAACGACTGAGTGACTAAGTGACTGGGTGACTGGGTGACTGGGTGACTGGGTGACTGGGGGGGGGGAAAGGAAAAAGACAAAATTACTATGCGTGGGGAGTCCCGGAAAAACATGCCGTCCCGACTGGACTTTACGGATCTTTTTTTACTTTCTGGCAGCTGCAAACATTTCGGCCCTCCGGTCCTTTAGAAAAAACTGCGATTCTCCCGTAAGAACATCTCCTCTGCAATTGTTGGAAAGGGGCTTGGGGTGAGGCGAATGCGAACTACTAAAAAAAACAGCGTCAACTCAATCGCATCTGTAAGCTCCCATGATAGGGGAGCTGTCACGATAGCATCGTGACTGGGGGGTTATATGTGAGATTTGCGAATTTCGCAGTAAAGTGGTAAACAATCAAAAAAAAACGCCCCGGTAAAAAACCGGGACGTGGACAATTCTGCTACTGTAACAATCAGGCACCAGCAGTTGCCGGTTCCGGTGTTGTTTCCTTTTCGGTTTCAGGCGAACCGCCTGATGATCCGGGGATCAGTGCTTCAAACAGCGGGACAATGGCTTTATCTTTTTTCCGGAACACTTTGATACCGATTGCGCTGGTTTTGGTAACCAGGTCTTCAATACTACAAAAAATTTTAAAACGCAGAGGACACAGAGGTGCGCAGAGAATTAAAAAAATAGAAAGCTGACAGAAATTTTTCAATTGATTGTATTTTTACTTCTCTTTTGCATTTTTTTACCCCTCTGCGAGTACCTCTCTCTGCGTCCTCTGCGCACTCTGCGTTTATTTTGCCTTGCAGAATACATAAAAGGGACGGAGTTAAGTGTGTCTCATGATCACTTTCAGGAGAGGGGCAGGGGGTGAGGTTCACATGTCGAAAGACGAAAAAGTTGATTTTGCAAATACACTGGACCTCATTTTTCTCACTTTCAGCAAATTCTGAACTTATCAATATGATAACCCGATCCTTATCAAAATGATAACTGCCTTAGTTTACCCACCCGTAAAAATAATTGAGATTGTAAAATTTTGACACATTAACGATCTGGTATTGTATTTGCATAATAGCGACTGTTCGTAATTGGTGACTCGTGACTTGTGACTTGAAAGACATTTGTAAAAACGAAATGGAATACAATAACAAAGGTGAAAAATGGCTGTGTGACAGTCATCAGAATATCACAACCGATACAAAACAGGAAATCCAGGATCAGCTTGATATGTTGTGCGATCTTGCCCGTTCCGATATGAATAAAGCGTTCAACATATCCTTGCTGAAAATAGAATACCTTGAAAATCTGGTCTGTTTATACAGGGAAATGCTGGAAGAAGAGAATAAATGGCTTGCAGCAAACAACATTACATTTAATAAAATTGTGGAGCACTGCGAGGATGCCGTTGCTACAACAATAGCGGTTGATCCTGAGGTTATTATTGAAATTGTGAAAGGGGAATCGTGGTAATGTTTCTTTACCACTATTCTCTTGTTAAAAAAATATGTTATCGCTTACAACACAGGAGGTTTTATGCGGAAACATCATACCATCTTGGTTCTTGTCATGGCTGTTTTTGTGCTGAGCTTTGCGGACCGCTCGGTGCAGGTATTTTCACGTGATGAAGGGTTCGCTGAAGGGAACATCTCAAAACCGCGTATTTACATAAAAAATACCGGTGATGATACCCTGACCTTTTTACGGTATTACTATTACTTCACTACAGAAGATAGTAAGTTACCGGTATTCGACGATTACTACTCTCCGAATGTGAACATTGCAATAGAACTTCTTCATGATTCTCTGTATCGGGTAACGTATGAATTTTCCGGAAACATCTTCCCGGGAGCCATGTACCCTTCTGAAGTTGAAAATGTCATCGGCTTGCACTATCCGGACTGGTCACCATGGAACAAGGAGAATGATTACTCGAAAAGTTTTGGGACGTATGTAACTTTTTTAAACGCAAATATTCCTGTATACGATGAAAACGACTCACTTCTTTTCGGAGTAGAACCATCAGACACCGGAAGCGGCGGAACTCCACCTCCGGATGAAAACGATTCTCTTGTAGTAATACCTGCAGGCACATTTCCTATGGGCAATTATGCGGTTTATGGCATTGAATCGGTTAATATAGCAGATAATGATACCATTAAAAACGGGAAGGTTGGTTCTAATACCTATATAGAAGTGGGTTGTGATGCACTGGTAAAAGGTGATATTGTTGCCGGTGGTAATCTGTTCCTTCGTGAGCGGGCATCGGTAGAAGGTTCTGTGCAGATTGCCGGAGTTGTCTCCCGCCAGAATGGTACTTTAATTTCCGGCAGCGAAACCGACAGCATGATCTATGAGCCCGTGCAGCTCCCTGTAGTATCTGTAACACCGGGAACTGAAAATAAAATCATTCCGGTAAACCAGTCAGAAACCGTCTATCCGGGGGCATACGATACCCTTATTGCTTATGCCGGAGCAATCGTGACCTTGAAACCGGGTTCCTACTCGTTTAATACATTCATGCTGGAGCCGGAAGTTCACCTTGTTGCAGAACTTAACGGCGGAGCACCCATCATTGTAAATGTGCAGAATATGTTCCGGTTTGCTGACCGATGCACCGTGGATCTCCCTATCGCAAAAGAGTACCCGATGTCACTGCAATTTTACACAGCACAGACAGAACAGGTTTTTATCGGGAATGATGCAGTATTCAAAGGAATTGTATGCGCACCAGAAGCAGAAATCTCAGTCAATTCGCGAACCAAAGTATTCGGCGGAGTTTATGGGAAACGGGTAACGATTCAGCCCAATGTAATACTCTGCAAACCGCCTGTACTGGCAGATTTGTATCATTCCGAAATTACCTTTGCTCCCTCTTTTGACCCGCTGAACACATTCTATACAACTATCATATCACCGGATGTTATTACGCTGAATGTTCTGCCAACTGCAGAAGATACCGGCATTACCGTAACGGTCAATGGCAACAACCCCACAACACCGGTAACACTCAGCGGTGCATCAACTGATATTACAATACTATTAACAGATTCGAGCGGCTGCAGTGGGACACGGTACCTGCTGCGGGTGCAGCGTTCCCCCAATTACATGATCTATGTAAATGATAATTCACCCTGTACACCGGGAGCTGAAGATGGCGAAACCTGGTCAACCGCCTGGAAAGATCTTCAGGATGCGCTTGATAATGCTGCAGTCACCGGAAGAGAGATCTGGGTCGCAGAGGGGACGTACAAACCGTCGGCCAGGACAGTTTCTGATGATCCCAGGTCTGCGACATTTATGGTGAGAGCTGGGATGGAAATTATTGGCGCTTTCAACGGAGAAGAGACAGAAAAAGAGCAGACTGGTTCCCCGTACAATACGATTCTGTCGGGTGATCTGGAGGGGAATGATGACAGTATTACCGTATTCCCACCGGCAGATTCTCTAAAGAGGTTCCTGAATGATAACTGTTACCATGTTGTGACCATGAGCGGAACAGGTAAGAGAGCTTTAAAATTGCTGGGATGCACGATGACAAGTGGTGCAGCGACCGGACCGGAACAGAGAAGCAGAGGTGCCGGTTTATATAATAAATCCTGTACTCCCGAAATGGAACTATGCATTTTCACAGAAAACTATGCAGATTCCGGTGGTGCAGGAATGTTCGATAATGGTGGAGTAAGGAAGCTGACCAATTGCCTTTTTGAGAACAACGTTACCGTTAAAGGTAATGGTGCAGGTCTCTCTGTAGTAAGGTCAAATCTCATTTTAGACGCTTCAGTGTTCTACCATAACAGCACTCTCGATACATTCATTACCTGCGGCGGCGGTGCGTTGTATGCAGAGGAATCATCACTATTTATAACAAACTCGATCTTTACCGGCAACCAGGCTGTAAAAGGTGGTGGTGCACTATTCTGCAAAGGGGTTACAATGGAGATGGCAAGTTGTACCATGTACGACAATGTTACCGATACCGGAGCCGCAGCCATACGAACCACCATGGCAAATTGCGCTCTTCGCAATACGATTCTGTGGAACTCCGGTTCGGCAACACAGGTAACCGGGACTGGTTTTTCGATAAACTATTGCTGTATCCAGGGTGGTTATGCAGGAACCGCGAATATCATTGGCAACCCAATGCTTACAAATGGCATCAACCCCGCTGGAGCAGATTCGCATTTTGGATCGATGGATGACGGATTACAACTCCAGGCAGCAAGTCCATGTAAGGATGCAGGAATTGATGATATTACACTGCACTACGATATTCTGAAACGAACGAGAATATCCGGTGCAGGCATCGATATTGGGGCGTATGAATATTTTAATGTTAACAAATTGAATAAAGTTTTCTTCGGATGTTTTATTGATGGAAATTTTATTGAAAATGACAGTCTTGAGATAATTACCCTGATTAAACATCCAAAACAGATACTCCAGTATAGCAGAAGCAATTACCATCGGGTTGCACGTGCCTATATAGAAAAAAACAAAGGTACAGAATCAAGGCAATTCATGACTGCATATGTTCAACCGGTTGATTCTATCGGGAATCCTCTTGCACCCGAAATGCAGATTACGCTAAAGAAAATAGGTGTGGAGGATGGATTGTTAGTTTTTCAAACAATTGCACCCGATTACAGCTGGGGGAAAAGGATCATTTTCGTAGATGAACTCTACTGGCATGGTGTCCAAAATCCCTGGGCATATGTAATATATGCAAGACCAGATTTCAACCTGTCGTATACAGTTCCAATCAGACAATTTATAGGGAGATAAAAAATGAAATATATTAAGATTGTAGCAATAGTAGTAATAGCACTAAATATTTTTAATTGCAAGGACGGTGCCATTCCTGAGGATGGTGCACACCGGGGACTTTTTCACTGGAAGGGTACTATCGATAGTGTAGGAACTTCTAATTTTTGGACAATAAAATGTGACAATGATTGCGACACTTGTTATGCAGAATCAGCAATGTCGACTTACAAGCAGATGTTAAAAAAAAATCTGCATGGTGAAATTTTTACTCATTGTAAAACACTTCCACCTGCGCCTATTGAAGACGATCCGGAAGATGATGACACGGTGGTAGTAGTACCCTTGGGCGAAGTCGTATTTCAGGGGGATGATAGCTTGTTTGGAACGGATTTATGGCGAACCTGCCGAGCTGGTTTTGTAGAAGAAATAAACTACCGGTCCATTGCAGCTGGTAGCAAAGCTTACATAAAAATTGAACTTCCGGAAGGAATCTTTAATACGTATAAAAAAATTGTCGTTGTACTTGATGAGCCAGAAGGCCAGAATTATGCTTCTTTTTCAATTGCATCCAATAGAGATACTCTTCGTTTGCATAACAGATCAAATACTCCTTACATTTATACAGACAGTACAGCGCCGGATGGAGCTCTTATTGAAGTAAAGGTTCTGGGGATATCAGACCCGAAACAACCTGTTTGCCTTGCTGGTGATTGTTATGGGAGTGGTGACAGAATGCAGATTGTCCTGTATCAGCAGAAAATACTGACCAATAACCATTTATATTATGTTAATAATCCTGATTCACAACCGACACCGTCTCGGTGGAAAAGGGAATTCAATAACGTTCTTAAACAAGCTGTTGTTGGGATTGATACTGTGTATGCATCTTCGATAAGAGATTCTTCATGGGATGTTAATAATAATGGAATCGTTGATTGTCCGATAGGTTTGGGGATGTTTGACACATTTAATATTGGGGGCAATATAATTTACAATGAGTTAGGGTTACTGCTACCAAGTGGTGATGATTGCTATAGTAACGCTTGGTCATCAACATTTATAGTAAAGTACCAATTTCGAATACATTACATATTAGGCATGAATGCATCGATAGGAGATACCATGCTTTATTTAAAATCTGTAGAAGGACTAGAGACAGGCATGTCGCTTAGATTGAGTCCATTTTACAGCCCGGATTCCATTGAATATTTATTTATTGAAGGAATCGATTTGATAAATAAGAGTATTGAATTTAGAAATATGAGAGGAGGTACAAGTGGCCTTCAAAAAAATTACGATGTAAGAGATGCCATCACTGCTAGTACAGATGAATTGGTTGCTGGAATTACCCCAAAAACGTTTGTGGCCGATGTTGAATGTGCAAGCTGCTCATTTGCCAGTTCACGGCCCATTAATACATATATCCATGAATTTCTGCATCAGGTTAAAAATGGGAATCTTAAGCACGTTGGTGATGAAGCGGATCCTACTTTGGAAAAAGATAATATAATGTATCCAACAGCCGATCGAACCAACACACAATTGCGGTATCGAACATTGCGCCCCTACCATACAGGATCTACAGATCGAAACCAAAACCAATGGACACAAATGCACCGGTAAGAAGGAAATTTGGAAATGAAACATCTTATTCTATTTGCACCTATAATATTTACAGTGTTAGCAGCGTCAGCTCAATCGAAAAATGATTCTACAACTTATGGCGTTGAGATACTTTATGAACACAGAGCATATATCGCAAGCCTACTTGACACATGTACTTTTGGTATAGGAAAATATACGAAGAATTGTGATAAAGTGTTCACCTGTATCGATTCATTGAAAAATAGGTCCTTAAAAGATTGGGAGATACAAAAAGAAAAGCTTTGGAAAGAATTTTTTCATATTTGCAAGATTGACCCACGAATACGAATGGGTAAAATAAGCGGTGTTTTACCAAACGATACGATTTTAACAGAAATTTTGGCAAAGGCATTATCATATAAAGGTTTACCAAGTGTTCAATGGGAAGCCTATTCTATTTTAAGTCAAAAGACACCCTACAAATTAATCAGTAAATATAGGTATGTTATAATGAATTCTTTACTTGCCAGTTCTCTTACAAAGGAAGAAAAAAATAACCTTCTTTCCTATTGTAATCCAGAACAACCATTAAAAAGTAAACTTCTGGAAGAATGTGGTTTATCAGTTTCTGCCAAAATTAGACTAGGAGACGAAAAAACTGAAAACGCGCTTATCAAAGAGTTTGAAATGACTGGCGATTTCAGGAAAAAGGAGGAAATAGTAGCTGAAATGGCAGACGCCGGAACTGAAAAATGTTTGCATTTCCTTATCAAAATTTTTAACAAGCCCATCTATTTTTATCCATTACAATACAAAGGTGATAGTTGTGTTGGAAGGTCAATAGGAAGCGCTGTTATTGCCGGCTTTAAACGCCATCTACCCGATGATACGCTGTTTAATAGTAAGTATTATCAATTACGAAGTTCTTCGTCCCGTAGGGATGAATCGTTTAATAACATACCTATTTTTAAACAATATGTACGAGATGTAATGACATCATTCAACAAGCATTACGGCATAATGCCGGATGATACTTCATTTATTCCAATATTATTTGGTCCAATGGGGTGTCAAACGCCTATGTTTTAAAAATAATTTTGTTTTTGTTATATAAAAATGTAATAGTTTTATTCCAGTAGTCAGGTAAAAATCAGGAAATATCATGAAATTCATTAAATTTATATTCTTTTTATGTACCATACTATTTGCAGTTACAAATAAAAACAGTACCCCTGAAACGTTCGGTATCGAGATACTTTTTAAACACAGAGTTTACTTGGCGGATTTGTACCACCCCTGTAAGTCTGGCGTCGGACTACGTTTAAGAGATTGCATTGGTGTAGCAGAACTTCTTGATACGTTTGAGAATAGGAGTTTCAATGAATGGGAAAGGAATGCAGACATTCTCTGGAAAGATTTTTTTACATTGTGCAGATTAAACGAGGATGCAATAATGGAAAAACTGCCGGGTGTAGTACCAAATGATACAATCCTGACAGAAATTCTATCTAAAGCCCTTGCTTACAGGAACTCATTAAAAGTGCAGCAGGCAGCATTTGGTGTATTAAATGACGCGACACCTTACAAATTAATAAAAAAATATTCAAAACAAATAATGTGCTCCCTTGACTCTTCTAAACTTTCTAAAACTGCAAAAAATATACTGCTATCCTATTGTGACATCTCACCAGAATTGCGAAAAGAAGTTTTAAATGACAGTACATTGCCCGCCACTGCCCGTATAAGACTTGGAGATAAAAAAGCTGAAAGAGAGTTAATCAATAAGTTTGACACAGAACAAGATTTCGAAGGAAAAGCAAAAATTGTTGCACAATTAGCACATGCCGGCACACCAGAGTGTCTGAGGTTTCTGATAGAGAGATTCAATGATCCTGTTTACTTTTATGGAAAAGGTGGCTGTATTATTTGTTCTATCAAATTTGAAATTATAAAGGGATTTCAACGTCATCTTCCTGCGGACTCATTGTTTGGCAGGACATTTATAAATATGAGTGGTTTCGACCATTATAAAATTGGTGTTCGAGACAGTATTTTACTATATTATGCAAATAATGTGATCCATTCATTTAAACGTAATTATAATGTAAGTCCAGTCCATCGTATAGTTGAACCTGTGTTCAAAGGACCGCATGGTTGTATTCATCCACAATTTCATTTCCAATCGTATTAAATCCAGATACAAAGGAAATACAGAATGAGAATTTCACTGGAAATCGTAAGAATAATTTACTACGTTATAGATTATTGAGCCCATACCACCACTGGTAAAACACAATTCCAATGGGACCATATACGCTAATGTAAAGGATTTATCATGAAATTCATTAAATTTATATTCTTTTTAAGTACCATACTATTTGCAGATACAAATAAAAACAGTACTCCGGAAACGTACGGAATCGAGATTCTTTATAAGCACAGACCTTATTTAGCAGATCTTTACCACCCATGCAAATATGGTGTTGGACTGTGGTTAAGAGATTGTGGTAATGTTGCAGAATGTCTTGACAAATTTGAAAACAAGAGTTTCAAAGTATGGGAGATGAATGCTGACATTCTCTGGAATGATTTTTTTACATTGTGCAGGTTGAATAAACGTGCGATAATGGAAAAACTGCCAGGTGTTGTACCAAATGATACCATTCTGACAGAAATTCTATCTAAAGCACTTGCTTACAGGAGTTCATTAAAGGTGCAGCAGGCTGCATTTGGTATATTAAATGACGCGACACCTTACAAATTAATTAGAAAATACTCTACACAAATAAAGAGTTCCCTTGACTCCTCAAAACTTTCTCAGAATGCAAAAAATATACTGCTATCCTATTGTGACATCTCACCAGAATTACGAAAAGAAGTTTTAAATGACAGTACATTACCTGTTACTGCCCGTATAAGACTTGGAGATAAAAAAGCTGAAAGGGAGTTAATCAATAAGTTTGACTCCGAACAAGATTTCGAAGGAAAAGAGAAAATTGTTGCGCAATTAGCACATGCCGGAACTCCTGAATGTCTGAAGTTTCTGATTAAGAGGTTCAATGACCCGATTTACCTGTATGGGAAAGATAGTTGTATTGTTTTTTCAATAAAATTTACCATAATAAAAGGATTTCAACGACATCTTCCGGAAGATACACTGTTTAATAGAACGTATGTTGATATGCGTAGTAATGGTTCCAGCGATTTGAATCTCAGAGATAGCGTTTTACTGGTTTATGCAAATAATATAATTCATTCGTTTAAAAAGCATTATAACGTAACCCCTGTCCGTGCTATCGTTAACCCAGCTTTTAGAGGACCTTATGGTTGTACTAACATGCACTACTTTTAATGAATGGAAAAACAGAATGAGAATATTTGTTGTATCTTGTGTTATTACCTCACTATTAATGGTAAGCTGCCAGCAACAACCAGCAAATCTCAATCCCGGCATAATCACTCTTGGAGTGATTCCGGAAAATTCTGGAACCATTCATACAAATGTAAATTCATTTCAAGTAGGTGATCATATAATCCTTACAGCAGCTCCGAATCCCGGTCGTGTCTTTTTTAAATGGGTTGGCACATCGGTATCGTACAATCCGGTTGCAGAATTTGATGTAACTACAAAAGATGGGGAATATGTGGCTGTTTTTCCGGTAAAGATTCTGGCAGACAGCCAGGTGTTTATCACTAATTACCCGCCGCATACACTTAGTATTGGTGAAATGGCTGAATTTGAGATCGGATTGAACTTACCGCTGGATTCGACCTATACGGTTTACTGTGTATGCAATTCATACTCAGATTTTACATTTGGAATGTATGTGCATGGAGATGTAACTTCTGTTAAAGCTGGTTGTAAAAATACTACCCCCAAAAGTCAAAATACCTGGACTATATCAGTAAAATCAAACAAAACCGATTCAACGGTTGTAAGTGAAAGGATAACCTATGATGTGGAGTGGCAGTAAATTAAACTATCTGTACACAATTTTAACAGGGATTTACGTATTATTTCTTTTCTGTTCTAACCCGACAAAAGAAGACTCCTCACCAATAGTCTCTTCAGAGCAGTGGCATCTTGTAGAACCGGAGTATTCAGACTACGCGGATATCACGATCAACACCCACGAAAACGGTACATCAACCTGTACTGGCAGTTGGCACTACAAGTTTTTCGGCTATGCAATCACCTGTAACATAATGAATGGTACAGTAACCAAAGACAGTACGCTCTTCTCATTTGTCTGTTCCGGCACAGCTGCCTATCCACCGGATTCTACCGGTTATGTAGAATCCTCACCCTTTGAACTAAAGATGCACGGGGAGTTTAAAAACGGGAAGTCAACGGGAAACTGGGAGATTTCGTTTTCAAAGAGCTCATGGGCAGACTGGGGTATCGATGGCGAGTTTGTCGGGACGAAGAAGTAAATTCCTACCCCTCACTTTTAATAATATTTAGAATATCATCCGGCAGAAATGGTTTAGATACCACTTTCACTGCACCCATTAGTTTTGCAACTTTAAGATACATATCAATAAATGTGGCCCCACTCCATGCGATGAATCTGATGGACTGATTCAGTGCTCTGACCTTATTTAAAAATTCTATACCATCCATTTCCGGCATTACGATGTCGGTACAGACCCAGTCGTATGAATCTTCACCAAGAAATTTCAATGCATCCTTGCCATTCTTAGCCCATTTTACTGTATAGTTTTCACTCTCCAGTAAAAGTATCAATGGTTCAATCACCTGATACTCATCATCAATTACCAGTATTTTCGGCACTAATCCCGCCCTTTCGAATTTTTTATTATAATTGTGATCCGGAGACAAGTGGCTTAAAAAGCTATATATCTCAAGATCACCAAAAATTACTACATTCCTGAGGCTATATCCAGAAGTATACTATCCATGACAGTAAACTCAAAAGGTTTATTGAGGATTGTTACAACGCCCTTCTTTTTCACATATTCAATATCAGCCGAATTACTGTAACCAGTCATCATCACAACCTTTAGTTCCGTATTCAGTTCACGGAATCGATCCAGTAACACTCTGCCTGCAATATCCGGAATAATCATGTCAAGAATCACAATATCTATAGACTCTCTATTAGTTTCAAACATTTTAATCGCATTTTCACCTGAATTACAGCTTATAATGTTGTAACCATGACTATTTAAAAAGGTGCTTATGGAATCCAGAATCATTATATCATCATCTACGATAAGTACTTTTTTTATTTTTCGTCTCAACTGACTTTTACCGGATTCTGACAGCTGACTCAAAGATTCTATTGTTCCTTTTAAATCATAGCCGTGTTGACTATGTGATGATATCCCGTTTGTGGCAACAGCCGACACACCTGCAATAATAGTTTCCTTTATTTCGCCATTCTCAGTATTCAATTTATCTATTAAAACATCAATTGCATCCGATTCAGTATCCTGTTTCAGCACAAGATCGTGAAAATAAAGGTAAAAGGTAGAACCTCTTCCAGGGATTGAACTCACCGTAATAAATCCTTTATGTGCTTCCATGCATCCGACAACTGCAGCCAATCCCAGCCCGGTTCCCCTTCCGGCCGTTTTTGTTGTATAGAAAGGCTCAAATATTCTTACCAATTGATCTTCTGGTATCCCGCATCCTGTATCGCTGACAGAAACTACCGTATATTCTCCGGATGGGATACATTTTCCAGTGATAAAATCCTGCACATCGGACTCCCCCATCTGTTTTTTCTCAATATTTATAATAATTTCGCCCTGATTTTCTATGGCATCACAGGCATTAAGGGCAAGATTCAGTAATGCCGATTGCACCATCGATGCATCACCAAACACATATAACGCCTGCTGACTCACATTTGTAATTTTGATCTGTTTTTTCAATGTCAACCTGATTAATTCCAGACAAACCTCAACTATTGCCGATATATCAAAGGATACAAAATTGATCGGCTTTGCTCTGCTATAAGAAAGTAACTGTGAAATCAGTGCAGTGGCATTATTACCAAGCTGAAAAATTTTTTCTGCATATTTTGTCTGCACAGAATCCGGTCCAGCTGTCTTTTTAATAAGGGATGCAAACCCGAATATGCCATTAAGAACATTATTGAAATCATGAGCAACAACACTTGCAAGTTTTCCGATAGCCTGCATCTTTTGTCCCTGACCGAACACCTGTTGCATCTGCAAACGTTTTTTTTCTTCTGCAGACCGGGCAAATTCAGACGAGATTCTGTTTGCAAATATCTGAAGAATATCATTTGCCAGAACACCCTTTACCTTTTTAATCGATGAATCAACAATTCCCAGCACCGCGCACAGCGCCCCCGATTCATCGTTTATTTTCATCCAATAAACATAATCGTTATTTCTCTCAAACACTATCGGTATGCCGTGAAAATCTGCGATTTTCATTGTATTGAATTCACCAGTCGATCTTACAAGCGTATTATTGAACTCTTCCGTAAGAACCTGCTCATACTGAGCCTGTCCGGAAAGACCGGCAACAGAAACAAGGGCTGTATTTTTTTTACCTTTATCCATTTCTATCAGAAACGTACTTGTAACGTTGAGCGACTTTCTCACCGCTTCACAGATCTCATCAGCAATCTGTCTGCCGGTAAAAACAGAGGTCCCCTCAGCAACATGTCTGTAGGTAAGGATCATCTGGGTCAAGGTCTCTCTGATATTTTTTGAGCTGTTATATACTACAATAAACCCGTGGATAAAACAGATATTCACGGTTATAAATACCAGCCAGAAAAAATATTCCTGATTCATCAACTGTTTGACATAATCAATATGAACCGGGATTATTCCGGTTTTCTGTGTAAGGGACACAATATTATAGCTGAGAGTAATTATAAAAAAAACAAGAAACCCGACCCTTTTCGAAATAAGATCTACCAGTATTATGGACAACAGCATCGCCAGCAGATAAACAACCGTGAAAGGGCTTATGAAACCGCCGGTATACATCAGAGTGGGAAAAAACATCAGAGCGACAAATATTGACATGATACTCATAGCTGATTGCAGTGAGCGCGAAAACAGTGCAAGCAGCAGAGCAAAGAGACTGACAATAAATGCACTGCCGGTCAAAAAAATCAGTGGTTTGACAGGTATGGTGAGATTGAGAGAAGGAGACCGGAATAAAAACCAGGCCAGCAATATCAGAATTGTTACACCTGTAAATGAAGCAATTATCGCCCGGCGGTATCGTTCCGCGTCTTCATAAATCAGTTTTGTTTTTAATGCATCTTCAGAATAGAGCGACCTTTTCATAGTGACAGTTACCGGAATTGCAGTGTGCGTATTTGTACATACATTGTCGACAGTATTGGTTCATTTGACACACTGTGGTTTGAAAACAACAGAAATCCCTTCATCAACTTCATTCTCATATTTTTCCTTCTCCTCAGGAGTTCCAAGCTTGCAGATGAAAAAGAATCGAACAGATTCAAAAAACGGAACAAGAAATAAAAAGCTTACGAAATATAACAGAATCTGCTCAAAAGGAATTGTCCCGGCAAATCGCCATCCCAGCAGCCGCTGTTCATTATATACCCAATGCCCCCGCATGATCGCATTATATTCAAACATAATATAAATTGTTAAATTGATCACAAGACTACCAAAAAATGCCGCCAGATTAATTTTTTTAATTGTAGAAAAAAACCATACAATACCGATTGAGAGAAAGGGAACAATGGCGATCAACCAGCCGGGATACCAGACCCCTTCCTTATACACCGGCATGGACCTGCTGTTACGATACTTCTCGGGCATCTGAGGTTCCGGATGCTCTTTTTTTGCTTTGATAACAAGACCGACAAGAGTCAACAGGGCAATAACAATTGAAGAGATGGTAACCGTTTTTTTCACGCCGGAAGAAACAACTTGTTTACTGGAATCCTTTTTTCCGGTAAACCACATCCTGACCCGCCGCGAGGTAATCCCCAGAGATTCACATTTGAGTGAACATGCAAGATATAGAAAACAGAGCTGCATATTTGCACCGAAATAAAAGATAAACTCCTCTATGGGTATATCACCAACATTAATCCCCAGAAGCGGATCCTTATCGGTAAAAAATGTCCAGAATTTAAGATACACCGCAACTACTTCAATGATGACAGAAAATAGGAACGATATGGTTAAGACTACCGTCAGTGAAACCTTTTCCCAGCGGTCAGCGTGTAATTGAATGTAGTACCAGAGCAGCAGTGACGGGAAAAAAAATACCCCCATCAGACTGGCAAAATAGATGTAATGTCCAAGTAAACCATACAAGAATAAACCAACCGTAACAATCAAACCGACGATCAGTATTGTCATATCAGCTTTTCTGGTCATATTTCCCCCGCAATCAGTGGTGTTATTCCGGATCTTTTTCAGTGCTGCTTTTTACCCGTTTCGCCTTCTGTTTTGAAAAGTATTGATAAAACAGCAACATGATAATAATGACAAATAACGGAGGAAATAAATAATAAATCACAATCTCTTCAACAGGAACCTCCCACACAAGCGGCCCCAGTAGTTTTGCCCTGTTGTATACCCAGTGACCATTTACGACAGCATGATGCTCAATAAAGAGAGTCCCTACCTCAAATATGATAATCACACCAAGGGCAGATTTTAAAGAAAGATTTTTAACATGTTTGAACAGCACACCCATCAAAGCAAGAAACGGTAGTGCAAGAGCAAACCAGGCTGGAAAACGCTTTCCGCGCTCATAACCGGGAATACCTTGCTTTTTATCAAATTCCGGCTGCTCAGGCAGATTCATTTTTTAATCCTGATGTATTAGTAAAATAGAGATAGAGTAACAAACATAACGGAGTTGCTCCAAACCAGAATATAAACTCCTCAACCGGAGCTCCACATAATTTCAGTCCCCAGAGTTTACTATACTCTTCAGAAAAATTCCATATATCAAGCTTTAATCCGATATATTCGAATGCAACAGTCACCGGTATCAACAAGATACAGGTTGCAAAAAAAGCGTTTCGCATTGGTCGTGATATCCTGGGTAACAGTATAATCGAAAGCAATGCAATCGGAATCCAGAATCCTATTATTACAGACCATCCATAATCAGTGTTCAGACCAAATATCGGCAAAGCAACACCAAACAACACATAAAGTAACAGAAACAGAATCCTTTTAATAAACATTATCAACCCTTATTTCACCAGATACTACTCATAATCCCTCTGCATTCTTATCTATTTTAAATCTCTTTTAAAATATTTTCGACCATTTTGTTCTTTTCTGCAACAAATAAGGTTTGATTGTCCCAGCATCAAAGCGCAACAGACCCCGATTTGAAGGTGCATAGTTAAAATTACTTGAACTTGAAAACCGGAGTATCACTGTTCAACACTATATTCTATTAATGTGAGGCGATGTTTTATATTTAATTCAATTTAAAGCGTTTAAACAGCAAGATTAAGCAGTAAGGAGTATTATGAAAAAATGTTTTTCAGTAATATGTATTATCTTCATTTCTTGTCTGCTGATGCTCCCCGGCACAGTTCGCGCACAGGATGAAGGGGATTCACTTCTTTTTACTATACGATTAAACGATGACTCCACAAGTCTCTTTCAATGCCTCTGGACTGATAAAGTAAAGACCAATCTTGCAGGTCCGGTACTCATGCAGAACGGATCGCTGCTGTTTTTTTCACAGAATGGTTACGTTCTCTATAATAAAAATGGGAATATTAAAGACTCACTGTCACTGATCAGAAAAAAGGGGGATGATGATAAAAGAATGAAGCTCGCTTATCCCCTGGACAGTACCACGATCCTGCTTTATTCTGAACAGCCAGGTAAAAACCCAGAGGTATTTCAGAAAAAATTATTTAAAAAGTTAATCACCAGAATTACTGATAAAGATACTGCGATCTATTCACAGGTAAATAAAAGTCTTCTTTTTAACATTGCCAGCAACTGTATCACTGATGAGATGAGTATGAACTTTTTTCTCTATCCTCACCTTATCGGGTACACCTCTTTAAAAGGTGGCATCAAATGGTGGTCAACAGATCTCATGTATTCATTCTCTTCCCCGCTTGTCGTGGTACAGAATAAACGCTACTACTCGTTTTTTCCCGGATTAAAGAAGGACCAGCAGTGTGATGTCAAGCGACATCTGATTGAACCAATTGGTGTTTTTCTCAGTGAGGGTCGCTGGTTTTATTATGGGCTCTACTCATCAATGGGAAACACTTCCGAAGAATATTACCAATCGCTCATACTTTGTGATCAGGCAGGGAACATTCTCTCCAGTGATCGATTGCTGAAACAGGAGATTACCGATGCCGTTCTCACCCATAATAAAGCCAGCAACACGAATTATACAGTCCGCCAGGCAGGAAGACATGTTTTTGTTCCGGCTATCGATCGAAAAGGTTTCCTGTATTACGGGATATTAAACTACGAATGGAAAAAAATAGATGTCTACCAGCGAGCACATAGACATTATGTGGCAGTCCCGGTGCAAAACAACTATGAGCAGAAATTTGCTGATGAAGGAAATCTTGATTTTTCACCCATTAAACTTGAATGCGGTGATCTGGCAACAAGAGGGATTCGTCCCGAAGTTATTGTTACCAAAGGTTCCAAGGTTGATTTTCTGGATAATGATCAAACTACACGAAAAGGTTATTACGTAACAATCCATCGCTATACAGATCAAAACCTCAAGACTAAACTTTCCAGAATCCAGAGTTCTCTGCCGGCACCGATTCAGAAAATCCAGGATTCAATTGCAAAAACCTCAACATCCTGGTGCCCATATACCATAGGTCTGAATCTTAAAGACAAGGGTGAAATAGCAAAACTCTTCTATGGGTTTGGTGATGTCATTATGTGTGCACGAGTCGTCGAAGTCACCAACAGCGGTGAAGTATATATCCGTGTTGATCTTGACACATGGTCAGAAATGCTTGTATTTACCAAAGAAGGTAAATACATGAGCAGGTTTATTTTTAACAGAAAACCATTTGAACAACGCAAGGACCTTATTGTCATTTCAGATAGCCGTGAAATTATCGAACGAGATTACGAGTCCGATAAAAACGGTAATGCGTATTTAAAGTGGGAATTACGCTAAACCGTTTCATCGTTCATCGTGAACAAACCGTGAGATCAGGCTAAAATGTGGCGACAAAACCGGCTCCATAGCCCTTTACTTTTGGTTGAATACTCACATAGGGGACCATTTTGAACGGTGCAGATGAATCATCGTCATCATCATCGTCGTCGTCATCATCACCATTACCCATCGCATCATTGATCATATTTTTACCCTTGATTAAATTCACAATCCCCATCGCAAGACAAGGTGCTCCTACAGGAATGGCGAATATTCCGGGGTTAAGATAATATTCAGTCCTGTAGTAACCACTTGTTGAACCACCAAGATAAATACCAAATGTTTGTTTATCAGCAATAAATAAAACCGTATATACCAAAGCTCCACCCATAAAAAATCCCCCTATACCGGTGAGAGCAGCTCCAGTCGCTTTTCTTGCCTTTCCTGCTGCCAGCAGATCACTATTTACAACAGTTGCGGTATGCTCTCTATCTTCACTATCATCGATATTCTGTTCAACTTCAACTGTACGCGTCGTGGTTGAAACAGCATCCGATTTCATAGGTTCTGGCAATTGGTCATTTGTAGCACTTTCTGAATCATCCTGAATAGTTATTTCGGACTTGCCACTCTGTTCTTCAGAAATACCATCATCATTGGTTTGTGGGAAAATAAAAGTAGCTGTAAATATAATTGTACATGCTACAGAAGAAAAAACTGATACCTTGCTCATATCCGCTCCATTATAAATTGTGAGATTTTGAGGTAATTTTAGGAATATAATGTATGAAAATAGTATACACAGTAAAAATTCTGCTATTTTTGTGGAATTTCAGGGAGATTGCACAACATTCTTGATGATCGGATTTATTAAACCTATATTCTAACCTCTATGTTTCAATTAAAAGCGAATCATTCATATGGAGATGTATGAAGGGATCACTGGACAAAAACTTTAAAGACGAGTTAAAACAACTTATTCATCTGGAATGCAGGCTTGGGTCATCGATACGACCTGAAGATATCCCTGATACAGAGGTTCTTTTTGGACCGGAATCATCAATAGGATTAGATTCGATCGACGCATTGCAGATCTCACTGGCGCTTCAGAAAAAATATAATATTACTATCACAGACAGTAAGGAACTGCGTCGGATTTTTGTCTGCGTTAACAGCCTGGCGGATTATATTCAACAGGAATGACCAACAGATGAAATCTCCTATCTCGGTCATTCCCGCAGGGATCCTCTGCAAAGTCGGCAACAATCTCAAAACTGTTGCCGACTCATTAAAAGAAAGCGTTCCTCAAACACGTTCATCACTACATCTTGCGGTAGATGGGATAAATGAGACGCGTCCATATGTTCTTCTTGAATCACCAGATTTTCCTGCAATGCAAAAAGAGAAATTACATATAGATGAGTTGTCATCCGCTCTTGACGAGATAATCCCGGACCGTTCACTCCGGAGTGATGTACCATTTATCCTTGGCTCGACAGGGCTTAACATATCAGATACCGCAGATTCACCTTCTTCAGATTCATCACTCAATGCTATAGCTCAGAGAATAGCCGTGAAGACAGGGCTTGGCCCGCATCCTCTGACAACTAATACAGCATGTACATCGGGAGCTACCGCTCTTATTCTTGCTCAGAAATTATTGTATGATAAAAATACTCATTATGCAGTAGCATCAGCTTTTGACTGGTACAGTAAACAGATTTTCTATGGATTTGAATCGTTAAAACTCCTCTCAGCCGATGAATGCAGACCGTTTGACATTTCAAGAAACGGCATACTCCTTGGTGAAGGTGCAGCATCGGTTATTCTCAGTCGGGGTGACAAATCTCCCGTTAAACTCCGGGGTACATCACTGCTTCTGGACACATACGATCAGACAACACACCAGCCAGACGGGTCCACAATCGCACTTTGTATGGAGCAGGCCCTCATTGATGCAGGGATTGGACCTGAAGAGATAGACAGCATTAAAGCACATGGTACCGGAAGTACCGCAAATGATCTTGCCGAATCCGGTGCAATCAGAAAAATTTTCGGTAACAGGATTCCAGCGGTAGTTGCCCTCAAGCCATTTACGGGTCACACTCTTGGTGCTTGCGGACTTGTGGAATTACTGGTACACATAGCCACAATCACCAGCGGTTATCTTCCTGCGGCACCGTCATTCCACACCATAGATCCTGCATGTGGCATCGAACTTTGTCAAACCCCGGTCAGTATCTCCTTTCCACATACGACGATGCTGTGCAGTTTCGGTTTTGGAGGAAGCTGTGCTGTGATAATTATCACTATTGAAAGGCCGGTCCAATGGTAATTCATTCTGGCAGCCTGCTCTTTATCCCTGCAGGTACCGAAATACCGGATTTTGATAAAGTTTCTTCGAAAGTTTCTCCACGCTACCTTCGCAGGGTTGATCGTTTTGCACTGATTGCTTTATGGGGAGCAATCGACTGCGTGAGCAGACATGCTATCACTACTGATACGCCATTGATTCTTGTCAGTGATTCCGGTGGCAGGTCCTCGATGAAATCCCTCAAACAGTGTGTTATCAATGAAAATCACCTCCCGGCACCTTACACATTCATAAATACACTGACCAACTCTGCATCATTTCTGATAGCTAAAGCGCTCTCACTGATTTCAGAAAATATTGCTCTTTGCGCCGGCTCCGGATCATTCCCTGCTGCTGTTGACCTATTGACTAAATCATCAATGTTAGCTAACCATACCATGGCACTTCTGGGATTTGTCGAGGAAGGCAGTGAAGGAGGAGAGGGGTTGACACGCTACGACCGCAGTTCCTGGTTCCTTCTGTCCTCACCCGATTCAACAGACAGTGAACCGATACCCACTGTACCGGATCTGCCCGACAATCTATTTAAAAAGTTTTCCGGACAGTTGCCTCGGGAGATACACTATGCAGCAAATTATGCTTCGAATCATGCGAAAATAATCATATAATCCAAACCAATCACAACAATTTATTATGAATATCAAAGATATACCGCAAGACAACATTGTAACACTCAACGGCTTCAGAAAAGCTTTCTATGGGACTGACACTGATGGGAAATTCCGTGCAGCTCCAACCAGCGGCTGGCGTGTCGAAGAAACAGCTTTACTGCACGTGATTAACGATTACACCGAACAGGCAAAGCAGGCATGCGAAAGAATCCGTAACGGGGTTGATTCACCAATTATCTATTTCATGCTTGTCAGATACATGGATACTACCACCCTTGCCCAGGCAATGGGCCTTCCCGCATGGAAAGTAAAACGTCATTGTAAGGCTTCGATATTCAAAAAACTCAAACCGGAACTCAAAGCACAGTATGCCAGAATGTTTCGCATCGATGAGCAACAGTTAATCAACTTTGACGGGAACCTGTAACAATGAATAATAGTAATCACATAACGCTCGAACACCGCCACAGTGCTCATTGTGAGACCGGTGTTGTTTCGGGGCTTCTGCGCAAATATGGAAATCTCAATCTTTCCGAACCAATGGTATTTGGCCTGGCATCCGGCATCTGCTTTACTTATCTTCCATTTATCAAGTTGAATGGGATGCCGCTTATCTCTTACCGTATGCACCCACATGCGATTATCAGAGGTATCCAGCATCGTCTGGGTGTTCATTTTATGACCAGAACCTATAGCGATCAGCAGCAGGCAATGGATGATCTCAAACGTCATATCGATGCAGGACGTATCGTGGGTCTTCAGACATCAGCCTACTGGCTCCCCTACTTTCCCACTGAGATGCGTTTTCAGTTTAACATGCACAATATCATAGTTTACGGATACGACAAGGATACATTTCTGATCAGCGATCCAGTCTGCGAATTCCCGGTCACTATTTCATCTCTGGACCTGCAGAATGCACGATTTGCAAAAGGTACACTCGCACCAAAAGGATACTGTTATTATCCTGACAAAATTCCCGGAGAATTCAACATGAAAAAGTTCCTTGTCAAATCGCTCCGGTTATCAGTGCACATTATGAAACACTCCCCCATCCCGTTATTTGGAATCAAGGCTATTACCATGACCGGTAATGCGATTAAAAAAGCCGCGCAACACAAGTCTGAACGTTACCTCAAAAATCTCCTTGCACATATCATCCGCATGCAGGAGGAGATCGGTACCGGAGGTGGCGGATTCCGTTTCATGTACGCAGCATTTCTTCAGGAAGCAACCCCGATACTTGGCATAAAGGAACTTGAGACAATCAGTACAATGGTGTCTCAGGCAGGTGACCAGTGGCGTACGTTTGCATCACTCTGCGGTCGTGCAGTAAAGCAGGAAGAAGGCACTATTGATATTGCACCAATACTTGCAGAACTCGAAAAATGTTTTCAATGTGAAGATGCAGCATTCAGTGCATTATGGAGAATTGTTAAGAATATGGGCTGAGACTTCACTTTGCCCTTAACTTTTTTCTATTCTATTTGTATAGATCTTATATAACCTGAACTCGCTGATGTAAAAAACGTGCAATTATCAGGGAAGTACATGCTTTGAATAGAAATTATGTTTCAATATGATGCGATGGACATAATTCTGCGTTTCAAGAGGAAGATCTGGATGCACTACCATCCAGGTTTTCAATGAATCAGACTTTCGGAACGATTTCAGCACTCTTCCACGTCCCGCATTATAGCTTGCCAGTGTGAATGCAAGCCGATGCTCATCAATATCGATATCCTTTTTCCACAATCCTAATAACTTACTATTGTACAAACAGCCGACACTGATATTTATCTCCGGGTTGTGAAGATGTGTCGGATCGACACCAAGAAAACTGGAAGTCCTAGGCATAACCTGCATAAGCCCTCCGGCACCACATTTACTTATAGCAGCAGAATCAAATCTGCTTTCTACAAATATCTGAGCAGCTATTAATCTCCAGTCAAAACCGTATCGTCGCGAAACCTTTTTTATTATCGCATCAAAAGGAGATATTCTCCCGGGGTGAAGGGCTGATGGAAACTCCCGGTCTGATTTTAACCATTGTTCTGTATCAAAATGAGGATTACGTAAAGCACAATCAAGAATAGTACCGTTTATTTTTTTTGTGGCAATGGAGGTATCTCTTTTTACTTTTGTTTCACTTTCAGTCAATATGGTATCTTTTCTGCTGCAGTTATCATTACCTGGTTTATGCAGTTCATTCATCTGGCTGTCACAATTTAATAATATGAGAACCAGAATGATTGACAATGAAAACAGTAGCTGTACCATTCTTAAATTTGTCCTATTACATAGGCAAGCCCAATAAAAAGGGCTGAAATCATAAGCGCCCAACCCCAGTTACGGTTTTCTGTGATCTCCTTACGAATATCAACTTTATCCATCCAGTCAAACGCCCGCCATGCTAGAAAACAACCGGCAGCGTAAATGAATGCTCTGAGCATCGTATATGCAAAATTTAAAAAATAGGTAAAAATCAGTTGTTGATCCATTATCCCTCCCGTATTAAAAATAGATTACCATTAATTCTAAGCACTAAGTTCCGAAATTGCAAGCGTGTAATGGTTTCGCCCCAATTTTTAGAAAAAGTTCTATCCCTCCTCCCTTATTTTAAAGTAATGATTTGAAATTGAACACAAAAAGGATATAATTTTCAATAACACAACATATTAAACGGGAGTGATCGAGTGGAGTTTGAGAACCGTGAGTCATTTTTCAGAGAGTCACATATCATTTCATCCACATTTAATACCTCAAAGGTCATAACTGAACAGGCATTACATTGTCTTGAATGTGTAGCTGAACTTAATGAATCCGGCCTTAAATTCATATTCAAAGGTGGAAATTCCCTGCTTCTGTTGCTCCAGAAACCTGAACGGTTTTCTATTGATGTCGATATCTGCACAGATGAAACTGTTGGAGTTATAGAACAGCACCTCAACAACATAACTGGTGATCAAAATGTTTTTAAAAAGTGGGAAAAACGACATAATAAAATTAAAGCATCTGTTCCGATAACCAGCTATAACCTCTATTATACATCATTGTTTTCATCATCCCTGGTAAATTCAATCGCTATAAATATTCACTTGAAAAATAACTGCTATAGAACCGAAGTCAGACGAATCAATTGTGGAAGGTTATTTATTAGCAGTGTTCAGACTGAAGTTCCATTGCCATCAAGTATAATCGGAGAAAAACTGCTTGCACTTGGTCCTTTCACTACAGGAATACCACTCAGTAAAGGCTCAAACCCACTTCGGTTAAAACACATATTCGATATATCACAACTTTTGCAAGTGAACCCTTCTCTTTCACTTATCAGGGAGAGTTTACATTGTTGTATCAAGCTTGAAAACCATCAGCAGAAAAAAAACATATCTTTAAATGCAATCATTATCGATATTATCTCGGTGCTGTGGTCATCAGTTTCACCAGCAGATTCATTCAAGTGGGGTATTAAAGAAATCTACAATGAGCACAAAAGAGGTCTTCAGCCATTTGCGTCGCATCTGTTTCAGCCCGGGTATTCGTGGACACAACTGCAAATAGATATGAGCAGAGTTGCATTATGTACAGCTGCCGCAGGTAATAACAACATAAGCGATTGTGAATTTCAAAATGCCCTTGAAGAGCCATTCAATGCCGGTGCGCTTCCATTCCCGATTCTTCTGAATAATCCCACCGCCAGAAACTATTGGGAAACAGTATCTCTTTGGGCTGAACCATTCATTTCAAAAGGACATTTCAGTGTCAGATGATAAATTAAAATGTGCCGCGGAATTCGTGAAAATTGTAAACCAGATTCGGAATAATACAGGCACAAAACTACTCAGTAATGAAGAACTTCTCTTTATTACTGCAGATGAGATAGCACATTCGTATACTATGAACGAAAGAAAACCGATACCCGAAGGGGATGTTCATACTTCATGATAAAAACACTAGTGATACTCCCCAATAATTTAGGTGATGTCATAATGGCATTGCCAGTAATTGAATCAATAAAAAATTCCGATTCAGCCTCTTCAATAACTTTTTTTATCGAGGAGGGATTTGAGGATGGAGCGATTAATCATCCATCGATTGACCATCTCTTCCTGTTTCCCCGCAGACAGATAAAACAGATGCTCAACTCGCCCCAGTGGCAGGATGGAATTGATAACCTGAAAAACCACATTGAAAATCTAAACAGTTCCAGATTCGATCGTGTTATAAATCTCTGCCAACACTCTTATATCGCAACTTTAGTATCCCACCTTGCCATACCCACTCTTCAAGGACGCTATTTCCTGCCTCAGGGGTGTCATGCAATCAAAGATTCATGGAGCCGGTACCTTTACAGTATACCATATGCCAGAATGTGCAACATGCTTCATGCAGTGGATGTTTACAAATACATCGCCGGAGTTGCCGGAATCCCCGGTCCCGGAACAATCGCATTGACTTATGAGGAAACAAATACGTCGTTGAGATTCTTAGCCAATAATGGTGTATCTTCAGGAACCCGGAAAGTATTGCTCCACCCCGGAGCTGCTTACCTGTCAAAAATGTGGCCCGTTGAACACTTCATTTTCATTGCGAAAAAACTTATACATGACGGTTACTGGATTATAATTACCGGTTCCACCAGTGAAATGGATATTGCAGAATCGATCAAACAACAAACCGGTGACAAATGTATCAATACAGCAGGAAAATTGAGCTTCCGTGAATCAATTTCACTCGTAGCACAATCAGAATTCTGTATCACCGGTGACACGGCCATGATGCATGCTGCAGCTGCACTGGGCGTGAAAGTGTATGCATTATTCGGTCCGACAAACCCTGTAGAGACGGGTCCCTATGGAAAAAAACATATCATATTTTCAGGACGATGTTCTTCGCGACCATGCTTCTGCTTCGAATGCAAAAGTAAAATGTGCATGAAATCAATTTCACCACAAACAGTATGGAATGTTATCAAAACTGGAACATGTGAAAATGCTTCGTGCGATATATATGTTACCACCATCAAAAAAGATTTAACCTGTGGGATTGTTCCACTGCATGAAAATGGACCATCGTATTATTACAAACCGTACGCAGAAATGACCAGAAAGTTGTTCGACCCCACAGTCCAATTAACATGCACCAAAGAGGAAATTGACTCATTGAAAGCGGATTTACAAATTTTTTCTGAAAAACTTCAACTTATTGAATGCCAATTAAATTGTTTTATTGAGACATTAAATTATTCACATATTCATCAATATGAAAAACTGCGTACAGATCTTGAGAAGACAAACGAACTATCCTCTTTTCTCACAGCATTTCTCAACACCGGACTCAACAGCATACCACTGCTCAACCCTCGGGCAGGCGTACAGAAAAGTTTTCAAACCTGTCAGGAATTACGCTTAAGTATACAGGAAACGTTACATGCTGTGTAAGTTATGCAAAAGTTTATCGGCTGAAGTTTTTTTTTCTGATCCACCACGAACCTATGTTCATTGCACATCGTGTGGCCTCATTTTCACAACAGAGGATTCATATCTGACTCCATCACAAGAAAGGAGCAGATATGAAATGCATGATAATACTGTAAACAACTATGGATATGTACGTTTTCTAGGTGCAGTCGCAAAAATGGTAATAGAAATTACCCAGCCTCAAGGGTCAGTTCTGGATTTTGGTTGTGGGAAAAACGCAGTCCTCGAAACAATCATTACCAGACAATGTAGTAATTTACAATGCGATTCATATGATCCGTCATTTGAGCGTTTTATCAATTTTTCGGAAAAAAAATACGACACAATCGTTTTATGCGAAGTTATTGAACACGTAAGAAACCTGCTGGCCGAGTTGGAATTAATCAGAAGCCTTCTGAAAACAGGCGGAAAGGTAATTATCAGAACTCAAAAGTACAACTCACTTGAAGCTTTCCCCACCTGGTGGTATCGTCAGGATAGTACACATGTCAATTTTTTTAACGATTCCTCATTATTATTCGTAGCATCACTACTGGAGCGGAAATGTTTCCCCAACGCATATAATGATATAATGATTCTCCAACCTGAAACAGTGTGATATCAGGTTGTTTTTATTGAAATTAATCTGCTTATAAAATGACAGATCTGTTTACGCTCCGCAGGATCGAGACCTTTAAACTGCACACCAATTGAGTAATCTTTGATTGAATTTTTTGTAACGTAGGCAACAACAGCATCAGTGCGAATAATAACAATCGATTCTGGAAGAAGGAATGTTAACCGAAGCAGTTGTTTTTCTTCAAATTTATTTTCAGCAAGAAAACACATTCCGTCTTCAGAGATATTGACAACGGAACAAATTTCGGTCATGCTGACTGATGAATCAGGCTGCTGGGATTCATAGACTTCCACAGTAACCAGATCAATATCAATTCTCTGAAATTTTCGTCTTTCAACCATAGTATTTTTCCAATATTTAATAGTGGGTATATGATCAACACGATATTACCTTAATATGGTACATTGATAACCGCTAGCGCATCAATACAAATCCGTATATACTGATATTGGCAGGCAAAATATATTTTCGAGGTATGAAAATTGTCCGGGTATGTACTTGGTTGGAATAGATAATTACATTGTTCAATTTACGCCAATTTAGCACTATTCGCTAATCACCTCTCACCCCAATCCTCACTCCACTAGTGGAGTGAGAGGGAGTCACAGCAAAATTTCTATCCTTTTCGCCCTCTCCAATACAATGGAGAGGGGGCCAGGGGATGAGGCGATATGTGAAAATTGCGCAGTTTCTTTCACACTAAGGAAGAGAATACCCAAAAGAGATACATTATTCAAAGGTGTCAACTACTATGGAAATTAAATCCTTTACCCGGGTGACCCTTGCCCTGGATATTATAAAAAAAATCACTTCCGGAGCATTTTCCGGATATCACGAATTAGCAATAATCAAACACCAGATTGATCTGTATGATTTGATTTCCGTAAAAGACAGCGACTCGATGTCACTTAGCTGCAATGTCGAAGCTGTCCCCTGCACGTCTGATAACATCTGCTGGAAAGCGGCAGACCTGCTGAAAGAGATGTGTAACATCGACAAAAATGTTCATATTGATATCGACAAAAATATTCCGGTAATGGGTGGCCTGGCGGGCGGAAGTGCCAATGCTGCAGCAACGATACAACTTCTCAATAGCTACTGGGAACTGGGGCTTTCGACAGAAATAATGATGTCTGTGGGGCGAAAGCTGGGCATGGATGTTCCCTTTTATTTTCTTGGTAATACAGCGTTTGATTCTGAGGCGACTGCGGTGCTGTATCCGATACCTGCTGCTGCAAAGTTCAACTTTATTCTTGCAGTTCCGGAGTTTGGTGTATCAACAAAAGCAGTGTACAGCAGTATTGATTACTTTGCAATTGGGAAAAAAACAAATGATACAGAAATGCTGATTGAACATCTCAAAAATAACGATAGAAATATATATCAATTTCTGCACAATGATTTTGAGCATAACGTATTCAGAGAATTTCCCCGTCTCTCCGAACTCAAAAATGAACTACTTGATGCAGGATGCTCTGCTGCGATACTTTCCGGATCAGGTTCGACAGTTTTGGGATTAGTTGAGAATGATCTGCAGATTGAAAATATTGCACGAAGAATTTCATGTCGTACAATAATTGCCCATTCACACCAAAACTGAATGATAATTACATTTCTAAAGAAATTAAATGCTTGCATATCATAACCTGTTGATTTTTATTCAGAACAACAGCTCAGTTGTCAATTATTTTAACGAAATATGTTTTGCAAAGTTTTTTCACTTTTTTTGGTATATTCCCTTTTACCTCCTTATATTGTAGACTATACAGAGCATTACTGAATAGTTTTTAAAATGTTCTCTGGAAAAAGCAGGAGGTCGTTATGGAAAAGCAGATGATAGAACGAACCCAATCGTTCAGATGGAACAGTAAACTCGAGTTATACTCATATTTCGATGAGAAGTATGGGATGAAAAAGGACATTGTTGATGGAGCTATTGCTAAAGCGATCAGCGCATTTCATATCCGGAAGCATCAGGTAATAAAAACTCAGGAGCTCTGGCAAAAAGTCGGTAATGTACTTGAAGGTGACTATCTGTCATTGATGGCTATCAACAACATCAATTAGAACAAAAAACCTGCCTGTTCTTTTTTCAAAAAAAAGAAACTATTTATCCCTTTCCGAATATGGGAAGGACGAACGGTTCCACATGTTGTTGTACCCAAAAAATCCGTAATTCCCATAATAGTCGTAATAATTCATTTTAGAAATACTCAGGGTAAAATTGGTATTCTCAGTGGGTTTCCAGGTCATGCTGAAATCAAATGGTATGGAATTGAAATAATCCGCAGATCTTAAATTGGTCATATTCAGATTTTGAGTAGAATTAAACGTTGAATGAATCGGGAGTGCAAAATTTAAATTGAGTGTAACCGGTGCTACAAATGAGTACTGAAGCATTGTGCCGTACATACTCTGTGATTTTAAACTGGAGATTCCGGAATTACTTCCCGCCCCAAAACTTAAACTATGGCTGACTTTCAGCCGTGATGGATCAAACAAACCGCCCTTGGATTTCTCGTTGGACTCGTATGCATCTTTAGTCTGAGCTACACCCCAGGACACCATTGAAACCAACAAAATAAGGACTGACATTTTTTTCATAATCTCACTCCTGATCATTTATTACGTATTTAAACCCTTAAAAATTGTATCTACCAGTACTTCAATTCCAAATGTTACATTATTCTTCAGCACTTCTCTGCCACGATTATCTCTCATCAGGCATATCATACAGTAATATAATTATTATACAATCAGGAGGAAAGTTGAGGAGGATAAATTTTTACATCCTCTACGTATTCCAAATGAATACGTTTTTCCGTTCAAGCTGTTGTTCCGGCTCCTGTTTGGAAGTATACTTACAATAGTATGAGCAGTGAAGAATTATCAAAAAAACAGCCTAATATCTTCGAATATTACGATTACCGGGTATACCTTCGGGATCGTGTTGCGTTTGAACGTGAGCGGACACCTGTATTCTCAAATCGGTATATTGTACAAAAAGCCGGTTTCAAATCCCCAACAGCATTAAAGCATGTAATTGATGGTAAGCGAAATCTGAGCCTGGAGTCCGCCAATAAATTTGCCGGAGCACTCAAAATTGAGGGAATTCAGAGGCACTATTTTTTAACACTGGTACTATTCAATCAAGCCTCGACTATTGAAGAGCGCGAAAAGTATCTTAATGAATTAACGGAACTTAAGCGCTCAGAAACGCCATCACGCATTGAAGAAGCACAGTTTGAGATTTTATCTAAATGGTATCATCTGGTGATACGGGAGATAGTAAATCTTCCTGATTTTAAGAATTCCTCTAAATGGATTTCAAGAATACTGGTTCCACAAATCAGCCCGCGTGAAGCAGCTGATTCCATTCAGCTTCTCAAATTGCTCGGACTTATAGAAAAGTGTGATGGAAAATATCGTCCTGTAGACAAAACACTCACCACCGATGAGCGAGTGCGTTCGATTAAAGCGCTCGAGTATCATAGACAGATGATCCAGAATGGATCTGAATCGATGGTGCGATTTCGAAGTGATGAAAGAGAAATATCAGGAACAACATTGTGCATGAATTCTGAAGATGTTCAGAATGTTAAAAAATTAATCAGGGAATTCAGAAAAAAAGTGCTGAACATTGCTGCCAACAGTGTTGATTCTGACCAGATATACCAGTTAAATTTCCAGTTTTTTCCTTTAGTTTTGACTGACAGGAAATCAAGGCAGTTTGATGATCGTGAGGATACATGTTCGTTAGATTAATACTTCTATTTCAAATAACAGCTTCTGTTCTACTGTGTAGCTGCGGTAGCGGATCTGATATTGGTAATCCCGAAATCAGCGGAAGAGTTCTGTCATCTGATGGGTTGCCGGTTAGTTTATGCAGAGTCGTTCTAGGACCGCGAAATTGTGATCCCGGTAAAGTTGTAATTGAATCAGATGGCAGCGGGTTTAAGATTGTTGCATACAGTAAACCGTTTGACACAGTATACACCAGCTCAGATGGTTCATTTGTATTCGAAAATGTGGAAGAGGGTGACTATTGCATTTTAGCAGCAAAAGACAAACTGATGGGTATTTATGAAAAAGTTGATCATAATGGTGTGGATTCTTTAGGAGTTGGAAATATCAAAATTAATTTTACTTCAAAGTTAACAATAGACAATTATTCCAGTTCCATGGATACCAGTGATAAAAGCTTTGTCACAGCTAGAGTTGACGGGACAACTATCACACCACAGATCGATATTAAGGATCGTATGTACTTTTCTGCAATACCAGAAGGGGCCTATGATATAATCCTGTATAGAAAAAACAATCCAGTTGAATATATCAAAGAACTTAATGTAAAATCAAATGACAGCATAACAATCCAGGTTAATCCTGCAACATCACCGGAAGACTGGACGTACCGACAACTTGGCACAATTCGACGTCCGAGACCATATATTGACAAATACGGTTTTGAAGCCAGTCCGATTTCGAGTACTTACAATTTCAAGCATTACTGCTGGATTCAGTTCAGCCATTACATGGAAGCCAGAGCTACTGGAGATGCAATAAAGGCATTTTCGAGTGATAGTTTGACACAAATCAATAAAATCAGATGGGAAGGGAACCTGCTGCTTATAGATTTGTGTACAAACGGGACCTTACCCTGCACAGATGATACTACAAGCTTGAAAAAAGGTATAACCTATTCGATTGTTATCGATACAACAGCCAGAACAATGGAAGGGTACACCTTAGCCTGGCCGGATACGTTAAGATTAACACCGTAATTTTTTTATAATCAAATACAGACTGCAAATGTATAATCAGTATAACCTGCAGTCAAACAAATAGCGAAAGGGGAATCTGTATGAGTAAAAAACCGTTCATAATTTCGAGTCTGTTTATTCTCGTTTTACAAACAGTTGTTTCAGGTGCAGTCATATTTCAGGATGATTTTTCTGCACCACAGACATCAAATCTGAACTGGGCTTCATCAAACAGTGATTTCAATGAGCCAAAATTTATTAATGGTGCTTGTGAAGTTGTAAATTCACGGGATACTTTTTCCGCTTTTGTATCTCACCAGCTCACTCTTCCTGCAACTTTCACATATTCGTGTAAAATTATACGCTCGGACGCTTCTGTAAGCTCCGGTATAGCTTTTTATTACAGCACTACAAGTAATTACTCCATTATTATTGGCGAAAGGGAAATATTTATAATGAGCCCCGGAGCCGGGTCAGTACAAGGCATTCCCTGCCCCAACCTTGACCCAAAAACAAACACAGTCCTGGTGAGTAAAAAGGAATCGACGTATAATGTT
>JBNKZD010000020.1:0-6499 GCA_050301235.1 Chitinispirillaceae bacterium | reverse complement strand
TCAATAAAAAAACCGAGTGGTTTACCTGTTCCGTTATTCAACATGTCTGCTGACGGACCGCTGAATTTTTTGCCGACCTCATTTCTTCTTACAGAAACCCATTTTATAGGATTTAGAATTTCTATTTTTGCAATATTCCAGCGAATCGCCGGTTTCCAGAGTATTGCTTCAAAAATTGCACGTGCGGCGGAGGGTGTAATAACGTCATAGCTGACACGCTCCACTTTCATTTCGGGGCGTGTGAAGCATGCATAATCACCCCACACTTCAAGACACCAGTTTTTCATCATTACTCCATTTGTTAAAGAAATAGTTCACATAATTTACATTATAAATAGATCCGGATTGTCTGGAATATCATCAATCCACAATCCTATTTGTTCATCATATTCGTTAGTTACAAGGACAAAGATGTCAGGTAAGATCTCTTCGATTGAACCTCGATTAAGCATCAGAGCAAAATCCCGCGTGTAGACATTAACTGTGTACCTTTGTAGTTTTCTCATTAGATAGCGCTCTGGCCCAATCTTTTTTAACGTTTCTATATAAGACATACCATTACGGTAAGGTACAATGATTGAACGTTGCATTGTATCGTCAATAATTTTAAATTTCATTGCAGCTGTTCTAAATTGAATTGCACAATCAGTAGTGTCAGGAGTTAATTTTTTAATGATATCGTGCTTATCCAGAGATCTTGCCTTCCAATACAATTCACTGAAAAAAGTTACAAAATTTGAATAATGAAGTGGATTTTGAACACCGGTCTTTAATAAAATTTCTGTTGTTTCAGCTGCTTTTCTTAGAATACCCGGTGGGGTATTTTTAGGGGGAACAAATATTATTACTTCACCCTTTTTCTGGAGCATGCCTTCACGATTGCATCGACCAGCAGCCTGTGCTATTGAATCAAGGCCTGCCATCGCTCGGTATACAACAGGAAAATCGAGGTCAACACCAGCTTCAACTAGTTGAGTACTAATAACACGAACAGGAATATTTTGTTTCAATTGCTTTTTGATTTCAGCAATGATGTCACTCCGATGTTGTCCACACATCAGTGCAGATAGGTGATAAGTGCCTGCTGGCATCAGTTTATGCAGTTCACGGCAACTTTTCCTATCAGAAACGACACATAATACACGATTATGTTTTTTAACATCTTCCGCTATCATATTCCAATTATCTGGTTTCTGGAAATCAGAAGGATATTTAACCTCAACCCGTTCCAACGATTTGAATAAATTCGGAACATCTTTTACTATCTCATATACGGAATCTTTTTTGAAACCACGGAAACCTTCTCGAGTTTCAAATGCTGGTTGTGTTGCAGTTGAAATTACAAAAGTAACATGATATCTTTCGCTAAGAAACCTCATTGCCTCAATAATTGGGCTTAGGTAATCAACTGGGACCAGCTGTGCTTCATCAAGTACAACGACACTTCTTACAATATTATGAAGCTTGCGACATCGACTAGTCTTTGAAGCAAACAGGGATTCAAAAAACTGAACAGAGGTGGTGACAATTACAGGCGCATCCCAGTTTTCAGTAGCTAATCGACTTTTTAAATCATTTTCATTGTCCCCAATACTGGAATGGTGTTCCACAACCTGATCATCACCAAGTACATCTCGAAAAACATCTGCATTCTGTTCAATAATGCTTGTATATGGTATGACATAAATTACTCTGTCAAAGTTATTTTTAACTGCATGTTCAAGAGCAAACGCTAAACTTGAAAGAGTTTTCCCTCCACCTGTTGGAACATTTAATGAAAATATTCCTGGATTTTTAGAAGCAGCGTCTCTGCAATCTGCAAGAACAGCCTGGCGGATAGTATTTACAGCTGTTTGCGGTGCATTTTTTGTTTTAACATCCATATATAAATTAAAACGCGCTAGTAATTCCGTCATATTGCAGTAATCACCACGTAAACCAGCATTATTTACATTCATATACTTTTCAGTATCTAAAAAATCTGCGTCAACAATAGTTGAAAAAAGTAAGCGTATCCAAAGTGCTAATTCGATAGAGTCACTACCAAACTGGAAAGGCAGATTTGGTTTCTTTTCTGCCATTAAGGTCTCTTTAATCGAAACTGGAATTTCATTTGTAATTGCTGCTGATAAGCGACTTGATAATGAACTATGTGCCCCGGCTTCATCTGGGTACCAATCTGGCATACCAGCGTGATGGCCTGCAATACAGTAACTTAGTACACGGCCGATCCCCTTCCCAAAAACCTCTTCAGCCAACTTAGCACCTGGTGCAGAATGGTCAAGTTTGCCGGATTTACCTTCAAGGTGTGCTTCCTCATCATAACCACTTACTATTTTGAGGTAGTTTTGCCACTTCTCAGTAGATTTTCCAGTATCATGCCCTAATCCAAGTAATCTACCCCATTGTTCTGAATCGAATTTTTTCGCAAAGGATGCAGCTAAATCTGCTGTTCCATTCAAATGCTGGTCTAACCAATGGGGTTCCGCCCAAGAATTATCTGATAAACGTTTAACGTGTGCAATTCTCATAAAAATCCCTCTATGCTAAAACGATGAATTTCTTTTAAAAGTAATCCTGAGTAATCTCAAAATATTGTTCAGATTCTCACACACTGCACAACCCATACTTCTCCTCAAACTCCCCTATCCAATCCTGACCGGGATTTACGGGATTATTGGATGATCAGGATTGATGGTAATTAGGTTAGTGTTATACATTATCAATCCCCATACCTTGCACGTTGTTCCTGTAATTTTAAAATCGTCCGTTCCCGATCTGCTTCGAGAAATTCGCGTAGTGTATCAGCAGATGGTAACTGCGTAAGATATTTTGATATGTATAGTTTATTATCAAGTCCTTCAGTTGCATATTTGACACGAGTTTCATCGCGATCAGTACATAATATCAATCCAATCGGAGGATTATCCCCTTTTGCCATTATATTTTCCCGATAATAGTTGAGATAGAAATTCATCTGGCCAGCATCACCAGGCGTAAACTTTCTCACTTTCAGATCGAGCAGCACGTGGCACCTGAGAATCCGGTGATAAAACACAAGGTCAATCCGGTCATGCTCATTATCCAGGGTGATTCTTTTCTGGCGAGCTTCGAAACAGAAGCCGTTTCCGAGTTCCAGCAGAAAATTCTGAATATGATCGAGCAATGATGATTCAAGATCATTCTCACTGAAATGATAAAGCTCCGGAAAACCGGTGAACTCAAGGATATATGGGTCGCGGATTATATCGTCGACTCTCATTTTCTGATTTTGAGCATGTACTGCTTCAACTAATCCTTTTTTATCTTTTGATAATCCGGTTCTTTCGTAGAGGAGAGTTTCAATCTGACGCTTGAGTTGTGGCACACTCCAACAACCTTTGATACCCTCTATTTCATAAAAGAGTTGTTTGTGAGTTTCTGTTATCCTCATCAGTTCAACAAAATGTGAAAAAGAGAAATGGCTCAATAACCGGCCTGGCGATGGAAAAACATCTGTATCTTCATGATTTTCAACATGTTCAAATTCAGCAGAAGCCTTCTGCTGAATTTGAAAGGGATCAGATACAACAGATTTATACATTTGAAAAATTACACCTGAAAGCTTATTATACACTGAATAGAACTGCCGATAACTCCGTAATGCTGGTACCGACATTCCCTTTACGCTGCTGGTACGAAGCCTTCCGGATAATTTTTCAATTAACCCTGTGCCATACCTCGCCCTATCCTCCCCATTCTGCTCATACTCAACAATATACCATCCGATCAGCCAGTTCCTGACAGTCAAAGCCTTATTTGCAGAATGAGCAACTGCACTCCGTAAATTGTTATGCAGATTGCAAATAGCCGTACAAAGATGCTCAAAATTACTCATATTTAATGTTCCTGCTTTTACCGGTTACAGAGCTTGATGAGAAGTAGACCATGATCTCCTGGAATCCATTACCCCATTTCGAATACACTTTCATTCCGTAACCAATAATGGAAGGTGACAGTTTCTTATATTTTCTTACGGCCATCATTTTTCTCTCTGAACTCCAGCCATAATTCCTCTTCCACATTTACAATTACAGTTAATATCGCTTTTTATCTCCATATTTCAGTTCTTTTAAATACATGTAATCTATTATTTATTAATAATCCTGTCCAGTATCCTATAATGTTAGTTTCCCATTACAATTTTACATACCATACTTCTCTTCAAACTCCCCTATCCAATCTTCATGTTTCCCGGACGCTTTTATACATTTCACCACATTCTGAATAGTCAGAATATGGATTGTTGATTTCAGTGTATCAGGGAGAAATGATTTCAGAAATGGGATGAGACCACTTCCCCCAAATTGTCTGAACTCGGATTTTTGGGATTTTTGGATTACCTGGATTTAATAAAGAGTATTATTACCAGTGCATTTGAATCCCGTTTGTTCATCTGACATTCTGTATTAATTTAATCCTTTCTCTATCCGATAATCCGACGAATCCGAGTTCAGACATTTTCTTTATATTTTTTGTTCATCACACGTTTAAACTGCAGGCTTCTGGCTCCGAAATTAATTAGTAATCCATACTCATAGTTATATGCTTCCAGGTAATTCATTGCCTGCGCAAGGTGTACATCATCAAGTGCAGTTACAGCTTTCAATTCAACCGTTAATGTATCTTCAATAAGGAAGTCAACACGACGCGTTCCAACTTCAATACCATCGTAGTAAATATTCATTTCCTTTTCGCGTAGAAAGGAAATGCATGCTTTTTTCAGTTCTATTGCAAGACAACGCTGGTAAATCACTTCCTGAAAACCGTTTCCCAATGTACTGTGAACTTTCATTGCACAACCGATAACAGAATGCGTAAGTTTTTCATCTAACATAATTTCACCTCCCATCCCGTATTTAATTTAATCCTCTCCCTATCAGATAATCCAACGAATCCATGTTCAGACAATTACGCGCAATCAGGTAAATTTACCATTCCCATCCCACACCTCTCCGGAGCAGGATTATATTTCGTGCCCAGTTGTCGTACGAATCGAGACAGTAGGCCATTTTCTCATGAGGTTTGAAGTTTTTCTTTTTAAACCAGTCAGCAGCAGCGTTGCGGAGAGTCTCTTCAAACTTCTTTTGTCGTGGGTATTTCCAGGTTGTTGTTTCGGACAATTTCAGCCTTCAATTCATTTGAAAAAATTGCATAACCTTAAAAAAATTGTTTTGAAAACATAATCTCTACAAAAACATTCATTCTCACAATTCTCTAAAAATAATCCCGCACAGTCTCAAGACCTGCGACAACTGCCACTATTTTTAAAATTTTTTCCACAATTACTCATTTTTCAACTTCTACCGCTACAATTTTCGAAATAGTGCGTCGTTTGGCGGGATGAGGTTCACCCTGCGAAGCAAACAATAAGAATCCCGCGATATCAACCATCTGCACATTCCGCACTTAATAATGTTTCTCCTCCAGAGAAAATGTGTTCGCAATAGTATCCATTTACTACAGTAATGATGGCTCTACAAGCCATGAAGAATGGACCTGTTTACCTGTTGGTACAATGTTCCTGCTTAGTACTGGATTTCACTACAAATGTGTTTTTTAACTCCTGTTCGCATAATAAACAGCGCTGGTAAACCAGCAAGCAGTAACAGTAGTGTTCCCGGTTCCGGTACATTTGCATGACCATTTCCATTTCCGTTCCCGTTGTTATTTCCATTTCCGTTGTTATAGTTGTTCAAACCAGATAGCGAACCAAGAACAGGTTCCGAATTGACATCAAATGCATCAAAGAAGAGCCATTCGTAACCGCGGCTATAAGCAGATGGCCCACCATCATGGGCTTCTATAGTTATTGTATTATAGCCCGAAAGATCACCCTGGTATCGTGTGTTGAGTAAACTGGTAAAGTCAACAAACATGGGGTCGGGCTGGCCAACATTATTAAAATTGAGGTCGAGCTGATACGTTGCAGCACTGGTACCGTTTATAGTAAGTCGCATCCAGTCATCAGCAGCGATCCATGCTCCGGCAGACATTCCGTGAAGATCGGTCAACATGAACGTCGACCTGAAATAAGCAGTGTTTGGTCCATTCGATCCTGTCGGATTACCATTTGCAATATTCCAGTACCACATGAATACAGCATCAGTAGTTTGCGGATAAGGGATTGTAACACCATTGGGGTATTCCGGATACGCCGGAATCCAGGTTGTTCCATTGGTACTTGCCTCCCACGAAAATCCACTACTGATAAGCGGCAGGGATATATATTCAGCATGGGTAGTATGGTATAAGGATGCAAACAAAACCAGCAACAAACCAGTATAAATTGTAAATGGTGAACCAATTGCTGCTGAACGAAATTTAGTATTTATTTGCATAGCGTATCCTCCTTCTGTGGCGGGTGTTTTAAATTTTTGTAATCTTTTTGTTTCTTACATTTTTTTTACGATCTTTTATCTCGCCCTTGCAGGGCTTTGAAATTCCTTTTTACAATCAC
>JBNKZD010000019.1:0-6879 GCA_050301235.1 Chitinispirillaceae bacterium | reverse complement strand
TTGAAAATAAAAGCTGCTGCATTATGTGACCGTCGCAGAGGAATTGGCGCCGATGGTCTTCTTTTTCTTTTACCTTCTGTCATCGCAGATTTTAAAATGGTAATTATCAACAGTGATGGCAGTGAGCCTGAAATGTGCGGTAACGGGATTCGATGCCTCGCTTCGTATATTCATTCCAAAAACCTTTCCGTTAAAAAAATCCTCCGTATCGAAACCGGAGCTGGAATTAAAGAGGTAGCAATAGAGAATTCCGAAATGATAAAAGTAAATATGGGAGCGCCTGTTCTTGATGCACCGTCGATTCCCGTCGCAATCAAAAGCGGGTCTGTAATCAGAGAGAAAATCACAGTTGGAACCAGAGTAATGGAGTTTACTGCGGTATCGATGGGAAATCCACATGCGGTTATCTACACCGATAATGCTGATGACGAACTTGTAAAGGGCTTTGGACCACAGATCGAAAGGCACCCCCTGTTTCCGAATAAAACAAATGTTGAATTTATAACAGTCTTGTCGAATTCAGAAATAGCGATGAGGGTATGGGAGAGAGGGTGCGGGGAAACACAGGCGTGCGGAACAGGTGCATGTGCCAGTGTCGTGTCGGGGATTGTAAATAAATTGCATGATAATAATGTCACCGTGCATCTGCCGGGTGGTGATCTTCAAATTCAATGGAGCGGGCAACTATCGGACCCTGTACTGATGACCGGCCCGGCGCAACATGTTTTTGATGGAACTGTCGGAATTACACTATGAGTATTTTTGAAGGATTGATGCTTGTCTGTTTCGGGCTAAGCTGGCCTGTATCAATTGCCAAGGCACTGCGAACAAAAACAGTCAGTGGCAAAAGCCCTTTATTCATGTCAATTGTTATCACGGGTTATGCAAGTGGAATCATTCATAAGATTCTTTACTCAAGGGACTGGATAATTTTGCTTTACATTATTAACCTTGTACTGGTTGCAATTGATATGACGCTTTATTTTCACTATTCAAAAAAACAACCTGAAGGAAAAATTCCGTAATGACCGACTCTGTACAGAATGCTCTGGTAAAAGTGCAAATCAAAAAAGGACGCGAAAAGCCGGTCCGGATGGGACATCCGTGGATATTCAGCGGATCGATAGAAAAGGTTGAGGGAAATGCTGCTCCGGGTTGCCTGTGCAAAGTAGTGGATGGTTCAGGGACAGTTCTGGGATATGGGTATTACAATAAGAATTCTGCAATTTCTGTACGTATGCTCTCAAACGCAAAAGTCCCTTTTACTTCATCAGTTTTACAGCAACGCATTATTGATGCCGTAAGACGCAGACAGAAAATCCTCAGCGATGCAACCGATTCCTGCAGGCTCATCAATTCTGAGGGTGATTTTATTCCCGGACTTATTGTTGACAAAGTGAGCACCGGGCTTGTCGTACAGCTGCTCACCTTTGGCATCGAGCAGTTCAGAGAATCCATTATTTCCACACTGATTTCTTGCTGCACACCGGAATTTATTTTCGAACGGTCCGATACTGAGTCGAGGAAACGGGAAGGGCTTGGTGAAAAAGAGGGGCTTCTTTTTGGAACTGCATCATCACTCATAGAAATAAAAGAAAACGATCTCTTTTTTACCGTTGATATTGCTGGTGGCCAGAAAACCGGATATTTTTTTGACCAGCGCAACAACCGTCATCTTCTCAGGGAGTTTGCAGCAGGGAAATCCGTGTGCGACTGCTTTTCGTACAGCGGCGGGTTCAGTGTCAATGCACTCCATGCAGACGCATCACATGTTGATGTTGTTGATGTATCACAAAACGCAATCTCATGGGCAAAGAAAAATATTGAACGAAATATTGCGGGAGAATCAAAAGCGGATTATATATGTGCAGATGTATTTACTTTTCTCAGGGAAACAAAGAACACGTATGATTGTATCATTTGCGATCCCCCGAAATTCGCGAAGCACCCCGGTGAAGTTGACCGGGCGGCACGTGGTTACAAAGATATCAATCTCTGTGCTGTAAAAAAACTTAACAAAGAGGGTATATTGTTCACATTCTCCTGTTCACAGGCTATTGATATGAGGTTGTTCAGACAGATTGTGTTCGCCGCAGCGGCAGACAGTGGTCGTCAGATACAGTTACTTCATACCCTCACAGCAGGTGCTGATCATCCTGTGAACATTGCACACATTGAAGGAGAATATCTAAAAGGACTGGTTTTAAGAGTTATTGAATAATTCTACAACATTAGAATTACTTTTCTGGTCGTCGAGCAGAGTCGAGACGGCGCATTTTACGCAAAAACGTATTCGTTTCGACTCCGCTCAACGAACGGCACATAATTCCAATGTTGTAGAAATAAAATTTTTGTTTTTTTTAAAAAAACCTTGACTTCAACCGGATATTAGAGCATATTTAAGGCTGAAGTGCAGGAAGTTCACTTAAAGTGCAATCCTTTCGACCTCGCATCTACACCAATTCAAAATTTGTTTTAGAATCCAGGCTTGAAAGTAAAATCGTCGATTGGAATATTCTTTATAATAGCATCTTTTCGCTGATATTCCTTTTTAGTATAAACCATTTTTAATTCTTCATGAAAAAAACAGTGCTTAGCTCTTCAAAATAAACAGTAAATAACTTTTCAAAAAGCAATTTAGCAGTGATTTATCGGGTTATGTAACCCTTTGATTCTAAAAATTGCAACATAAACTAACCGTGCAATGAGGTGTCTGAATGAATGTTGCCGAACTAAAGTCCAAATCAATGACAGAATTGAATGATCTTGCCGCTACATATAATGTCGGTGAGCACCGTATCCTTCGACGACAGGAGCTTATTTTCAAGATTCTGCAGGCCGAAGCTAACCAGAATGGTCAGATGTTCGCTGAAGGCGTTCTTGAAATTATGCCCGACGGATTTGGATTCCTCAGGTCGCCCCTGAACAGCTATCTCAGTGGACCTGATGACATCTATGTTTCTCCATCACAGATCAAACGGTTTTTCCTTAAAACCGGTGATGCTGTCAGTGGCCAGGTTCGTCCACCAAAAGACTCTGAGCGTTACTTTGCACTTCTGCGGGTAGAGATGGTCAACTATGAAGATCCTGAAGAGTGTAAGAAAAAAATTAACTTCGATGATCTTACTCCACTGTTCCCCAATGAACGGTTTAATCTCGAGTACAATAACAAAGATGTTGCAACCAGAATCATGAACCTTCTGACACCAATCGGTAAAGGTCAGCGTGGTTTGATTGTTGCACCTCCACGTACCGGAAAAACCGTTCTGCTCAAAACGATCGCTAATGCAATTTTAAGCAATCATCCCGAAGTGTTCCTCATTGTTCTGCTTATCGATGAACGCCCTGAAGAAGTTACCGATATGCAGCGTTCTGTCAAAGCGGAAATTATCAGTTCCACCTTTGATGAACCCGCAGACCGTCACGTTGTGGTTGCAGAAATGGCTATCGAACGTGCAAAACGTCTTGTCGAACACAATCGTGATGTCGTTATTCTTCTGGATAGTATCACTCGTCTTGCCCGTGCACATAATACTGTTGCGCCACACTCCGGTAGAATTCTCTCCGGTGGAGTTGACTCACAGGCACTCTACAAACCGAAACGTTTCTTTGGTGCGGCACGTAATATCGATAATGGTGGAAGTCTCACAATTATCGCAACTGCTCTTATCGAAACCGGAAGCAGAATGGATGAAGTTATCTTTGAAGAGTTCAAGGGTACAGGTAACATGGAACTTGTCCTCGATCGCAAGATCGCTGACAGAAGAGTCTATCCTGCAATTGACCTCATGCGTTCGGGAACTAGAAAAGAAGAACTGCTTCTTACCGAAGAGGAACTGAACAGAATGTGGGTTCTCAGGAAGTTCCTCGCTACAATGTCTCCTAACGAAATGATGGAATTCCTTATTGAGAAAATTGGCAGCACACGAAGCAACAGAGATTTTCTTGAAGCAATGAAGAGCTGATTATGATAAAAATTGCAGTTCTTGGCTGTGGCAATATGGGTAAAGCACTGATCGGAGGTATTTCAAATGCTTTCGGGTCAGAATGCTCACTCTCAGCCTTTGATCTCAATCCACTTTCACTATCCGGTCTGCCGGAATCGGTTGTCATTCGTCGCTTTGAGGATTGGTTCCGGGACGTGGATGTTCTGCCGGATGTCATCATTATTGCAATTAAACCTGCGGATGTTGCATCGGCAATAAAACAACTGGGGAAGCTTCCACTTGTAAACAGACCCCTCTGGATTTCCATAGCAGCCGGTGTAACATTGTCGAAATTAAGTGAGTATCTGCCGGGTGAGAGCAGGATCTGCCGTGTGATGCCCAACACCCCTGCTCTTATTGGTGAAGGGATGAGTGGGTTTTCATTAAATGACCGATGCAGTCAAAGTGATGCAGATACCGTCAGCACGATTTTTAATTCTATTGGTAAAAGTGTCCAGGTACCCGAAAAGCTCATTGATGCTGTAACCGGGTTGTCGGGAAGTGGCCCTGCGTATGTGTTTCTCTTTATTGAAGCGCTTATCGAGGGAGGTGTTACTGCCGGATTACCTTTATCTGTTGCCAGAGATTGTGCGGTGCAAACGGTCATTGGTGCTGCAAAAATGGTCGCATCAGGAACTGAGCACCCGGCTGCATTAAAAATGAAAGTCATGTCGCCTGCCGGTACAACTGCTCAGGGCTGTAAAGTTCTTGAACAGAACGGTTTCAAACATGCTGTGATCAGTGCGGTATGCGAGGCTACAAAAAGATCTGCAGAACTTGGTAAATAAGCAAGAAACGTTCGGAGTTCAGGGTTCAGGGTTCAGAGTCCAAAGATTTCAGAACCTTGAACTTTGAACACTGAACCTTCGAACACATAAATCCGCACATTTCAGGAGATATCCAGAATGTTAAAAGTTATGCTACTTATTCTCTGTTTGTCCGCAATGTATCTTCAGGCAGCACAACCCGAAAAAACCACCGTTTTACCAGCAGGTACTGCTGCCCCAACGTTCTCTCTTCCTACCTTTGATGGTGATCGTGTAAGTTTACGGACCTGGTGTGGTGATACTCTTAACAAACTACATATAAATCCATTTCGACATGTTGTGATTCTCAGTTTCTGGGCAACCTATTGCGAGCCGTGCAAAAAGGAGATTCCGGAACTGACCGCTATTGCTCAAAAGCACAGTACAGACAGTGTCAAAATTTTCTGTATAAGTATCGATAAAGAGGGAGCATCAAAAGTAGGTCCGGTTGTCACGGAGAGAAAATATACACTCCCGGTACTCCTCGATCCCTATTGTAAAACCGCTGAACGGTATGGCGTTTCGTCGCTTCCTGCACTTTTTGTAATCGACCCGATGGGAAATATCCGTTATTCATCTTCAGGTTATAATGAAAATGAATCTCTTTCTCAAAAAATCGATTCTCTAATCTCACAAATCAGACAAAATAAACCAAACCCGGTACTATCTGCCAAAGATACTACTGCAGCAGCAATGACACCTGTCTCGAGTCGGGATTCAGGTAAGAGTGTAGCACAGAAATGGATCTCCCCTAAAGTACGCTGGGATGCAATAGTAAGGGTTGAATGCGGAGTACCTGTGAAAAATATTGCCGACAGCCTCGGGGTGCAGCCAGATGAAATCCGTCAATGGTTCACAGATCTCAAAAAAGCCGCAACAGCATTATGGGATACTACAAAGATCCGATAGCCTGCTGCTGATTTGGCAATGGCCCGGATTCGATGTACCCCTGAGCATCATTAATACGCTTACGCAGCTCTTTTGATGCTTCAAAAACCGGTTTAAATCCTGCATCTACATCAATGTATTCATTGGTCCGTGGATTTCTTGCAGTTCTTGCTTTTTTCTGTTTGACCTTGAATCGACCGAAGCCACGGATTTCAATATTACTCCCTGTCTGCAATGCCTGAGTGACAGATTCGAGAAAACTTTCGACTACAATCTTTGTATCCACTTGAGTTAATCCGGTCCGATCTGAAATTTTCTCAACCAGATCCTTTTTTGTAGTATTACTCATGAAATCACCTCGAAGAATGATGTGGTGGTAACTGTTACTGCATGGTTATTTAAACCGATAAATCATAGAATACATTTAAATATAGTGAAAATCAATAATTAAATGTATAACAGTATGAATTTTAATACATTACTTGTTATCAAACAGGTAAAAATAGAGGATTTTGGGCAACTCAGAGAAAACCACAGAGGAGATATTCCGGTAATTCCACCATCGTTTATACATCTCATCTGAAGTATTATACGATTCAAGTGGTACCGGAAGAAATACGAACGTTACGTTTTTCAACCTGCTGCGACTTCTAACCATCAGTTGTATTCTGCGCATATGATAGGGACCGGAAACCAGTCCAACGGTGATACCTTCAGGATAGCGACTTCGATGCGCCTCCAGATACCCTATTAAAGTTCTTACTTCATAGACAGTACTAATACAGGTATCAACAACTGTCACCCGGGATATATCAAAATTTTTCTTCTTGATGTAGTTGAAATAGCCATCTTTAAAGTCACTCAATACCCAATGGGCGTTGGGATATTTCATCATCAGTTCCGATGTATAATCAACCCGATGCCGTTCCCCTGCGAACGTAAATAGCACATCAACCTTGTCCGGAATAGGGTCTTTAACCAGCAACCATACCCCGGCCTGACGTATTGCGATAAATGTCACAATGACAAGTACAATCACTGTACAGGATATCACCAATACTTTTTTATGTTTTTTTAAAATGGTCAGCATACAGTCTAAGAAAATTGATTATAAATTCAGTTAGTGTTAGGAGCATTTTTAACGAACAACTCAGCCACCACAGAATACACAATCGCCTCTCTCCCCAACCCTCTCTCCA
>JBNKZD010000018.1:0-6809 GCA_050301235.1 Chitinispirillaceae bacterium | reverse complement strand
GGATCATTTTCGCCGTTTCGCATAATAGTTTGACAAAAGTAACGAAAGGAATGATGCGACAGGAAAGAGTTTTTTCAAGATGCCATCACGAACAGAGATCGCTTTTGCCGGGCAAACTTCCTGACAACAGAAACAGCGGATACAGCGCCGATAGTTGTATCGAGGCTTTTTTGCATTTCCGGGCAGTTCAACTGCTTTGGGGTCGACCGGACACGCTTCAACACATCGGCCACAACGAATACACAATGATGCGCTTGCGACAGGTCGAGCTGTAAAGTGATTACGTATCTCAATAAACAGTCTGCTTCGAGGTACTCTGACCGGAGGTTTCCTGACTACAGAAAAATCTTTAACTATACATTGCTCAAGTGATTCGCCAACAATATCAATTGAGGAAAAATCCGCAGTTCCTAACCCGGCTTTAACCCCGGAACCAATCGTCGGTACAAAATCCGGGTTCAGATCGATAATCCGGCAGGCTACCGTATCAATTGCTACCGGATCAGTCGAGAAGAGTAAGAGTCCACACTTCTTTGGCGTTCCGCTCTGTGGCCCATTCCCTTCCATTGCATACACGGCATCCATTATATATAGTTTAGGGGAAACAAATCGCGTAATATCGACAATAAGATTTGAAAAATCGTACACATCCGGAAAACGTGCATGATACTCACCTTTTACCATACCGGGCACACATCCATACTGGTTTTTTATCGCACCGGTAATTCGGGTAAGACCGTGAGTTTTCAATTTTGGAAGACTGATCAAGGTATCACAATCAAATACAGCATTGGCGATGAAAAGGTTTTTCCCTGCAATTCCTTCATTAAAAGTAACCGATCGCCCATTTTCAAAATCCGCCAGTTCGGCACCAATTTCCTGGGCAATTTCGCTCAATCCGGCTTTTTTAAGTGATGAAGCGACCCCGGTAATTCCGGCTGGAGAATCCCCATAGAAGAGCTGTGCCCCGGCAGATTTCATCACTGATGCTACTGCTTTGAATACCGCCGGATGTGTCGTAACACAATTCTGAGGATCAACACCCCACAAAACATTTGGTTTGAGCAGAACCCGTTTTTTATTCGGTTCAACAAATTGAGAAACCCTGCCCAGAAGAGAAAAACCCCGTTCAACAGCGGGATTAATATCCTCATCATTGTAGGAATCACACCGAACCAGCGCAACTACAGATCTTTTCATCATGAATCTCTCCATCTATAATTGCTCTAAAACTACATTCGGGTAGATGCATGAACGTTAAAAAATGTATTCTTCAGCTCAACAGGATATATTTTTAACGTTTATTCCAGAATCCCCGGTTACCTGAACAGGTACAAAATTAATTTACAAGGTTTTAAGACATGAGTAACAGACCAGCAGTAGTACTGAACGGATACGATCTGACAATTGAGGATATTATAGCGATAGGCATAGGTGATAAAGTTATTGAGCTTGACAACAAAGCACTTGACCGTTGCCGCAAATCCAGGCAGTTTCTCGAAGGTGAAGTTGCTGCAAAGAGAATCATATACGGCGTGAATACCTCATTTGGTCCGATGTGTAACAAAATTATCAATGATAATGAAATTGAGGCTCTGCAGGTGAACCTTATCAGAAGTCATGCCGCTGGACTGGGTGATCCGATAAAGCCGTACATCGCTCTTGCTGCAATGGCCGTTAGATTGAATTGCCTTGTCAAAGGATTTTCCGGTGTTCGTGTTGAACTGCTCGAGCATATTAAAAACCTTATCAATGAAGGTGTTGCGCCTTACATTCCGGAGTGCGGCAGTGTTGGAGCAAGTGGTGATCTGATTCACCTTGCACACCTTTCCCTTGCGATTATCGGCGAAGGTAAGGTTTTTTACAAAAAAGAGTTGAGAGAAGCTGCCGATGTTTACAAACAGATCGGTATGAAACCGTTCAGGCTCAGCTTTAAAGAGGGTATTGCACTCATGAACGGAACTGCCGCTATGACTGCAATTGGTGCATTCGCTCTGTTTGGTGCTAAAAAGCTTTTGAGAATCGCCTGTATCAATGCGGCATTTGCAGTTGAGATATTTGGCGGTATCGATGATGCATTCGATCAGGACCTTCACAAAGTCAAACCGCATCCAGGACAACTGCGAATTGCAGAAATAATCAGACAGTTATATGCTGGCTCGAAAAATATCACTCTCCGATCTGAAATGCACGATCTTATCCGTCAGCAGCAGACTGATGGTCTGGTGTACGAAACAAGTATCAATGTGCAGGATGTCTACTCCATACGATGTACACCACAAATTCTCGCACCGGTCAGTGAAGCAATCGAGGCTGCGGTGCGGACTGTCGAAATTGAAGCCAACTCATCAAATGATAATCCGATCATCATCCCCGACCAGAAAAAAGTTATTCATGGAGGAAATTTCCATGGACAGAGCATTGGTTTTACCATGGATATGCTTTGCATGGCAGTAGCTGAGATGTGTACCCTTTCTGAACGACGGCTCAATAAACTCCTTGATGGAAAGCTCAATGAAGGACTGCCTGAGCACCTGATTCCAGGTACACGCGGTCTCACCATGGGTTTTATGGGTGCGCAATATCTCGCAACTTCCACAACTGCCGAAAACCATCAGCTGGCAAATCCGGTAAGCACACTTTCAATCTCGTGCAATGCCTCCAACCAGGATGTAGTCAGCATGGGAACAGTTGCTGCACGCAAAGCATTCAAAGCTGTCAGCAATGCCAAACATGTGATTACAATGGAAGTATTAGCGCAACTTCAGGCACTTTCTTTTAGAAATGCGGCAAAAATGGGTAAAGGAACCACAGCTGTGTACAACCTGTTAAACGCAGAGTTCTCTGTGTATGATAACAACAGGATTTTTCATGACGATCTTGTGAAATTCAGAAAAATGCTTTTTTCCAGTACGCTGTTCGATGATCTGAATCTCTTTTTGAAGTGAATTTGTATTCAGCTTGTGATATGGTATTCATCTATTGTATATATATAGGTAGGATACCTTTTCATGTATCTAATTTGCAGTGCATGAGTGATTATTATTCAGGCCATCATTATCAATAACTGCCTGATAATATAAGCGATTAAGGTGATACCTGAATGCAAAAAGTTTCATAAGGAATACACTATGGTGCACCCTTGGAAATCCACCACCTGTCTCCTACCCTGCAGTCTGATTTTTTTTCTTTTTATACCCCAATTGGTTTCAGCCCGCGTTTTTCTCGTGGGTTCCAATCCCAATTTAACAGTTCTGGCATTTCCGCAGGATATTCTCAAATTACAGACTGATAATGCGTTTTTAACATCTAATTATGAAAACAAACCCTGGTGGGGAGATGTTGATGATCCCCCAAATAAACCCATGAATGAATCGGCAAATCGCCCGAATAATACCTATATTGCAACCGGAGAAAATATCGATCTTGGTGATGGAAACACGTTTAAATGCAAATCCGGTATCAATGCACTTTCTACAACCGGGGGATTTACCTATTCATTAAAAGATTCTCTGAAATGTCGTTTCGACTTACGGGGATCAAGCTGGTTTCAAAGGGCAAGAGCTTCGGGTACGAGTGGTACCACTTCGTTTGAGTACAATGGACGGAACTCTTTTAATGAATTATATCTGACATCAATTCTTGCAGGATATTTCAAAAAAACACCTGTGGGACTTAAACTCGGAATCGGCAGGGAAAACTCCACTAAACCACATCTTGATTTTACCGTAAAGAATAATGGTACGGAAACCTCGTATAACCAGCTCTATTGGGCATGGTCCTATACAACCCATACAGGTGATATAGACTATCTTAACAACGAATTGGTTCATGCCGCTCCAATTGATGATTATTCGATCGGTCCGCTTTGGGAATTTGATGTTCAGGCTGGGGCCACATTGCCTAAACTTTATCTTGGTGGACGATTCAGATTCAATGCGGGAAATCTTGATACGTACAACTGGTCTGATTCGTTAAACAATTACATCGAAAATCAGTCTGACAGAGTTCGAAATATCACTGGAAGACTTTATGGAAATTATATCTGGTCTCAAGGAGAAAAGTACCGGTTTGCAACATTAGTCCTCACTCGTTTGACGAGACTTGACACAACCCGGGTTGATATCGATAATCCGGATGCGCGTAATGGTCATGTCAGGAAACTGACTAATTTTGTATTTCAGGTTAACCCAAATGTGAGCCTGTATCCATGGCGAACCCGCCAGACATATATCGATGGCGCGATTCTTATAAATTACTCTGTTATGCATTTTGCCAACGAAGCACCGCTCTGGGTTTCGGGAGGACAAACCCGCGCTTATGTAAATAGCTGGACCGACACTGCAGAAGAGTACTCCTGGCAGGACTGCTCCTATTTCAACCAGAATTTTTTTGAAATTGCCCTCGATCTCAACCCGGTATTCCCTATATATGGTAATAAAGATCAGAGTGTTGCTATTGGTGTAATGCTTCTGATGTGGACCCGGTTCAAATGGACAAATAAATATTATGGAAGAAATGTTGTCGATGGCTCCGATTTTGAGTTCAACATAGAAAGAATCCGCAAGAATTACGATCATGAAACCTGGTTGAACTCCTTTTTCAATATCGTTTACCGACGAGGTAAATGGGTTTATCGTCTCGATATTTCACAGCCACTAATTTATTCCCTGACTCCTCAATCCCGAGTAGTCGATAAAGCATCAAAGAATACACTCTGGGAATCCAAATCGGAAAACATGTGGGTTTCACAATCAGGAATTAAAATTGGTTTTTTTATTACAACCGGACTGGATAATCTATTCAACCGGACACCCAAACCTTATTAAAGTACAGGTGGTTTATATGATACGCACAATCAACAAACTACTGGTAATTATGGCTCTGATGGCGTTCAGTACTGAAATCTGCAGTCAGATCAGGGTAGCATCATTTGGATCGAATCCCGATTTCTCCTATTCACTGTTCCCGCAGGATGTCTCAAAAATCAGAGCCAATAATATTGCTGCGTTCAGCAGCTATCGTAAGTCACCCTGGTGGGGAGATATCGATCAGTTTGATAATAAACCTAACGGAACATACACCATAACCGGTAATCAGGTGATAAAGTCAATTGCGTTTTTCCAGGAAAGTGCAAAGATGCAGACAACACAAAACCAGGCAGGTTACAACTATCGCCCTTCAGAAGACTTTGCACTTTCAGTTGATGGTAATTTTACGGTCAATCATCTCAGTGATATTGCAAAGGGCAATTTTACCTATGATAACAATGGTACCCGTGAAGGATATGTGCCATTCGATTACACGTTACGTCACACATTGTATGATTTTAATCTTGAAGGTGTTACAGCTTTTAAACTAAGGAATATCCCTTTTGGAGCCATGCTTTCTCTTGGTAAAGAGAATACTGTCGGACTTCATAAGGAGATCAACTTTATACGTGGACAGGATACAGTATCTTCAGAGCGGGCATTGTGGGGATGGTCAAAAGTCGGATGCAATCATATCTTTGGAGTGAGAGGAACCGAAGGGGATGCATGGTTCCAGAACGATTATTCAACGGGTCCTCTATACAAATTAAACTTCAGAGCAGGAGCTGACCTTCAGAAAATTAAAGCGGGTATCAATATTTACGCAAGAGCCGGCAGCCAGGATTATTATTATTGGCGTGAAGACACTTCAGATGCCTCAAAACTGACCAGTGATACACTGCTTAACGAACGGTTTGTCGGAAGTTACGAAAAAAGCGACTGGGAAAAGAAAAGTCACCAGAGTGTGATCAGTGCTTATGGTAATATTCATTTAATGGAACAGGAACGATTTGGAATACACTCATTTGTCTCATTGTCCTATAACGGCGATAAAACGGGACGCACATTAAACGGCAATGATGACGTCGAAGACGATCGTAAAGAAATAGTTCGTGGTTTTGCATTGGAGTTTGCCCCGAATGTTAACATCAAACTCGGCGAGCGACTTCATTACATCGATCTTGCAATACTTTCGAGGTATAACTACAACAGATACAATAACACCATGATGGCATGGGTTAATGGCGGTAGAACAAAGACATACTGGAATGGAAGTATGCCAACTGAAGAGGAAGATGTGTGGGAACAGTTTTCCTATGCCAATCAGAACGTTTTTGATATCGGTTTTGATATCAGTACGATGTTCCCGGTTCTTAATAGCAGCAATCTTGGAAGCCTGGGATTTGGCTTCATGCTGTTTGGCAAAAGCCGTCTCAATTTTCAGACAAAGTATTATGGGGATAATAATGCTGCAGGTAGTGAAAATATCTTCACAGTAAATGCCAAACGTTATAATTTTGCACGCGAAATCAAATTCAACACATCTTTGTTATTTGACTATACATACAATCCTCTGAGAATAAGACTTGAAGTAACAGAACCTGTACTTCACAATCTTCTTCAAAAGACGAGAATAGAAGTTAACGAAAATGAAACATACAATCATCGTAAGGACCCTCTCTGGCTTTCTCAACAAGGATTACAGCTGGGCCTTTTTGTTACGTATGATTTCCATTTTTCTTTTTTACGATATGAGAATACAGGATATTAATTGAAATTTAGCTGTCAAAGTATAAAAATAATATGGGCGTTCCCCTGTCGGGTCGGGCTCAATGCCATTGAATTAGCTTTCTTCGCGATAATTGTTGGTGTTTGAAACGTTTTTGACAAACGACTCGAACACCGCAGAATACGCAATCGCCTCTCTCCCCAGCCCTCTCTCCACTCGTGGAGAAAGGGAGCAAGAAATTGCGATTTGTTCTTCCCCCTCTCCATTTT
>JBNKZD010000017.1:0-7423 GCA_050301235.1 Chitinispirillaceae bacterium | reverse complement strand
GTATATAAAAATAAAACCGGTGACTCCACCACTATCAGCAATAATTTTATTTTAGACCTAATTGAAGACAATCTGGGTAATTTGTGGATTGGTACTGCTTCAGGTGGGGTCAACAAAATTGACCCTGTTACCGGTCATGTTACCCGCTACCAGCATGACCCTGGCAATCCCAACAGTATCAGCGACAACATGGTTGAAAGCATACTTCAGGACAGTTATGGTAGTTTCTGGTTTGGTACTGAAAACAATGGACTGAATAAATTTGAACCGACAACTGAAACTTTTACTCATTTTTCTAAAGATGTTGATAATAAGGTTATTGGTAGGGTTACTAAACTAATTGAGGATAAGCACAAGGACATATGGTTTACCGGCGAACGGGGGTTATTTCATTTGAACTCTCAAACAGGAGAAATTACTCGTCCTTCTGCTACCCGGAGCATCTTATCAGCAGATTATATATATGAAGATGCGGCAGGCATTTTCTGGATATTGGCATGGAACCCCGCTGCACTGATAAAATATAATCCCGCCACAGAACAACTAACTGAATATCCATGTGATGCGATCGGATTGTGGAGTTGTAACCTTGTTGATGACGGGAAACAAGGATTCTGGATACCATCAAAAAAGGGACTCTGTTATTTTAACAAGCAAACAGAACAGTTTAAGTATATCTTTCAACAAGATGATAGAAACCCGGATGGGATTAGCGATAATTTTGTATCCTCAATTTACAGGGACAGAGCTGGTTTGTTGTGGTTAGGAACAGAGAAAGGGGGGATTAATATTGTCAATTTTCAAAACGAACAATTTGATTTTTACGGGCATAAACCAGGCAATCCTAATAGTTTATTGCCAGGCAGTGTAACCGCAGTACATATAGATGATGATGGGATTTTGTGGTTGGGTTACACTCCCCTGGCTTTGAGCAGGATGGATCGAAATAGCGGTAAAACCACGCATTATACCCCAAAACCTGGCGATAAACACTCTCTTGGCAAGGGTGCAACTATCAAGTGCATATTTAGAGATAGCAGGGGCTATCTCTGGCTGGGGGGGTGGGAGTCCGGACTAACACAGTTCGATGAACGCACCGGGCTGTTTAAACAATATCTTCCCGAACAAGGTAATACTAACAGCCTGATATCAGATAAAGTTTATTGCATCCTGGAAGATAAAAACCGGAACTTATGGATAGGTCAATACGGGGGGCTTAGCCGTTTTAACCTTGAAACAGAAAAGTTTACTAACTACATGCACAATCCCGATAATCCCGGAAGTCTTGGAGGAAGAAATGCCTATTGTATCTATCAGGATCATTCCGGTGTATTCTGGATAGGAACTACAGATGGTGTATTAAGCCGGTTTGACGCCGATAATGAAACCTTTGAGAACTATCCTCTGAATTCTGCTTCTAATTCATTAAAAAACGTAGATATTATTGCCATTCAGGAAAGCCACTCCGGCACATTGTGGTTAGGGCTCAGTGATGGATTGTGCCGGTATAATAAAGAAAACGGTACATTTACGCATTATACCGAAACTCAGGGATTATCAGACAACTTCGTGCAGGGAATTTTAGAGGATGATACCGGCATGCTTTGGATAAGTACTTTAAACGGATTGTCGTTGTTTGACCCACAAAACGAAACTTTCAGAAACTACGATATAACCGATGGTTTACAGGATAATTATTTCAGCGAAAATTGTTATGGAAAAGCCAGAAATGGTGAGCTGTTTTTTGGTTGCAGCAAGGGGCTTGTCGCCTTCCTACCCGGAAATATACGCAACAATTCTTATGTGCCTCCAATAGTCCTTACTGATTTCCGGATCTTTGGGAAATCAGTATCGGTAAGTAAAAATTCAGTACTTCAACAAAATATAAATGAGACAAATTCGCTAACATTGCCCCACAGTCTCAACACAATCACCTTCGAGTTTGCTGCATTAAGTTATGCAGCTCCACAAAAGAACCAATATAGTTACATGCTGGAAGGTTTTGATAAAGATTGGTATCATACAGGTGGCAAAGAAAGGCTGGCAGTTTATACCAAATTGCCAGCAGGTAGTTATGTGTTCAGGGTGTTGGGCTCGAACCCGGATGGTGTGTGGAACATGGAGGGCAAATCCATAAAGATTATCATAACCCCGCCGTTTAGGCAAACCTGGTGGTTTCGGGGCATGGCGACCATACTGCTTGTGGGCATGTTTATTATAGGTTTTAAGTTAAAAATCAGAAATATTAAGAAACGTAGCCTTGAATTTGAACATCTGGTGGAAGAGCGCACTGCCCAGTTGCAAGCTGTTATCAAAGAACTTGAAGCAGCTAACATAAATTTCGATACAGCTAACAAAGAACTCGAAACCTTTTCTTATTCTGTTTCGCACGATTTGCGGACACCCTTGCGTGGCATAGATGGTTTTAGCCAGATATTACTTGAAGAATATCAGGATAAATTAGACAAGCAGGGACAAGACTATTTGCATAGAGTGCGGACAGGGGTACAAAAAATGGCACAACTCATCGATGCTATGTTGAAGCTATCAAGGGTAAGCCGCGGTGATCTGACTATCCGGCCGGTAAACCTTAGCAACATGGCAAAGGAAATTGCAAATAACTTACGTAATTCTGATCCGGATAGAAATGTTGAATTTGTTATTCAGAAAGGAATTATAGCGAATGCCGACGAGAGATTAATCCAGAGTGCGTTAGAAAACCTCATGGGCAATGCATGGAAATTTACTTCAAAACAAGCTACGGCTATTATTGAATTCGGAATACTTCAACAGGATGGTAAACAAGTTTATTTTGTTCGCGACAATGGAGCCGGTTTCAATATGGAGTATGCACAAAAATTATTTGGTGCTTTTCAACGCTTACACGGTTCCAAAGAGTTTGCCGGGACAGGAATCGGCCTGGCCACAGTGCAGCGTATTATTCACAAACATGGGGGGAAAGTATGGGCAGAAGGCGAAGTTGACAAGGGGGCGGTTTTTTATTTTACACTAATGTAATGGGAACAAATTCTTTTTTGAAAATAATTGTTGTTTCAGCTTTGATTATGCTGGTGCATAGTTTGGGGGCAGTGTTGGCACAAAGTCAGGTTGCTCCGGGCACAATGGTTCTGCCAGTGGTCTCCGGCAAAAATATCCGGTTCACTGCTTTTACCGGAGATGAGGGCTTGTCCTCCAGTAATGTTTTTGGCATGGCGCAAGATGATCAGGGCTTCTTATGGTTCGCCACCACTGATGGGCTGTGCCGCTACGATGGCTATTCGTTCCGGATTTACCGTTTCGAACATGGCAACCCCAATAGTCTCGGTAGCAACTCTATGATAACTATTTGCCCCGGGCAGGGTGGTGTTTTGTGGCTGGCCTCTACCGGTGCCGGAGTTGACCGGTTTAACCCGGCGACGGAAACCTTTACCCACTATTCCCACGCCCTTGATAATCCAAATACCCTGAATGGTAACAATATTTCCCAATACGGTTTGTACGAGGACCGGCAGGGCGCATTGTGGGTAGGTACAAATGATAAGGGGTTGTACAGGCTCAATCCAGCGTCAGGGAATTTTACCCATTACGGTAACGATCCTCTGGATGACAACAGCCTGAGTAGTGATCGGATTGAGAGTATCTATCAGGATTCAAGCGGTATGATGTGGATCGGAACCTGGGATGCAGGGCTGACCCGGCTCAATCCTGTCTCAGGGCAGATTACCCGGTATCTGCCGGATCCGGTTGATCCGTACGCATTGCCGGATGCGGTTGTGCATGGAATGTACGAAGACAGAACGGGGACGTTCTGGGTAGCAACACATATGGGTTTTGGGACGTTGGATCGGCAAACCGGTCATTTTACCCCTTACGCCATTGCTCCCAACCGTCCGGATGCGTCCAGATTAAATGCGATTTTGCAAATCCACGAAGATGCAGCAGGCAACCTGTGGTTAGGTACAAGTGGCGCCGGTGTTTTGAAGTTTGACCGGCAGCAACAGCAGATTATTCAGTATAAAAATGACCCCAACGATCTTCACAGCCTACGGAATAATTTTATCAGCTCTTTCCTGGAGGAACCCTCGGGGACGATGTGGTTGGGAACCATGGGGGGCGGGGCGAATGTGTTTTCCACCTTATCCCCCAGGTTTGCCCATTACAAACATGAGGTTGACAATCCCAACAGCGTGGCAGACAATTTCATCTTCTCTATCTTTGAAGACCACAACGGTATCGTGTGGATTGGCACTTCTCGTACCCTCAACCGCTGGGATCGCCGGTCAGATACCTGGCAGGTCTTTCGCAACAACCCGGACAACCCGGGCAGTATCACGACAGGTTCAGTAACAGCCACCCGGGAAGATCCAGACGGTACGCTCTGGTTCGGCACCTACAGGGGAGGCTTGAACCGCTTTGATCCCGGGACCGGTAAATTTAAAGCTTACCGATTCAACCCCGAAGACCCCCATAGTCTGGGCGATGATATAATCCGTTCGCTCTGTCTTGATTCCAGGGGAGTACTATGGGTAGGAGGATGGAATAACGGCTTGAGCCGCTTTGACCGGAATACAGAAACATTTCAACGGTACCAGAATGATCCTGACAATCCTGTTAGTCTGAGTGGGGGCTCAATCACTGATATATATGAAGATAGGGCGAAAACTTTGTGGGTGGCCACTGAAGGTGGAGGTTTGAACCGTTTCGATAAGGCTACGGAAACATTCAAAAGGTTTCAGAATGATCCACAGAACCAGAAAAGCCTGTCTGGCAATGTTGTTCGGGTACTTTACGAAGACCTGTCCGGCCAATTCTGGGTAGGCACAACCTCAGGCTTGTGCAAATTTGACCGGGCGACCGGAACCTGTACGGTATATACGGAAAAGGAGGGACTGCCCAACAACACGATTGAGGGTATTCTGGAAGATGAGGAGGGAAACCTGTGGATAAGTACCAACAACGGGCTTTCCCGTTTCAATCCGGGAACCGGAAACTTCCGCAACTATGATGTAATCGACGGTCTGCAAAGTAACGAGTTTAATGTTTTTACCGCATTCTGCAGGAGTAATCGCACAGGAGAAATGTATTTTGGCGGTATCAACGGCTTTAATGTGTTTAATCCGCGGGAGGTGAAGGATAACCCTTATGTACCACCGGTTGTACTTACCGATTTTCGGCTTTTTGGAAAGACGGTGCCGGTTGGCAGAGGATCTGTGCTGGAAAAAACCATCAACGAGACTGATTCGCTGACATTAGCATACAACCAGAATAGCCTGTCCTTTGAGTTTGCTGCATTGAGTTATGTGGCTCCCATGAAGAATCGGTACCGCTATAAACTGGAAGGTTTTGATGTTGACTGGCACAATGTGAGTAGTAAAGAACGGTTGGCAGTTTATACCAATATTAGTGCAGGCGATTATTTATTCAAGGTGCAGGGAACAAACGAAGATGGTGTCTGGAATAAAAAAGGGAAAACCATTTTCATAACAATCCTTACCCCCTGGTGGAAAACATGGTGGTATAGGAGTATAGTTATCATGTTATTTATTGCATTGGTTTACTTTATTTTTAAATTGAGAATCAGAAATATAAAGAAACGTAGCCAGCAATTTGAGCTGCTGGTAAAAGAACGTACGGTTCAATTAGAAACAGCAAACAAAGAACTCGAAGCATTTTCATACTCGGTTTCTCACGATTTGCGTGCCCCATTGCGCAGTATCGATGGATTTAGCCAGATACTCCTCGATGAGTATCAAGACGATGTTAATGCACAAGGAAAAAACTATCTGCATCGCATTCGCAATGCCGCCCAGCGTATGGCGCTGCTTATCGATGATATGTTGAGCCTTTCGCGTATTAGCCGTAGCGAAATGAATATCCAACAGGTAAACATGAGTGAAATGGCAAGGGGCATTGAAGTTGAGCTTCGTGAGGTTCACCCTGAAAGACTTGTTGAATTTATTATTCAGAAAGACATTAAGGTTTATGCAGACGCACATCTTTTGTATATTGTTCTGGAAAATCTCATTGGAAATGCATGGAAATATACCTCAAAACATCCTTCAGCCCGAATAGAATTAGGAATGCTTAGGCAAAAAGACAAACGAGTATATTTTGTCAGGGACGATGGTGCAGGTTTTGAAACAAAATACGCACTAAAGCTGTTTGGTGCTTTTCAACGTTTGCATGACTCAAAAGAGTTTTCCGGAACAGGAATTGGTCTTGCTACAGTACAGCGCATTATTCGCAGGCATGGTGGTGAGGTTTGGGCCGAAGGAGAAGTTGAAAAGGGAGCAACTTTTTATTTTACCATACCTTAATTAATGAGTTTTCGACATATGATCTTATTTTGTACTTTCACGAAAACTCAAGTGCAGATAAGAAAGCTGCATTTTTGAGAGCGGGAGTAACGAAAAAAAAGAGTTTTTCTTGCTGATACTAAATAATGTATGGCCATATAGTCGGGTGTTTGGACTATAAAAGTTTAAATACAAAGCGTGAGAAAAATTTAAGCCGCAGTATACCAGCGTATATGATGATCTGGATTTTGAACAATAATGCAGTAGATGAACTTTATAGATGAACACTAATTAGTACCTGTCCATAAAGTCGGGTGTTTGAACTATAAAGTTTAAATACAAGGCGTGTGAAAAATTCAAACCGCCAGTATACTAGCGTATATGAGGATTTGGATTTTGAGCAACAACGCAGTAGTTGGACTTTATAGACGAACACTAATTAATAGACATGGAGGAAATGTATTGGCCGTAGGAGAGGTTGAAAAAGGGGCGACATTTAATTTCACAATTTGTTAAAAAATAAATCAATGAAACAAACATATTTATTCAGAAGCACAACTTGTTCTGATTTTCCGGGAAACCTGCATGAATTTAAAATTCACATCAGGCAGAATAATGATATGCGTGTTTCCTGTCTACCGGACAGAAGGGCATCCGGCTACTTGAAAACTAACTGTTTTTTTGTGAAGACAGCAATTTTATTTTTTCCATTATTTATTTTTTTTCTTAGCTCATTTGCCCAATCCGGTAAGATGTCCTTTAAAAATCTTACTCCTGAAATGGGCTTATCGCATGGAGACGTAGTGTGTGTATATCAGGATCATGAAAAATATGTTTGGATTGGTACTGCTAATGGATTAAATAAGTATGATGGTGTGAAGTTTAAGGTATACAAGCACGATCAGAAAGATTCGACTTCGTTACCCAATAGCTATATTACCTGTATTTACGAAGATAAAAAGAACAATCTATGGATAGGTACTGCTACATCCAACGGCTTGTGCAGGTATAACCGCGAAACCTGTAAATTTGAAAGAATCCTCTATACTGATGAGCAGAATGGGAAACTTGAGAACATAATTACTGACATATTTGAAGATGATACCGGCAAATTTTGGGTATGCACC